>WVSO01000125.1 GCA_015689745.1 Rhodobacterales bacterium HKCCSP123 | reverse complement strand
ACCCGGACCCGCCGTCGATCGTGTCGGCGTTCAGGTTGCCGCGGATCACGTCGTCTCCCCCGCCGCCCTCGAGCCAGTCGTTGCCCTGAAGGCCCTGGATCACGTTGCCCAGGTCGTTGCCGATGATGGTATCCGCCCCGCCGCCGCCCGTCGCGTTCTCGATGCTGGCGCCGGCGGCGATGGTGAAGCCTCCGTGGATGCCCTGGACATGGGACACGTATCCGCCGCCGTTCTCGTCGGAAATGAGCGGCGCCTCGCGCAGGTCGATCACGGCCGCCGTGCTGCCGGTGTGGACGATCGTGTCGGTGCCGCCCGCGTCCCAGATCGCCGCGTAGAAGGCGCCGGGCGCATTGGCGGTGGGCAGCACGTAGGTGTCGTCGCCTGTGTTGTAGCTCATGTTGGCACCGTAGGTCGCCTGCAGGATGGCGACGTCGAAGGCCATCGGAGTCCCCTGGAAGCCGTAGGTGTCCGCCGGCGACACCTCGTGCGGTGCGGTCTGCCAGCCGTCATTGTAGCTCATCGTGGTGTAGATGCCCTGGTTCAGGTCGAAATGTCCCGTCGTGTAGGAGAAGAACCCGGCCTGCGTCACGCCGCTCATGATGGTCGTGCCGTTGCCCGTGTCATGCGGGTGCATCAGCCCGAGCCCGTGACCGATCTCGTGGATGAGCGTGATGAAGCCGTAGCCACCCTGCACGAGCCCCGGATCGTTCCATCCGAACCCGTCCCCGTAGAAGACGCCATGCCCGTCGAGACCCGTGTGGGTCACGCCGTCCAGGGTGACATCGACCCCGCCCACGGCCCAATACCCCAGAAGATCGTCACCCGGCCGTTCCACCATGAAGAAATCGGCGGCGTTCGGATCCTCGACGTAGTTGAAGGTCAGGTTCGCCACATTCTCGAACAGCTCGAAGGCCAGTTGGGCCTGCTGGATCTCGAATTCACTCCAGCCGCCGGTGGTGACCGTCGGTTCGAACGCGTCCGAGAAGCCCACGCCGCCCGGCGCAAAATAGACGTTGATCACGCTCGGTGCCGCGTAGGTTCCGTCGATGGAGGCCAGCGGGTCGGTCGTGCCGGGCGGTGGCGGCGGCGGTGTCGGCACAGCGGTCACGCTCAGCGAATAGGTGCCCGTGTCCGTCCCGATGTCGGGGTCGTTTTCGTTGATCGTGTTGTAATAGCTGTCCACGACGATGTAGCCCGACCCGCTGGTCGTGGCGGTGTAGACGAAGACTTCCTCTTCGCCCCAGTAGCCGAAGTCGACGTTGATGAACCTTTCGCCGTTCTCATCCGCAAACCACAGCAGCGGATCGCCCAGCGTGCCGGGCGTCACGGTGAACGTGTAGGTCTGGCCGGCCTCGTACTCGACGTAGTACCAATCCCAGTCGAACGCGCCGTCAAGCTCGCCGTTGACCGTGTCGCCGACCTCGAGCTGAACCGTCGGGTCGGCAGCATCGGGCGCATCCCCGCCCGGAAGGGTCGACTCGTCGATCGTCCTGTCGGTCCCCGCCGCATGGAGCCAGTCCCCACCGAACGGGTTGAACATCGCACAGGTCATGCACATCGGGGAACGCTCCTTCACTCGTTAACAACACCGACTCGAACGCAGGCCGGGCAGCACCGAAGCGGCCTGCCGCCTTCGCTCGAACCTAGCGCGTCCGCGCGGCCTCGGCATGCGTTTTTTTTGTCCTCCGGCGGTATTCCCCTTCTCGTGTTGTCTCCCGGGCGGGTCGCCGCCGAAGCCCCGCGCCTGCCGGGCGACCGGTGGGGGACCGGCGGCGCGGCACCCCGTCCCCTTGCGGGCGCCCGGCGCGGGCTGTAACCGCGTTCCGAACAGGGATGCGACAGGCCGCATGACAGACGCGCAAGAGACAACCACGAGGCCCGCAGGTCCGGGCAGTGCCACGGAGGAGCGTGCCAAGTCGAGGCGCATCGGCAGCCTGCGCGCATTGGGCCCCTTCCTCGCGCCCTACAAGGCCATGCTCGCCGCCGCCGTGGGCGCGCTGATCCTGACGGCCATGGTCTCGCTGACGCTGCCGCTGGCGGTGCGCCGGGTCGTCGACGGGTTCGAGACCAGCAGCGTCGAGTTGCTCGACCAGTATTTCCTCGCGCTTCTCGGGGTGGCCGTCGTGTTCGCGGGCGGCGCCGCGCTGCGCTTCTACCTCGTCACGAGGCTGGGCGAGCGCGTGGTGGCCGACATTCGCAAGGCCGTCTTCGACCGGATGATCGGGATGAGCCCCGCCTTCTACGAAAGGATCATGACCGGCGAGGTGCTCAGCCGGATCACCACCGACACCACGCTTCTGCTCAGCGTGATTTCCTCCTCGGTGTCCATCGCGCTCCGCAACCTGCTGATCCTGCTGGGCGGTCTCGTTCTGATGTTTATCACCTCGCCCAAGCTGTCGGGCGCTGTCCTGCTGATCGTGCCGCTGGTGATCGTGCCCATCGTGCTGCTGGGGCGCCGCCTGCGGACCCTCAGCCGCGAAAGCCAGGACTGGATCGCCGAAAGCTCGGGCAATGCCTCCGAAGCATTGATCGCGGTTCAGACCGTGCAGGCCTTCACGCATGAACGCCCCTCGGCCCTCCAGTTCGCGACCGTCACCGAGCGCAGCTTCGACAGCGCCAAGCGGCGGATCGCGACGCGGGCCGTGATGACGATCATCGTCATCTCGCTCGTTTTTGCGGGCATCGTCGGCGTCCTCTGGATCGGCGCGCGCGACGTTCGGGCAGATGCCATGTCCGTCGGCGAGCTGATCCAGTTCCTGATCTACGCCATCATGGTGGGCGGATCGGTCGGCGCGCTCTCCGAGATCTGGGGCGAGTTGCAGCGGGCGTCCGGCGCGACCGAGCGGTTGGTCGAGTTGCTGAACACCGAGGACACCGTCGCCGAACCCGCCGCCGGCCGTCCGCTGCCGATGGGCGGGCGCGGGGAAATCGCCTTCGAGGACGTCCGCTTCTCCTACCCGACCCGGCCTGAGGATCACGCGCTCGCCGGCGTGTCGCTGACAATCCGGCCCGGTGAAACCGTGGCTCTCGTCGGCCCTTCGGGCGCCGGCAAGACCACGATCTTCCAGCTGCTCCTGCGCTTCTACGACCCGGCCTCGGGGCGGATCACCCTCGACGGGCTCGACCTGCGCGACATGAAACGCGAGACCTTCCGCGCTGCCATGGCGCTCGTGCCGCAGGACCCGGTCATCTTCGCCGCCTCCGCGCGCGAGAACATCCGCTTCGGTCGCCCCGACGCGAGCGATGCCGAGGTCGAGGCCGCCGCCCGCGCCGCCGCGGCGCATGACTTCCTGAGCGCGCTGCCGCAGGGCTACGACACCTACGTGGGCGAGCGCGGCCTGATGCTGTCGGGCGGGCAGAAACAGCGCATCGCCATCGCCCGCGCGATCCTGCGCGACGCGCCGATCCTTCTGCTGGACGAGGCGACAAGCGCTCTCGACGCGGAAAGCGAACGCGCGGTGCAGGAGGCCGTCTCGCACCTCTCCGAAGGGCGCACCACGCTCATCGTCGCGCACCGGCTCGCCACCGTGAAACAGGCCGACCGCATCCTCGTCTTCGAGGCAGGCAGGATCGTGGCCGAGGGCACGCATGACAGCCTCGTGGCGCAGGGCGGGCTCTACGCGCGCCTCGCCCGTCTGCAGTTCACCGAAGGCCTTGCCGCCGAGTAAACTGCGCCCGTATCGCTGCGTTACGCTTGCGTGACAGGGTCAATCCACCCATGCTCCTGCCGGAGAGGGGCGGCTGCGCGCAGGGAACGGCGTGCCGCGAAGGGACAAGGGGAGGGACGGCGCCATGGTCCGGTTCGCCAGCGTCGAAGACGTGAAATCCATCGAAGCCGAGATGCCCTGGCCCGAGAGCCAGCCGGCCAGCACGCTCTATGCGCTCCTGTCGAAGACGAAGGAGCGGCACGGGTCCCGCAACGCCACCAGCTTCCAGATGTTCTCGGGTCCGAAGGACCCTGCCGAGACCCTCACCTGGACCGAGCTTCACGCCCGCGTCACCCAGGCGGCCAACATGTTCCGCGCCATGGGCGTGAAGGAAACCGACACCGTCGCCTATGTCCTGCCGAATTGCACCGAAACGGTCGTCACGCTTCTTGGCGGGGCCGTCGCCGGCATCGCCAACCCGATCAACCCGCTTCTCGAACCCGAACAGATCGCGGCCATCCTGCGCGAGACCAACGCCAGGGTCGTCGTCACGCTCAGGGAGTTCCCGAAGACCGACGTGGCACAGAAGATGGCCGAGGCCGTGCGCAATGCCCCCGGCGTGCAGGTCGTGATCGAGGTCGACCTGCTGCGCTACCTGACGGGGCTCAAGAAATTCATCGTGCCCTTCATCCGCCCGAAGAACCCCACGGGCCACCACGCCCGCGTCGTCGACTGGGCGAGCGAGGTGGCCAAACACCCCCGCGATCGCCTGACCTTCGAGGACGCGAAGGGCGACCGCGTGGCCGCCTATTTCCACACCGGCGGCACCACCGGCATGCCCAAGGTCGCCCAGCACAGCTATTCGGGGATGATCTACAACGGCTGGATCGGCCACACGCTGCTCTTCACCGAAGAGGATAACGTGATCTGCCCCCTGCCGCTCTTCCACGTCTTCGCCTGCCACGTGATCCTCATGGCGATGATCGCCTCGGGCGGTCACATGATCCTGCCCACCCCGCAGGGCTACCGGGGCGAGGGGGTGTTTGACAATTTCTGGAAGCTGGTCGAGCGCTGGAAGGTCAGTTTCATCATCACCGTGCCCACCGCCATCGCCGCGATGATGCAGCGCCCGGTGAATGCCGATGTCTCCACGGTCAAGACCGCCTTTTCCGGCTCCGCTCCGCTTCCCGTGGAGCTGTTCCACCGCTTCGAGAGGGCCGCGGGCATCACGCTGGTCGAGGGCTACGGCCTGACCGAGGCGACCTGCCTCGTCTCCTGCAACCCGGTGGATGGTGAGAAGAAGATCGGCTCGGTCGGCGTGCCCTTCCCGCATTGCGACGTCAAGATCCTCAAGGAGACGCCCCACGGCATCCTCGAATGCGAGGTGGACGAGGTGGGCGAGATCTGCGTCGCCAACCCCGGCGTGCGCGCCGACGGCACCTATACGGAGGCCGACAAGAACCGCGGCCTCTACTACCACGACGCCTGGCTGCGGACCGGCGATCTCGGCCGGATCGACCCGGATGGCTACATCTGGATCACCGGGCGCGCGAAGGACCTGATCATTCGCGGTGGCCACAACATCGATCCCGCCGAGATCGAGGAGGCGCTTGCCGGCCACCCCGCCGTCGCCTTCGCCGGCGCGATCGGCCAGCCCGACGCCTTCTCGGGCGAACTGCCGTGCGTCTATGTCGAACTAGTCTCGGGCGCCGACACCTCGACGGACGAGCTGATGACCTGGTGCCGCGAGCATATCCACGAACGCGCCGCGGTGCCGAAGTATCTCGAGGTGCTGGAGGAATTGCCGAAGACCGCGGTGGGCAAGATATTCAAACCCGACCTGCGAAAGCGCGCGATCACCCGCGTCTACGATGCGGCCTTGGCCGAGGCCGATCTGCCGGTCCATGTCGACCACGTGGACGAGGACAAGAAGCTCGGCCTCGTCGCCCGTCTGCGCGCCACCGGCGAACCCGACGAGGCCGCCGTCGCACAGGTGCTGGGCGCGTTCACACGCCCCTGGACCTGGGCCGACTGAGCACGCCTCTGCCGGGTGTTTCGGAGCCTTCGGCTCCGACCCGGCGGCGCAGCGCGTCGGGCCCCTTTGGGGCCGCTCCTTGCTGCGCTGGGCCTGTGTAGCAAGGGCCGTGCTGCGCGTTGCCGGATGCGCCCGTGGCGGTTTCGGGAGCCTCCGGCGGGGATATTTGCGAAACGGAGAAGCGGGGCGGGTTGCGCGCATTGCCCCGTGTATCGTGGCGCCGATCCCCCGTTTCTCCGTTTCTCAAATATCCCGGGGGAGTCGCGCATGCGACGGGGGCAGAGCCCCCCTTCGGGAACGACGCGTCCATCCCGCGCGACAAGCGCCATGCCGGGCGCAGCCGCACCGCGTCCGCGGTGCCACCGCGGTCGTGGGCGCAGGCCGAAGGCCGAGCCACGCCGCAGGTTGGCCTTGCCCAGGCGTCTTGCGGCGCGGGATCGCCGGGGAAGGACCGACGGACCGGCTTGCCATCCGCCCGCCCAAGGCCCAAGGATGCCCGTCCGGAGGACCGCAATGCAGCGCATCGACAACCTCACCGCACGGCGTCTGTTCCTCCAGGCGCATGCGCTCATGGACCGCCCATCCGGCACGGGGAAGGGCTCGGATCTCGCGGCCCTGATCCACCGCCTCGGTTTCGTTCAGGTCGACAGCGTCAACACGCTGGCCCGCGCCCACGACCTCATCCTGTTCTCGCGCCGCCCCGCGTATCGCCCGCCCGGACTGCGCTGGCTCAACGACCGCGCCCGCGCCACCTTCGAGCACTGGACCCATGACGCGAGCATCGTTCCCGTCGAGTTCTTTCCGCACTGGCGCCTGAGGTTCGCCCGCGACCGCGAGCGCCTGCGCCTGCGCTGGAAGGACTGGCACGGGTCCGCCTTCCACGACGAGATCGAGACCGTCCTGCATCACGTGACCGAGCATGGCGCCGTTCATTCGGCCGAGATCGGCGACAGAGGGCCCGAGAAATCGACCGGCTGGTGGGATTGGCATCCGTCGAAGACCGCACTCGAATACCTCTGGCGGTGTGGCGAGCTTGCCGTCACCCGGCGCGAGGGGTTCCGCAAGTTCTACGACCTGACCGAACGGGTGATCCCGCCCGGGCATCTCCACGCCCGGATCCCCGAGCCGCAGGTGATCGACTGGGCCTGCAACGCCGCGCTCGACCGTCTCGGCTTCGCCACCTCGGGCGAACTCGCGGCCTTTTTCGCACTGGTCACACCGGCCGAGGCGAAGGACTGGGCCGCCCGGGCGCTCGGACGCGGCGAGATCACCGAGGCCGAGATCGAGACGGCGGACGGCAGCCCCCGCAAGGTCCTGCTCCGCCCCGATACCCTCGACGGCCTGGCCGACCTGCCCGAGGCGCCGCCCCGGATGCGCGTTCTCAGCCCCTTCGACCCGGCTCTCCGCGACCGCAAACGGGCCGAGCGGCTCTTCGGCTTCCACTACCGGATCGAGATCTTCGTCCCCGAGGCGCAGCGCCGGTATGGCTACTACGTCTTCCCGCTTCTCGAGGGCGCGCGCATCGTCGCGCGCGCGGATATCACCGCCGACCGGCAATCGGGGGCGCTCCATCTGCGCGCGCTCTGGCCCGAACCCGGTGTCCGCTGGGGCCGGGGCCGCGAGGCGCGGCTGATGGCCGAGCTCGACCGCCTCCTGCCGCTGGCGGGATGCGACAGGGTCACGGTCGCCGGCGACTGGCTGCGCGAGACCGCCCGCCGCGGTTGACGCGGGGCGTGCGGATCGGCCAGCGTTTCAAGGCAAACGGAAGGCTCCCCGCCGATGGTCGCTCGCCTGACCCTCGCCGCGGCCCTCGCGCTCGCGGCCTGCACCCCCACCAACGGCCCGGCACCCGGCGGC
>WVSO01000124.1 GCA_015689745.1 Rhodobacterales bacterium HKCCSP123 | reverse complement strand
CGGCCTGCCCCTGCCGGAGGTCCTGAGCCGTGGCTGCGCGGCGGCCAGCGCGGCGGTCACCACCGAGGCGACCGAGCTCTGCAGCCGGGAGACGGCAGAGCGGCTGCTGCCGCACAGCGCCGCCCGCGCGCTCTGATTCCCCGTTGATTCGACCCCGGTGTCACGTTTGCCTGACAGTCTCGGGCGCGCTGAGGCGTTTCTTTTTGCAGGAATGACGCCCCGTTCGGCGCGGATTGCGCCGTACCGGGAAGTTTACAGTTGAAGTTGTCAAGTCGGCGTGACACTCTGACCCTAGGGTTCCGGTCCGTCGCCCCGGCCAGGCCCTTGTAACGGCGAGGCATCCCGCCCGCCATGTCAAACGAGAGAAAGGAGGGGCGGAGGATGTCCGACGATCCCGATAAGGTCTGGCCGACCGGTCTGACCCTGAAAGAAGCAGAAGAGGTGCACAGCTACCTCATCGACGGCACACGTGTCTTCGGCGCGATCGCGCTCCTGGCGCATGTGCTGGTCGCCGTGTCCACGCCGTGGCTCGGCTGAAGGGAGGCACATCATGAACAATGCAAAGATGTGGCTCGTGGTGAAACCCACCGTGGGCGTTCCCCTCTTCCTGACCGGCGTGGCCGTCGCCTCGCTCGCGGTGCATGTCTCCGTGATCGGTGCCGGTGTCGGCTCCTGGTATGGCCCTTACGTGACGGGCTCGTCCAGCGGCGATACCGCGTCGCTTTCGACCGAGCAGTCGGTGCTTCCGGCGGCCGGAGAGGCGACAGCCGATCTGCCGATGTTCATCGAGGCGAATGCCGATGGCACGCAGTCGATGCGCGTGATCCTGCCCGACGGGCGCACCGCGACGCTGGTGGTGGACGATCTGACCCAGGCCGCCTTGCGGCAATAGGGGCAGGGCGTATGCCGAACGACCGTGACACACGGGTCGGAGGCGGCGGCAAGTCCCGCGCCCCCGGCCCGACCCCGGACCGCCCCCGGTGAACGGGCGGATCGACTTCCGTTAGAGACATGTTCAGCTTTCGCGATACCGCGCTCCGCAAGATACAGACAATCGGCATGCGCTACATGCCCTTCGCGGATGTCGCGACCGAGGCGGTGCCGCTGTCACGGCTGCTGCGCCTGTCGCTCTTCCAGGTGACCGTCGGCATGGCGTTGGTGCTGTTGGTCGGAACCCTCAACCGCGTGATGATCGTGGAACTGGGCGTGCCGGCAACCCTGGTGGGCGTGATGCTTGCCCTGCCGCTGGTCTTCGCGCCGTTCCGGGCGCTGATCGGCTACAAGTCGGACATCCACAAATCGGCCCTCGGCTGGCGGCGCGTGCCCTACATCTGGAAGGGCACGATGCTTCAGTTCGGGGGCTTCGCCATCATGCCCTTCGCGCTCCTCGTGCTCTCCGGGTTCGAGGAGGCCGCGGATGCGCCGGCCTGGATCGGCCAGTCGGCCGCTGCGCTGGCTTTCCTGCTCGTCGGGGCGGGCGTGCACACGGTGCAGACCGTGGGCCTGGCGCTCGCCACCGACCTCGTCGAGGTCGAGGAGCAGCCAAAGGTCGTGGGGCTGATGTATGTCATGCTCCTTGTGGGCATGATCGGCTCGGCGCTGGTCTTCGGCTGGCTCCTCGAGCCCTATACGCCCGGCAAGCTGGTGCAGGTGGTGCAGGGGGCGGCGGTCGTGACCGTGACGCTGAACCTGCTGGCGCTCTGGAAACAGGAGCCGCGCGACCGCGCGCGCGCCGCCCGGGTCGAGACCCACCCCGAGTTCCGCGATGCCTGGCGCATGTTGGTCGAGGGCCGCACGGCCGTCGGCCTCCTGGTGGTGATCGCGCTGGGGACGATGGGCTTCGGCATGGCCGATGTTCTTCTCGAACCCTATGGCGGGCAGGTGCTCGACCTGTCGGTCGCGATGACCACGCGGCTGACGGCGGTCCTGGCGGGGGGCGGCCTGATCGGCTTCGCCGTCGCCTCCAAGGTGCTGCTCGACGGGGCCGACCCGGTGGACGTGGCCTGGAAGGGCACGCTGATCGGCATTCCCGCCTTCCTTCTCATCATCGCCGCGGGCCCGATGGGACAGACCGCCATGTTCGTCATCGGCACCGCGCTCGCGGGGCTGGGGGCGGGCCTTTTCGGCCACGGCACGCTGACGGCCACGATGCGCGCCGCGCCGCGGGCCCAGGTCGGCCTTGCGCTTGGCGCCTGGGGCGCGGTGCAGGCCACTGCTGCCGGCATCGCCGTGGCGCTCGGCGGGATCATCCGCGACGTGATCGTCGCCCTTCCCGGGAGCGAGTTCTTCCGCCCGGAAACACCCTATACGCCGGTTTTCAGCCTGGAACTGGCGCTTCTGGCCATCGCCCTGGTGGTCATTCTGCGTCTCAAGCGCAAACAGGCTCGCCTTGACCAGACCAGACACTACCATCCGCCACGGCAGGATCGACCGGACCCCCCCGCCGCACAAAACGCATTTCACGCCGCCGAGGCGGCGACACAATCAAGGGGATACCCATGACCAAGATCATCACGCGGTATTTCGCCAGCGCCGAAAAGGCACGCATGGTCCGGCACGAACTGGTCAAGATGCAGCGCTTCTCGCCGCGTATCGTGGACATCTACGACAAGGCGGACGGGCTCGCCGAGGCGCTGACGGCCGCCCATGTCGAGCCCGACACGGCGCGCGCCTACCAGGAGCGAGTCGCAGGCGGCGGGGCCGTCGTGCTGGTGCGGGCGAACTACCGGCCGCTCGGGGTCGCCCAGATCACGCGGGACGTGGCCCGCGAGATGGGTGCCGTCGACATGGGCGACCTGGTCGAGGATACCTATGTCAACGACGGGCCCGAGCGGAACGCCAACAAGATCCTGCTCGATCACCCGCACATGCTGACCCGCGAGCGGGTGCCGGGCAGCACGACCTATCACATGGCGAACTGGCCGATCCCCCTGATCAGCCGCCGCAAGCCCATGACCGAGTCGATCATCGAGCCCCATGCCTACATGGCGAACTGGCCCATCGGCCACCTCGTGCCGCACAACGTCCGCTACGGCCGCTTTCCATTCGGTCTGCTGGTGCCCGGCAACAGGTACATGGCGAAGTTCCCCTTCGCCCATATCGTGCCGGGCCACAAGCACATGGCCGGCTTCCCCTTCGGCCATATCGTGCCCGGTCACAAGCACATGGCGGGTTTCCCCTTCGGCCATATCGTTCCCGGCCACAAGTTCATGGCGAAGTTCCCCTTCGGCCATCTCGTGCCGGGCGGCATGCGGATGGCGAACTGGCCCTTCCCGCTGCTCATCAACGGCAAGCCCGGAACGAACTCGATCATTCCCAAGGGTCCGCGGATGGCGAACTTCCCCTTCGGCCTGCTGGTTCCGGGTCACAAGTTCATGGGGAAATTCCCCTTTGCCCATATCGTGCCGGGCCACAAGCACATGGCGAATTTCCCCCTCCCGCTGATCAGCCGGCGCAAGCCCTTCACCGGCTCGATCTTCCCGAAACACGCGCGGATGGCCGATTTCATCCTGCCGCTGGTGACGCGGTCCGAGGATGTCTCGCGCGATGCGGACCGGCGCTGGTCCTTCTCGCGGATGCTGGGGATTCCCACGCTGAAGCCCCGGTGAACCGGGCCCATCGACGAAGAAAAGGCCGGGCGGATCGCCCGGCCTTTGCCGTTTCAGAGCGGGCGCATCACTCGGCCGCGGCCCGTTTCGGCAGCACCCAGTTCGGCCGGGGGAAGTGGCAGGTATAGCCGTGCGGAATGCGCTGGAGGTAATCCTGGTGCTCGGGCTCCGCCTCCCAGAAGGGGCCGGCGGGTTCGACCTCGGTCACGACGCGACCGGGCCAGAGGCCCGAGGCCTCCACATCCGCGATGGTCTCGAGCGCGCAGGCCTTCTGCGCCTCGTCCACGTAGTAGATCGCCGAGCGGTAGGACATGCCGATATCGTTGCCCTGCCGGTTCCTGGTGGTCGGGTCGTGGATCTGGAAGAAGAACTCCAGGATCTCGCGGTAGCTGATCACCGAGGGGTCGAAGATGATCTCGATGCCCTCGGCATGGGTGCCGTGATTGCGATATGTCGCGTTCGGCACGTCGCCGCCGGTATAGCCCACCCGGGTGGCGATGACGCCGGGCTTGTGGCGGATCAGCTCCTGCATGCCCCAGAAACAGCCGCCGGCCAGTACTGCACGTTCGCTCATGCCAGATCCTCCACTTGATCGAGGTAGTCGCCGTAGCCTTCCGCCTCCATGTCGTCGCGGTGGACGAAGCGGAGCGAGGCCGAGTTGATGCAATAGCGCAGGCCGCCCCGGTCGCGCGGCCCGTCGGGGAAGACATGGCCGAGGTGGCTGTCGCCATGGGTCGAGCGGACCTCGGTCCGGATCATGCCGTGGCTGAGATCGCGCAGCTCGGTGACATGGGCGGACTCGATGGGCTTGGTGAAGCTGGGCCAGCCGCAGCCGCTGTCGTACTTGTCGGACGAGGCGAAGAGGGGCTCGCCCGAGACGATGTCGACGTAGATGCCCGGCTCCTTGTTGCCGAGGTATTTGCCGGTTCCGGGCCGCTCGGTGCCCGAGGCTTGCGTCACGCGGTATTGCTCGGGCGTGAGCCGGGCAATCGCGTCGGGGTCCTTGGTGTAGCGCGTCATGGCCTCTCCCGTCATGGTCTGTGCCGCAGAATATGGGGGCGCGGGCGGGTCTGTCCAACGATGGACGCGATCACGAAAAAGCGCTTCGCGAAGGGGTCGCGAAGCGCCGGGATCGGGCTTATCTGACAGGGTAGGGCGGTCAGCCGCCCTCAGCCGCCCCATGTGCGGACCGGGCCGCAGTCCATGTGGACGAAGTTCGAGCGCGAGTAGCGGCCGACGCCGCCCGCGTTGCAGGCGCGTGCGGCCTGGTAGATCTGGTTGACCGAGCGCGAGTTGACGCGCAGGTCCGCGGCCTCGCCCTGCATGTGCAGCGAGTTGCGCGCGACCCCCGAGGAGCGGCTGCGCAGCATCGCGTTCGTCTCGGGGCTGCGGTAGCCCGAAAGAAGCATGTAGGGTTCGGACGTTTCGAGAAGGCGATGCGCGGCGGTCATGATGTCGACGGTGCGCGCGTCGATCGGGTGGACCTGGTCGTTGCGCCAGTCGCGCATGAAGTAATTGATCTCTTCCAGGGCGGGCGCGATGTAGTCGCCTTCGATCCAGTAGATCATGTCGATGCTCTCGCCGGCGCGGCCGTTGTACATCCGGATGCGGCGGACATCGCCTGCTCCGCGCAGAAGGCCGGTGGCATTGGCCATCACCGGCGCCGCTGTCACGGCTGTCGCAGCGAACGCGCGGAGAAGCGCGCGGCGCGAGAAATTCGTATCTGTCATTGGTCAGATTGCCCCATGTCTTGCCCGTCCAAACGGCCGCTGACCTCTTCTGAAGTCCTTTTCTGCGTGCCGCCCCCACAAGCGCTGTGAGATGAATGACACAATCGACACAAATCTGGAAGAGGCTGGAGTGTCTCCCTGTGAGTAATCCCGGCTTTTCGGCAGATTTCCGCCGTTTGACACGAGTCTGCCGGCTGGATCCCGCGCTGGCTGCGGTGGTGTTGCCGGACCCGGCGACGCCGGCCGACGCGCCGGTCATGCAACGGTGGGCGGCAAATCCTTCGTTGATGACACGAAGCTATAGGAAAAGACTTGCGAAAATGTGAATGGACACCTGCATGATTCCCTCCGCAGACTGTCATCACAGACGCGTGACACGAATTTTTCAGGACCGAGGACGCCCCATGCCGTTTCGACTGGCCCGCATTTCGATGATCTCCGCCGCGCTGGCGCTTGCGCCCGTGGCCCTGACGGCACTTGCGCCGCAACCGGTGCAGGCGCAGGCCTTTTCCGCGCTGCGACAGGCGATTGCCGAGGCGGCCGCGTCGGACGAAAGCCTCGTCGCCTTCTACCGCGACCGCGATTTCGAGCCGGTCTGGACCGTGTCCGAGGCCGCCGATCGCCGCAACGCGCTGCTGCGCGCGCTCGAGCAGGCGGGCAACCACGGGTTGCCCACCGACCGGTATGACCTCGAGGGGCTGCGCGAGGCCTTCCGCGGGGCCACCAACCCCTACCTGCGCGGGCAGGCCGACGTGATGGCAAGCCGCCTGTTCCTGCGCTACGCGCAAGACGTGCACGGCGGTTTCCTCGACCCGTCCGAGCTCATTCCCGACATCTTCCAGGACCAGCCACATCGCGACCCCTACGCGCTGATGACGGAGTTCCTGGAGAGCAACCCCCACGAATACATCGCAAACCTGCCGCCGCGCGGTGCGGGCTACAATCGCCTGATGCGGATGAAACTCGACCTCGAGGAGCTGGCGGCCAACGGTGGCTACGGCCCGACGGTGCAGGCCGGCAGCCTGCGGCCCGGCGACACGGGCGGCCCGGTGATCGCGTTGCGCAACCGGCTGATGCGGATGGGCTACCTCGAGCGCTCGGCGACGGCGGAATACGACGCGACGCTGCAATCGGCGGTCGTGGCTTTCCAGGCCAACAACGGGATCGAGCCCGACGGCATCGCCGGGGCCCAGACCATCGCCGCGGTCAACCGGTCGATCGAGGATCACTGGAACGAGGTCGTCCTCGCGATGGAGCGGCACCGCTGGCTGAACGATGGCGAGTTGCACGACCGGCTGATCTTCGTGAACCTCACCGATTTCCACACCCGCGTGATCGACAATGGCGAGGTGACCTTCGTCACGCGCTCGGTGATCGGCGCCCGTGACCGCCAGACGCCCGAGTTCTCCGACGAGATGGAGCACATGGTGATCAACCCCAGCTGGTGGGTCCCCCGCTCGATCGCGCAGCGCAGCTATATTCCCGGCATCCTTGCCGGGCAGGGCAGCTACCTGCAGCTGATGTCGAACGGCCGGCCGGTGAACCCGGCCAATATCGACATGAGCCGCTACACCGTGGCCAACTTCCCCTTCGACCTGCGCCAGCCGCCCGGACCGCGCAACGCGCTGGGGTCGGTGAAGTTCATGTTCCCCAACCGCCACGCGATCTACCTGCACGACACGCCCGAGCAGCACCTGATGGATCGTCCCGTGCGGGCCTATTCCTCGGGCTGCATCCGGCTCGCCGATCCGCACGAGTTCGCCTATCACCTGCTGGAGCGGCAGACCGACGATCCGGTCGGCCTGTTCCAGGGCATCCGCGCGACCGGGACGGAGACGCAGGTCGATCTCGAGGAGCATATCCCGGTCCACCTGACCTACTGGACGGCCTGGGTCGAGAGCGACGGCCGCCTGCAGACGCGGGATGACATCTACGGCCGCAACGCGATCCTGAGCCGCGCGATCCAGTCGCGCGGGGTGGTCATGCCCGAGGTCTCCAGCTAAGCCTGTCCCCCGCGGAGAGAGCATCAGCGGGGGCGGCCATGTCGGGCCACACGATCAGGGAATTGGCGCGCGCGCTGGGGGCCGAGGCCGTCGGCGCACTCGACATCGTCGTCACGGGCGTGGCCGAACCTTCGGCCGCCGGGCCCTCGGACCTCGCCATGGCGATGAGCCCGCGCTACGCCGAGGGGCTGGCGCAGGGCGCGGCC
>WVSO01000123.1 GCA_015689745.1 Rhodobacterales bacterium HKCCSP123 | reverse complement strand
GCATCTCCATCACGTGATCGATCCCGAGGACAAACATCGCCAGCCGCTCGAGCCCCTCCTCGAGCTGCGCGAAAGCCGCGAGGACAGGGCCAAGGCGCGGGCCGAGGCGCTGGCGCTGCTGGCCGCGCATCCCGACCTTGTCGGGCTCTACAACGCGGGCGGCGGGACCGTGGGCATCGGGGCGGCCCTTGCCGCCGCAGGGCGGCGCGACGTGGTCTTCGTCGCGCATGAGGCCACCGTGGAAAACAAGGCGCTTCTGCTCGACGGGACGCTCGACGCGGTGATCGACCAGTCGGGCGCCGAGGAGATCCAGACCGCCTTCGCGCTGCTCGCGCGCGCCGCGCAGGGGGAGCGCACGACCCCCGTGCCGCTCGCCCCGCGCCTCATCCTGCGCGAGAACCTGCCCTAGCCCAGGGCGGCGAGCCGCGCCTCCTGCCGGGCGATCAGCGCCTCGGTCTCGGCGATGGTCGCGGCACTCAGCGCGGGGCCGGGGCGGCGCACCGTCGGGTGGGCAATGGCGCCGCGCTTGGCGAGCGTGTACTTGCGGATGGCAAGGCCGAGGGCCGGCTGGCTCTCGTAGCGGATGAGCGGCAGGTAGGCGTCGAAGAGGTCGCGCGCGCGCCCCTCGTCGCCCGCCGCCACCAGGCTCACGACCTCGGCCATCATCTCGGGGTAGGCGAAGCCGGTCATCGCGCCGTCGGCGCCCCTCAGCATCTCCTCAAGCAGGAAGAGGCCGCCGTTGCCGCAGAGGATCGACAGACGGCGCGCGCCGTCCTCCTCCATGCGCCTCAGCGCGCTGATCTTCTCGAGACCCGGCCAATCCTCGTGCTTCAGCATGACGCAAGTGGGGCAGGCGTCGAAGATCGTGCGCAGCACCCTGGGCGTGATCTGCACGCCGGTGACCAGCGGGAAATCCTGCAGCACCCAGGGGATATCCCCCAGCGCATCCGCGACCATCTCGAAATAGCCGATGATCTGTTCGTCCGTCCTGAGCCCCGCCGTGGGTGCGACCATCACGCCCGCGGCCCCGCGGTCCATCGCGGCCTTTGCCATCGCCTTGACCGCCGCGAGCCCCGGTGCCGAGACGCCGACGACGACCGGCACGCTGGCGCGCGCGGTCACCCGGTCGATGACGATCCTGCTCTCCTTGTCCGAGAGCTTGCCCGCCTCGCCCATCATGCCGAGGATCGTGAGGCCGGTCGCCCCCTTTTCCTCGTAGAAATCGACCATCCGGTCGAGGCTTTCGGGGTCGAGCGACCCGTCCGGCAGAAAGGGGGTGGCGGCGATGGTGAAGACGCCCCTGGCGGTTTCGTCGAGCAGAACGGGCTTGGGCATGTCAGCCTCCTCCGGGTCTGTGGGTCTGGTCTAGCGCGATGCGCCCTTGCAGCATGGCGACGGCGGCCTGGCAGGGGTCGATGACGGGGATCTGTAGCGCCTGCTCCAGCGTGGCGCGGTAGCGCGCCATGCCCGCGCAGCCGAGGATGAGCACCTCGGCGCCGTCGAGGTCGCGCAGGGCGCGGCCCGTCTCGATCAGGCGGGTCTCCGTCACGTCGGGATCGGCCAGTTCGGCCACGCCGAGGTTCAGCGCGCGGTCGCCGGCCAGCCGGTCCAGAACGCCCATCGCGCCGAGGCTGCGCAGGTGCCGCGGGATCGACGCGGGCAGGATCGCGATGATGCCGAAGCGCTGGCCGAGCGTCAGCGCGGTTGCCACGGCGGCCTCCTGGATGCCGAGGACGGGCTTCGCCGTCCGGTCGCGCAGCGCGTGGACGCCGGGGTCGCCGAAACAGGCGACGACATAGCCCGCGGCCTCCGGTTCCAGCCGGGCGGCGAGCGCGAGCATCGGCGCGATGGTCTCGTCGGCCTGGGCCTGGCTCTCGATGCCGGGCGGGCCCTCGGCCAGCGTCAGGCAGGTGACCGGGGCGGGCAGGTTGCGCAGGGGGGCGATGGCCTCGGCGATGCCTTCGGTGACGGTGTCCGACGAGTTGGGGTTGATGACGAAGAGCGTGCCGGTCATCGCGTCGCCTGCTGGATCTCGACCTGGTAGCCCTCGGGGTCGCGGAAGACGAAAGCGCGGATTCCGATCTTGTCATTTTCGAACATTTCTGACAGGCCGGCCACCTGTTTTTCGGCCAGGTAGGCGTACCAGGCATCGACATCCTCAACCCTTACACAGACTTGTACACATTTGTCCTCTTGCCAGTCGTTCATGCCCTTCGCCTCGTCCACCAGCCCGAGATGCGCGTTCGGCGCGATCCGGACGATCTTCGCCAGGTCGCCCTGGTCGATGGCGAGGGGAAAGCCCATCACGTCGCGGTAGAAGGCGAAGGCGCGCGGAAGGTCCTTGTAGTAGAGAAAGGTGATCGCGAGCACGTTCGGCGTGGTGGGTCTGTCGGTCATGATGCCTCTCCCGTGATGTCTTCCCGCCGTGTTCCGATGGCCGCGCGCTTCAGCCATCGGCCCGCGCCGGGCTGGCCGAGGTAGTCGCCCTCGCGCATCACCGCCTGCCCGCGCAGGAAGGTAGCGACGGGCCAGCCGGTGACGCGGCGCCCCTCCCAGGGGTTGTAGCCCACGTTGTCATGCAGGTCGTCCGCCCCGTAGGTCACGGCGCGGGCCGGGTCCCAGAGCACGAGGTCGGCGTCGCATCCCGGCGCGATCCGGCCCTTGCCGGGGAGCCCGTAAAGATCGGCGGGCGCCTCGGCCGTCAGCCGGGCGAACCCCGCTTCCCCCAGCCGTCCGCCGCTCACCATCGCGTCGAACATCAGGGGCAGGCGCGGCTCCAGCCCCGGCATGCCATTGGCGATGGCGGGGAAGGGCGCGTCGGGGCCGTTCGAGAATTTCCCCGTCTCGTCATACCGATAGGGCGCGTGGTCCGATGACACGAGCTGCAGATGCCCCGCCGCCAGCCCGGCCCAGAGCGCCGCCTGGTCGGCCTCGGTCCGTTGCGGGGGCGAGCACATCCATTTCGCACCTTCCATCCCGGGCCGGTCCAGCACGGCCTCGGTCTGGAACAGGTAATGCGGGCAGGTCTCGGCCCAGATGGGCGCGCCGCGGGCGCGGGCGGCGGCGATCTCGGCCACGGCTTCCGCCGTCGAGACGTGGAAGATCATCACCGGCGCGCCCGCCACCTCGGCCAGGCGGCACATGCGGGCGACCGCCTCGATCTCGGCCTCGCGCGGGCGGGAGGCGGCGTGGTCGATGGGCCGCGTGCGCCCCTCCGCCAGCAGTCGCGCGCGGGCGGCGGCGATGATGGCGTCATTCTCGGCATGGATGCAGGTCAGCGCCCCGGCCTCGCCCGCGATGCGCAGGATCCCGAGGATGTCGGCGTCTTCGAGCTTGATGTTGTAGGTCGTGAAGACCTTGATCGAGCGGTGGCCCGCCGCGATCAGCGCGCGCAGGTCCTCCTCGAAGGCGGGGACGGAGGGGTCGCTGACCGAGATATGAAAGGCATGGTCCACCGCCGCGCCGCGCGCCGCGCGGGCCGCGTAATCGGCGACCGCATCGTTGAGCCGCTGACCCTTGGCCTGCGCCGCGAAGGAAATCAGGCTCGTGGTGCCGCCCATCGCCGCCGAGCGCGTCGCGGTCTCGAACGTGTCGGCGTTCATCAGGCCCATGCCCGACATCTGCTCGATATGGCAATGCGGATCGACGCCGCCGGGGGTGACCAGGAGCCCCTCGGCCCCGACCACCTCGGCCCCGTCGAACCCGTGGCCAAGCGCCGCGATGCGGCCCGCGGTGACGGCGATATCGGCCTCGACCACCGCGCCGCCCGTCACGACGCGCCCACCCCGGATCACCAGATCATATGCCATGCGCACCCCCTGTCGGGGCCCGAGCATGGGGCAGCGCCGCGAGCCTGTCCAGAGCGGCCCGCGGCCCCCGATCGGGCGTCGATCAGGCTTCGATCAGGGCGCGCATCTCGTCCAGCTTCGCGGCCACGAGGTCGGGCTTGCCCTTCGCCTCGATGTTCAGCCGCAAGAGCGGTTCCGTGTTCGAGGCGCGCAGGTTGAAGCGCCAGTCGCCGAAGGACAGCGACAGCCCGTCGGTCTCGTCCCGCGCCTCGGCCTTGGGGCCGTATTCGGCCTCGATCGCGGCGATCACCGCCTTCTGGTCGCCCACGCGGAAATTCACCTCGCCCGAAGAGGGGTAGGCGGCGCGCCGTTCGGCCAGCAACGCCTTGAGGCTTTCGCCCCGGCGGCAGACCAGTTCGATCATCAGAAGCATCGGGATCATGCCGCTGTCGCAGGCCATGAAATCGCGGAAATAGTGATGCGCCGACATCTCGCCGCCATAGACGGCGCCGGTCTCGCGCATCGCCTGCTTGATGAAGGAATGGCCGCATTTCGACTGGATCGCCTCGCCGCCCATCTGCGCCACCACCTCCTGCGTGGCCCAGACGACGCGGGGGTCGTGGATGATCTTCTGCCCCGGTTCCTTGGCGAGGAAGGCCTCGGCCAGAAGCCCCACGACATATTCGCCCGGCACGAAGCCCCCCTCGTGATCGAAGAAGAAGCAGCGGTCGAAATCCCCGTCCCAGGCGACGCCCATGTCGGCGCCGTGCTCTTTCACCGGGTCGGCGGTCAGGTGCTGGTTCTCGTCGAGAAGCGGGTTGGGGATGCCCGCGGGGAAACTGCCGTCGGGGTCGTGGTAGACGCGGATGAACTCGATCGGCGCGCCCGCCGCCGCCATCGCGTCGGCCAGCGCGTCGAAGCTGGGCCCCGCAGCGCCGTGGCCGGCATTGACCAGCACCTTCAGCGGGGTCAGCGCCGACACGTCGACGAATTCCATCAGCTTGGAGACATAGGCGCCCCGCGTGCCGCTGGCGTCGGTCACCGTGCCGCCCGGCACATCGGCGGAGAAATTGCCGCTCTCGGCCAGGGCCTTGATCGCGTCCATCCCGTCGGCTGCGCCGATCGGGGCCGAGCCCGTCCGAACCATCTTCATCCCGTTGTAATCCATCGGGTTATGGCTCGCCGTGACGCAGATGCCGCCATCCGCGCCAAGATGCGTGACCGCGAAATAGGTTTCTTCCGTGCCGGAGAGGCCAAGGTCCAGCACCTCGACACCCGCGGCCATCAGCCCCTTGGCGACCGCGCCGGCCAGCGACTCGGAGGTGGGCCGCACGTCCCGTCCCAGCACCACGCGCCGGGCGCCCATGACCTCGGCAAAGGCGCGGCCGATGCGGTAGGCGATCTCCTCGTTCAACTCGTCGCCGAGGCGACCGCGGATGTCATAAGCCTTGAAACAGGTCAGAGGGGGAAGCGGTTTCATCTGGAATGGTGTCCCTGTCGGTTCCGGATTTTCGCCCAGACCTACCTCATCGCGCCCGGATCGCAAAGTGGACTGTCCCGGGGCGACGCAATTCCATTGGCCTGCGCCGGGAACGCGCTAGGGTACGGCCCATGTTGATCGTGACCGATGAAACCATCGCCAACCGTGCCGTTCTCGAGACGCGGAGCCTGCCGAAGAAGTTCCTCGGGCGGGTGCAGCTTGTGCCGCGTCGGGGCGGGGTCCGGCTCTGGGCGCGGCTCATCCTTGAGATCCAGATCCTTCGCTATCTCTCCGCTCTTCTGCCCTTTGTCGCGATCCCGCTTCTGTCGCGGGACCTTGCCCTGCCGGTGACGCAGGCGCCGCTGGCGATGCTGGTGGTCATCGCCTTCGTGGAGCTGAAGGTCCTGCGCCTGTCGAAGGCCGGTCGAGAGCGCGTCGTGGGCATCGACGAGGCCGCCCGCCGCCTGGACACGCTCGCTTTCCGCGCGCGGGCCTGCCTGCGGCGCATCGCGGCCCGGCACGACCTGGCCGAGGGCGCGCTGCGCCTTGTCATCGAGCAGTCCGAGCTTGCACGCATCCCGCCGCTGACCCTGGTTTCCGTCCAGACCGATCATCCCGAGCCGCGGCTTCTGTCGCTCGACGAGGGCGACCGCGCCGTCCTGCGCGACGGCCTCTTCGACGCCGCGCTGGGCGAGCGTGACCTTCTGGCGGTGAACCACCGCGACGACCTCTACATCCGCGACATCGCGCAGGAGGCGCGCGCGGTATCCGCCCATGCCCGCCTTGCGGCGGCGCTGGAGAAACGGGCGGCTGCGGGATGAGCGTGAACGCGACCACGGTCTCGGCGGGCGAGGCGCTGCGGGTGCTGGAAGCGGGCTGGGCGGCGCAACGTGCCGGGGGGCTGACGGCAAGCTGGATGCTGCACGGCCGCCCGGGCGTGGGGAAAACCGAGCTGGTCCAGACCCTTGCGGGGCGGATCGGTGCCGAGTTGTTCGACCTGCGCCTGACCACGATCGAGCCGCAGGACCTGCGGGGTTTGCCCTATTTCGACCACGAGGCCGCAAAAACCGTCTGGTACCGCCCCGAGGATCTGCCCGACACGGAGGCGCCCGCGGTGCTGTTTCTCGACGAGCTGACCGCCGCCGCCCCGGCCCTGCAACCCACCGTCTACGGGCTGTTGCAGGAGCGGCGCGTGGGTCGGCACCGGCTGCCCGACAACGTGATGATCGTGGCCGCCGGCAACCGGGTCGAGGACGGGGCCATCGCCTATGACATGGGGACCGCCCTGTCGGACCGGCTGATCCACATGATCGTGCAGGCCGCGCCCGAGGATTGGCTGAAGACCTACGCCGTGCCCGCGGGCATCCACCCCGCCGTCGCCGCCTTCATCCGCACGCGGCCCGACCTGCTGGAGACAACCGAGGAATCGCTCCGCCAGGGCCGGATGATCGCCTGCACCCCCCGCAGCTGGACGCGCGTCTCCCGCATCATGGAGACGGTCCCCGACCGCGCCACCCGCGCCGTGATGATCGCGGGCACCGTGGGCGAGGCGGCGGCTGCCGAATTCGCGCTTCTGGCCGACGAGATCGCGGCCACGGTGCAGGTGACCGAGATGCTGGAGACCCCGCGCAAGGCGCGCGCGGCGCTCTATCCGAAGACGCTCCACGGCTTGACCGCGCTGATCTACGGGCTGGTCGGCGCGTCGAGCCGCGGCAACCTATCCACCGCGATCGAGATTCTCGCGGACCTGCGGGGGCTTGGCGGGCAAGGCTACGGTGGATTGCCGATCGGTGAACTGGCGAGTTTCGGCTTCGAGCTGCTGATCGGCCGCGCGTTGGAGCAGGGCTGGGAAGAGGTCTTCGCCGACAGCCCCGACTATGCCGCCTATGCCGCCGAGCGGCAGGCCGCGGGCCTTCCGTGAGCGGCCATTCCGCACGCGCCGCCCGCGCGCTCGCCCACCTGGGCGAGGTGGACCCGGCGCTCGGCGTCTTGTCGCTTTGGTGCCGCCACCGCGACGGGCCGGGGGCCACGCGCACCGACGGCGACACCATCAACTACGGCCCCGGCTTCGACACGCTGGGCCTGCCCGGCCAGGTGGGGCTCGTCGCCCATCACGTCCTGCATGTCGCGCTGCGCCACTCCGCCCGGCAGGCGGCGCTGGCCGAACGGCTGGGCGACGGGTTCGACGCCTCGCTCTTCGGCCTTGCCGCGGACGGGATCATCAACGAGACGCTGATCCTCGCCGGTCACGCCATCCCGCGCCCCGCCGTGACGCTCACGGATCTTCTGGACGAGGCGGGGATGCCGGCGCGGTCGCCGGTCGACGCGCTGGAACGCTGGGATGCCGACCGGCTCGCCATGGCGCTGCACCGCGATCCCGGGCTGGCCGAGAAGCTGCGCGACTGGGGCGCGACGCGCGGGTTCGCCGTCGATCTGGGCCTGGGCGAACCCGATGACGAAGGCGAGACGCAATCCGCCGCCGACTGGCGCAACCAGATCCTCCGCGCGCTCGAGGCCGGGCGCAAGGCGGGCAGCGGCATCGGCCGTCTCGGCGCGATCCTCGCCGATCTGGCCCCCCCGCAGGTGCCGTGGGAGCTGCAGCTGCGCGGCCTTCTGGCGAAGGCCCTGACCGAGCGGCCGCACCGCAGCTGGCG
>WVSO01000122.1 GCA_015689745.1 Rhodobacterales bacterium HKCCSP123 | reverse complement strand
CGCGGCGCGTGGCCCTGCGGCGCAGGCCGCGTGAGGGCCCGGCGGCGGGGCGGGTGGCCACTGGCGGGATGCCTCCGGCGGGCGTATTTTGGGAAAGATGAAGGCGAGGCGGGCGGTCTGGGATGATACCGGTTCAGGGGTTCGAGGGGCATCGTGTCGGCGTGCTGGGGCTGGGCCGGTCGGGGTTGGCCACGGCACGGGCGCTCAAGGCGGGCGGGGCCGAGCCGCTCTGCTGGGACGATGGCGCGACCGGGCGCGAGGCGGCCCTGGCCGAGGGGCTCGCCGTCCGGGACCCGATGGCGCCCGGCGCCTTCGAGGGGGTGGCGGCGCTGATCGTCTCGCCGGGCATCCCGCATCTCTATCCCTCGCCGCACCGCGCCATCGCGGCGGCCTGGGCGGCGGGGGTGCCGGTCGACAATGACGTCGGCCTCTTCTTCCGCTCGCTGGGCCTGCAGGGCTGGGACGAGATGGAGGACCCGCCCAAGGTCGTTGCCGTCACCGGCTCCAACGGGAAGTCCACCACCTCGGCGCTGATCGCGCATATCCTGGCCGCCGCAGGCCGTCCGGTGCAGCTGGCCGGCAACATCGGGCGCGGCGTCCTCGACATCGACCCGCCCGAGGAGGGGGGCGTCGTGGTGCTCGAGCTCAGCTCCTACCAGATCGACCTCGCCCGCGCGCTGACGCCGGACGTGGCGGTCTTCACCAATCTCTCGCCCGACCACCTCGACCGGCATGGCGGCATGGGCGGCTATTTCGCCGCCAAGGCGCGGCTCTTCACCATGGGTGGGCCGGACCGCGCGATTATCGGCGTGGACGAGGACGAGGGGCGCTACCTGGCCAACCGGTTGTCCGAGGGGCCGGGCGACATGGGCGTGATCCGGGTGTCCTCGCAGAAGATCGCGGGGCCCGGCTGGGACCTTGTCGCGCGGAAGGGGTGGCTCAGCGAGATGCGCAAGGCGCGCCAGGTGGCCTCGATCGACCTGCGCGGCGTGGCGGGGCTGCCCGGCGCGCACAACCACCAGAATGCCGCCTGCGCCTATGGCGCATGCCGGGCGCTGGGGCTTGCCCCGAAGGAGATCGAGGCGGCGTTTCACAGCTTCGAGGGATTGCCGCATCGCTCGCAGCGGGTGGCCGAGATCGGGGGCGTGGCCTTCGTCAACGACTCGAAGGCCACGAACGTCGATGCGGCGGTCAAGGCGCTGGGGGCCTTCCGGCGCATCCGCTGGATCTGCGGCGGGCTGGAGAAGGAGGGGGGGCTGGCCGCGCTGGCGCCCGCGGCGGCTGCGGTGGTGAAGGCCTATGTCATCGGGCGCGAGGCCGCGGCATTCGCGCTGCACCTGGGCGACGTGCCCCACGAGGTCTGCGGCGACATGGCCACCGCCGTGGCCCGCGCCGCGGCCGAGGCCGAGCCGGGGGATACCGTTCTGCTCGCTCCTGCGGCGGCGAGTTTCGACCAGTACGACAGTTTCGAACACCGCGGGCGGGATTTCATGGAGCAGGTGGGGAAGCTTTCCGGCTGAGCCTGTGCCATGCCGCGCTCGGATGCGGCCTTCGTGCCGGACCTGATCCTCAAGGACCCGGACGCGATCCTGTCCCGTGCAAGGGCCGAGGGCGTGGAGGCGGTGCCGCCGCGCGAAACCCAGGCCCACGGCCGCCCCGGACGGATCATGGACCCCGACGGCCGCAAGCCGGAGCCCTGGCAGCCTCCGGGCTGAGACATGAAAGCCACGGTCAAGCAAAGGCTGGCCCCTGAGCGCATTTCGCGGTAGGCTTCGCGTCAGACCCGGCAAACGGGCGGATCTGAGGCAAACGGCAAGGCACGGGCGGGCAGTCCCCATGACGGAAATCGCGCATGGCACGGTGATCGTGCAATCCGGCGAGGCCGTTCTTCCACGCTGGTGGCGGACGGTGGACCGGGTCACGATCTTCTGCGTTCTGACGCTCTTCGCGATCGGCATCCTGCTGGGCTTCGCGGCCTCGCCGCCCCTGGCAGAGCGCAACGGGCACGATCCCTTTCACTACGTGACCCGGCAGGCGGCCTTTGGGGGCATGGCGCTGAGCGTGATGATCCTCGTCTCGATGATCGGCCCGGTCACGATCCGCCGCCTGGGCGTGCTCGGCTTCTTCTGCGCGATGGGGGCGCTGGCGCTGCTGCCGGCCTTCGGAACGGATTTCGGGCAGGGGGCGACGCGGTGGTATTCGCTCGGCTTCGCCTCGGTCCAGCCGTCGGAGTTTCTCAAGCCCATGTTCGTGGTCTTCACCGCCTGGATGGTCGCCGCCAGCCAGGAGATCGGCGGCCCGCCGGGCAAGACCGTGTCGCTGGTCGTCATGATGACCATCGTGGGCTTCCTCGTGATGCAGCCCGATTTCGGGCAGGCCGCGCTGATCGTCTTTGCCTGGTCGGTGATCTATTTCGTCGCGGGCGCGCCGATGCTGATCCTGTTCGGGGTGATGGGCATCGTGGCGCTTGGCGGGGTCGTCGCCTATTCCAACTCGGAACACGTGGCGCGCCGGATCGACGGGTTCCTGTCGAACGAGATCGATCCCAACACCCAGATCGGCTACGCGACCGACGCGATCCGCAACGGCGGGCTGTTCGGCGCGGGGCTGGGCGAGGGGACGGTGCGCTGGACGCTGCCCGACGCCCATACCGACTTCATCATCGCGGTCGCGGCCGAGGAATACGGCGTGGTCCTCGTCGTCCTGATCATCGCGCTCTTCGGCACGATCACGCTGCGCGGCTTCTTTCGCCTGATCCGCGAGCGGGACCCGTTCATCCGGCTGGCGGGTACGGGGCTTGTCAGCCTCCTGGCGCTGCAGGCCTTCATCAATCTCGGCGTGGCGGTGCGCCTCCTGCCGGCCAAGGGGATGACCCTGCCCTTCGTCAGCTACGGCGGGTCGAGCCTGATCGCGACGGGGATCGCGGTCGGCATGATCCTCGCCTTCACCCGGTCGCGCCCGCAGGGCGAGATCGGCGACATCCTCCTGTCCCGGCACCGGTAGGCCCATGACGCCCTCGAACCCCCATCTGATCATCGCGGCAGGCGGCACCGGGGGGCACATGTTCCCCGCCCAGGCCCTGTCCGAGGTGATGCTGCGCCGGGGCTGGCGGGTGACGCTGTCGACCGATGCGCGGGGCGCGCGCTACACCGACGGGTTCAGCCACGCCGTCGATATCCGGCAGGTCGCGTCGGCCACCTTCGCGCGCGGCGGCGTGGCGGCGAAGCTGGCGGCGCCCTTCCGCATCCTCGCGGGGATCGCGGGCGCGACCCTCCGGATGTGGCGCGAGAAACCCGACGTCGTCGTGGGCTTCGGGGGCTACCCCACCATCCCGGCCCTGTCGGCTGCCTGGCTCACGCGGACGCCGGTGATGCTGCACGAACAGAACGGCATCCTCGGCCGGGTGAACCGGCTCTTCGCGCGCCGCGTCGACGTGGTGGCCTGCGGGACATGGCCGACCCTCCTGCCCGAGGGGCTGGAGGGGGTCCACACCGGCAACCCGGTGCGCGGCGCCGTGCTGGAACGCGCGGGCGCCCCCTACATGCCGCCGGGCGACTGGCCCATGAGCCTTCTGGTCTTCGGCGGCAGCCAGGGCGCGCGCATCCTGGCCGATTGCGTGCCCGAGGCGATCGCGCGCCTGCCCGAAACCTTGCGCGGGCACCTGCGCATCGCGCAGCAGGCCCGCCCCGAAGACCATGACCGCGTGACCGAGGCCTACCAGCGCATCGGCGTGCGGGCCGAGGTCGAGCCCTTCTTCCGCGACATTCCCCGCCGCCTGAGCGAGGCGCAGCTTGTCATCAGCCGCGCGGGTGCCTCTTCGGTCGCGGATATCAGCGTGATCGGCCGCCCCTCGATCCTGATCCCCTATGCCGCGGCGACCGGGAACCACCAGGCGGCCAATGCCGCCGGGCTGGTGGACGTTGACGCCGCGGTGATGATCACCGAGAAGGCCCTGACGCCCGACGCGCTGGCACGGGCCATCGAAACCATTCTGACAGAACCCGCCGCCGCCGACGCCATGGCGCAGGCCGCCCTCTCCGCCGGTGTCCCCGACGCCGCCGACAGGCTGGCCGCGCTGGTCGAGGAACTGGCGAGGAAAGGAGCCGCATGAACGCCGCCGTCACCAAGCTTCCCACCCAGCTGGGCCCGATCCATTTCGTCGGCATCGGCGGCATCGGCATGTCGGGCATCGCCGAGGTTCTGCTCAACCACGGCTACGAGGTGCAGGGCAGCGACCTGAAGGCCTCGAAGATCACCGAGCGGCTGGAAAGCCTGGGCGCGCGGGTCTTCATCGGGCAGACGGCCGAGAACCTCGAGGCGGCCGAGGTCGTGGTGATCTCCTCGGCGATCAAGCCGGGCAACCCCGAGCTTGACGCCGCCCGCCTGCGCGGCCTGCCCGTCGTGCGCCGGGCCGAGATGCTGGCGGAACTCATGCGCCTGCGCTCGAACATCGCGGTCGCCGGCACGCATGGCAAGACGACGACCACCACGCTGGTGGCGACCCTCCTTGATGCGGGCGGGGTCGATCCGACCGTCGTCAACGGCGGCATCATCCACGCCTATGGCTCGAACGCGCGGGTGGGGCAGGGCGACTGGATGGTGGTCGAGGCCGACGAGAGCGACGGCACCTTCAACCGCCTGCCCGCGACCATCGCCATCGTCACCAACATCGACCCCGAGCACATGGAGCACTGGGGCACGATCGACAGGCTGCGCCAGGGCTTTCTCGATTTCGTCTCGAACATCCCCTTCTACGGCATCGCCGTCTGCTGCACCGACCACCCCGAGGTGCAGGCGCTGGTGGGCCGGATCACCGACCGCCGCGTCGTGACCTTCGGGTTCAACGCGCAGGCCGATGTGCGGGCCGTGAACCTGACCTACAAGGCCGGCGTCGCCCATTTCGACATCGCGCTGCAGGCCGAGGGGCAGGTGATCGAGGGCTGTACCCTGCCGATGCCGGGCGACCACAACGTCAGCAATGCCCTGGCCGCTGTCGCCGTTGCCCGCCACCTCGGCATGAAGGCGGCCGAGATCCGCACGGCGCTGGCCGGTTTCAAGGGCGTCAACCGCCGCTTCACCAAGGTGGGCGAAGTGGGGGGCATCACCATCATCGACGATTACGGCCACCACCCGGTCGAGATCGCCGCCGTGCTCAGGGCCGCGCGCCAGGCCATCGGCGGCGACGGCTCCGGACGTGTCATCGCGGTCCACCAGCCGCACCGCTATTCGCGCCTGTCGAGCCTCTTCGAGGATTTCTGCGCCTGTTTCAACGACGCCGATGTCGTCGCCATCGCCGAAGTCTACGCCGCGGGCGAGGAGCCGATCCCGGGCGCCAGCCGCGACGACCTGGTCGCCGGCCTGATCCGGCACGGCCATCGCCATGCCCGCGCCATATTGAGCGAGGAAGACCTCGAGCGCCTCGTGCGCGAACAGGCGCGGCCGGGCGACATGGTCGTCTGCCTCGGTGCGGGCACGATCAGCGCCTGGGCGCATGGGTTGCCCGCCCGCCTGAAGGACATGGACAAGCGCGCGGCCTCTCGCTGAGGTCCTGCGCAACGGAGGAGGAGAAGAGATGCCGCTGTCCCTGACGCTCGCAAGCCTCTGGGTGATCGCGGCCGCGGCCGTCGCGATGCTGCCGATGCGGTGGCAATACGCGCCGGGCCTCCTGCTGCTGATCCTGGCCATCCCGCTCGCGGTCATGGTCGGGCGCGAGGTCGGCTGGGCCTGGGTCGCTGTCGTCGTGTTTGCCGTCGTGTCGATGTTCCGCAGGCCGCTTGGCGCGCTGGCCCGCCACGTCCTGCGCCGGTTCGGGAAAGGAGCCGTCTGATGCCGCTTGCCTTCACCCTCGCCTGTCTCTGGATCGTCGCGGCCTGCGCCGCGGGCATGGCGCCCTCGCGCTACCACTGGCCCGCTGCCTGGGTCCTGATCGCCACCGGCATCCCGCTCCTTGGGTTCGTGACCTTCACCATGGGCCCGGTCTGGGGCCTGATCGCGATGGCCGCGGGGGCCTCGGTCCTGCGCTGGCCGATCCTGCGGGCGGGCCAGCGCCTCGCGGGTCTCCTCGCCCCGCGCGAGGCCGAGCATCCGGGCGAGTGACGCCCTGTCTTGCCGCGGCACGCCCGGCCCGGTATCCGGGCCGCCATGACCATGCCGCCTGACATGACCGAGCTGTTCCCGCGGGGCGCGCCCGAGCTGCGCGGCCGCCTGACGCCCGACCGGCCGCTGGCCGATCTGACCTGGCTGCGCGTGGGTGGGCCCGCCGACTGGCTCTACCAGCCCGCCGACGAGGAGGACCTGCGCGCCTTTCTTGCCGCCCTCGATCCGTCCGTTCCGGTCTTCCCCATGGGGGTCGGCTCGAACCTGATCGTGCGCGACGGGGGGCTGCCGGGCGTCGTCATCCGGCTCGGCCGGGGCTTCAACGACATCCGCGTCGAGGGCGGGCACGTCATCGCAGGTGCGGCGGCGCTCGACGCCCATGTGGCGCGGAAGGCCGCCGAGGCGGGGCGTGACCTGACCTTCCTGCGCACCATTCCCGGCTCCATCGGCGGAGCCTTGCGCATGAACGCGGGCTGTTACGGCTCCTATGTCGCCGATCACGCCGTCACGGTGCGGCTGGTCCACCGCGACGGCAGCCTCGAGACGCGCCGCGCGCGCGACATCGGCTTCGCCTATCGCCAGACCGACCTGCCGCCCGACAGCATCGTGACCGAGGTCACGTTCCGCGCCGAACCGGGCGATCCCCAGGCGCTCGAGGCGCGGATGGCCGACCAACTCGCAAAGCGCGACGCGAGCCAGCCCACCAAGGAACGCAGCGCCGGCTCGACCTTCCGCAACCCGGCCGGGTTCTCCTCGACGGGCCGCGATGACGACACGCATGAGCTGAAGGCGTGGAAGGTGATCGACGAGGCGGGGATGCGCGGCGCGCGGCGCGGAGGTGCGCAGATGTCCGAGATGCATTCGAATTTCATGATCAACACCGGGGGCGCCACCGCCGCCGATCTGGAGGGTCTGGGCGAAGAGGTCCGAAAAAAGGTTTTCGAGACGCAGGGAATAGAGCTACAATGGGAAATCATGCGCGTCGGGCGACCGGCGCCGATGACCAAGCCCTGAGCAGGGGCGCATAACAAGGGGCAAAGCCCCGACAGCATCCGACCGGGCAAAAGAACCCGGCGGAGGATAGAGGCACAGGTGGCGGGTTCGAGCGGAAAAACCCCCCTCGTTGCGGTCCTCATGGGCGGCCCTTCCTCGGAACGGGAGGTGTCGCTCTCGACGGGCCGTGGCTGCGCCAAGGCGCTGAGGGGCGAAGGCTACCAGGTGGTCGAGGTCGATTGCGGCCCCGACCTGCCCGCCGTGCTGGCCGAGCTGAAGCCCGATGTCTGCTTCAACGCGCTTCATGGCCGCTGGGGCGAGGATGGCTGCGTTCAGGGCCTGCTCGAATGGCTGCGCATCCCCTATACCCATTCCGGCGTGCTGGCCTCGGCGCTCGCCATGGACAAGACCCGCACCAAGGAGGTCTACCGCGCCCACGGGCTTCCGGTCGCCGAAAGCGTGATCGCCCCGAAGGCCGCGGTGATGGCCCATCACGTCCTTGCGCCGCCCTACGTGGTGAAGCCCAACAACGAAGGCTCCTCGGTCGGCGTCTACCTGGTCGAGACGGGCGCGAACGCCCCGCCGCAGCTGTCGGAGGCGATGCCCGACACCGTGATGGTCGAGGCCTTCGTCAAGGGCCGTGAGTTGACCTGTTCGGTCATGGGCGATGGCCCCGACGACCCCGGCGCGCTGACCGTGACCGACATCCTGACCGACGGCTGGTACGATTACGACGCCAAGTACAAGCCCGGCGGCTCGCGCCATGTCGTGCCCGCCGAGATCCCGGCCGAGATCTTCGACGCCTGCATGGCGATGGCCACCACCGCGCATCGCGTGCTGGGCTGCCGGGGCGTCAGCCGCACCGATTTTCGCTGGGACGAAGAGCGGGGCATGGACGGCCTGATCCTGCTCGAGACGAACACCCAGCCGGGGATGACGCCCACCTCGCTGACGCCCGAACAGGCGGCGGTGCGTGGCTACGACTTCGGCGCGCTCTGTCGCTGGCTGGTGGAGGATGCCTCATGCGACCGCTGATCGCCCGCCGCGAGCCCGGACCCCTGATCGCCCGCCGCGGCCCGGCCGCCGCGCCCGCCGTGCCGTCC
>WVSO01000121.1 GCA_015689745.1 Rhodobacterales bacterium HKCCSP123 | reverse complement strand
GCTCGGCCAGGACCCCGCCGGGGGTGAGGGGCTGCCGCGGCCCGCCGGCCGCCGCGCTGGCCCCCGACCCCTGCGCATCGGTCCCTGCCAGATGCGCCACGTTGCCCAGGGCCCCGAGGAACGCCACGCCCAGTACGCCGGTCAGTATGCCGCGAAAAATGCCCATGCCCCGGCCCCTCGTTACGCTGTCGTCACGGTGTAGTCGCGCCGGAGGGTGCCGTCGGAATGGGCCGAAACCTGGTCCGCACTGTGGAAAAGCGGCGGAGTCTCTAGCGCGGACGGCGGAAGATGCGCCCGACAAGGAACGAGGTGCGGGGGATCCAGACATAGGGGTTGCGCATGTCCGACGCCGGCCGCCGCCGCATCCGGATCAGGCCGAAGATCAGAAGCCCGACATGCGCCGCGGCGATGAAGGCGAACAGGGCGGGCGGCCCGTAGACGTCGATCAGCCAGGAGGTCGTCAGCGGGGCGGCGATGGCGCCGAGCGCGTAGAAGAACATCAGCGCCGCCGACAGTTCGACGCGCTGTTCGTCGCGTGCCCAGTCATGGGCATGGGCCGCCGAGATCGAGTAGATCGGAAAGGTCGTCGCCCCGAAGATGAGGGCTGCGCCGAAGATGGCGGCGAGCCCGAGGCCGGAGAAGGCCACGGTCACCCCGCAGGCCGCGACGGAAAGGCCCGAGAACCAGATCAGCACCCAGCGCCGGTCATTGCGGTCCGCCGCCCATCCTGCCGGCCATTGCGCCAGCGCGCCCCCCAGGACGAAGGCCGCGAGGAAGAAACCGATCTGGTCCGCGCTCAGCCCCACCTCGGCGCCGTAGAGCGGCCCGACCATGCGGAACGAGGCGGTCGAGACGCCCGAGACGACCACGCCCGCGACCGCGAGCGGCGACAGCGCCCAGGCGATGCCGGGGCGCAGCCGCGGAGCGGTTCCCGTTTCGGGCTGCGGCATCCGTGTCAGCGTCAGCGGCAGAAGCGCCGCGCAGCACAGCAGCGCCAGCAGGTTGTACGAGACGTAGGATGCGGGCGCGAGCACCCCGATCATCAGCTGCGCCGCGAGGCTGCCGCCCGTATCGACCATCCGGTAGGTGCCCATCATGCGGCCGCGGTTGGCGTTCTCCACCTTGGCCTGGAGCCAGGCCTCGATCACCGTGTAGCAGCCCGCGATGCACAGCCCCGAGGCGACCCGCATCAGCGCCCAGGCATAGGCATCGACCACCAGCATGTGCGCCAGAAGGCCGATCGCGCCCGTCGCGGTGAAGGCCGCGAAGGCGCGGGAGTGGCCCACCGATCCCATCAGCCTCGGCGCCCACCAGCAGCCGATGAAGAAGCCGAAGAAATGGGCAGATCCCAGAAGGCCGATCTGCCCCGCGGTGAAGCCCAGTTGCGTGCCCGACAGAACGTCGAGCGGTCCCACGCCGCCAGACGAAAGCTGCAGGAGCAGCACCGACAGGAACAGGGCGGCGAAGGAGATGATCAGGCGCATGGGTCTTCCGTTTCGACCTGACTAGCCGGGCCGGTCGGGGGATGCACGTGCATTTCCGGCAAAGGGCGTCGGTTTTCGCGGTGGGGCGGCCGGTCCCTCGGCGCGGCGGCACCCGGGCGCGGCCGCGCGTGCAGCAGGGCCGCCGCCCCCCGTCGTCCGCAAATGGCGGGGCGCCAACCCTTGTGCTACATACCCCTCACGTATGGTGCCTTGTGGAAGAGGAATCGTGCTCGACGTCTCGCACAACCCATGGCTGGTGCTCGCCTCCGTCGCGGTGGCTCTGATGGCCGGATTCACCGGCCTGTCCCTGACCCGAGGCGCCTCGCGCCACCCGAGCCAGAAGCGCAAGCTGGTCGTTGCCATGTCGGCGATCGCGCTGGGCGGCGGCATCTGGTCGATGCATTTCGTGGCCATGCTCGGCCTGCAACTGCCGTTTCCCTTCTACTACGACGCGTTGATCACCCTCATCTCGGCGCTTATCGCGATCCTGCTCGCGGGGCTCGCGCTGTTGGTGCTGCATTTCCGCCCGCGATCGCGGCGGTCCATCCTGGCGGCGGGCGCGATCCTCGGCATCGGCATCGTGCTGATGCATTTCGTGGGCATGGCCGGGATGCAGGTCTGCCGCCCGGTGAACGGCGTGGCCGATTACCTTCTGTCCACCGTCGCCGCCATCGCCCTGGCGAGCCTTGCGATCGGCGTGGCCTACGACCAGCGGTCGCACAGGAACATCCTCGCGGGCACGCTCTGCTTCGGCTTCGCGGTGGCGGCCGTGCATTACCTCGCCATCTGGCAGACGGGCTTCGTGCTGCTCGCGGGTTCGGGCCCGTCGGCCGCCGGGCCCGCGCTCAGCAACCAGGTGCTTGCGATGGGGGTGACGGTGGCGGCCTTCCTGATCTGCTCGGCGTTCCTCCTGACCGGCGTGACCTTCTTCGAACCGCCCCGCGCCGAGGCGGCTCCGGACCCCGAGGCACGGCCCGAGGCGCCGGAACGTCCCGCGCCGACCGCGCCCGCGCCCGCTCCGCCGTCACGCCCGCGGGACGAGCCCGTGGCGGCCGCCGGCGTTCCCTACGAGAAGGACGGCCAGACCCAGTTCGTGCCGCGCAGCGAGATCGCGGCGATCCGCGCCGAGGGGCACTATACCGTCATCTACGCGGGCGGCAGGCGGCTCTTCTGCCCCTGGTCGATCACCGAGGCCGACACGCGCCTGTCGGGCGCGGGCTTCGTGCGGGCGCATCGCAGCTACCTCGTCAACCCGGTGCATGTCTCGAGTTTCACCCGCAACAAGGACACCGGAACACTCCTCTTCGAGGGAGTCGACGACCGCATGAAGGTTCCGGTCAGCCGCTCGCGGATCGGCGCGGTGCGCGAGGCGCTCGGCCTCTGACATCGCAACTCGTGCGGATATTTCGCATCTCGTGCACGAACCGGCGCCGCTCGCTTCATCCCGTTGGCGGCGCTCGCGGGCGTCTCGACATAGTCTCCTCGGTTGCGACACGCGGCCGCAGGGAGGAGTTCAACAATGATACCAGCCGGGTTCGAGTATCACCGGCCGACCGATGTCGCGTCGGCTATCGAAATCTTGAAAACTCACGGAGACGAGGCGCGGGTCGTCGCGGGCGGGCACAGCCTGATCCCGATGATGAAACTGCGCATGGCGGACCTCGCCCACCTGATCGATCTTCAGGACATCGCGAGCCTGAAGGGGATCGAGATCGGCGCGGACAGCGTCTCGATCGGTGCAATGGTCACGCAGCACGAGCTGATCACCCACGCGGGCCTGCACGAGGCGCTGCCCATCATGCGCGAGGCGGCGCTGCAGATCGCCGATCCGCAGGTGCGCTACGTCGGCACGGTCGGCGGCAATGTCGCCAACGGCGATCCGGGCAACGACATGCCGGGGCTGATGCAGTGCCTCGATGCGACATACGTGATCGAGGGCGCGGAGGGCACCCGCAGGGTCAAGGCGCGCGACTTCTACCAGTCGGCCTATTTCACCGACCGCGAGGAGGACGAGATCCTGACCCGGATCGAGATCGCGCGCCTGCCCGCCGAAACCGGTCACGCCTACGAAAAGCAGAAGCGCAAGATCGGCGACTACGCCACGGCGGCCTGCGGTGCGCTTGTCACGATGCAGGGCGGCACCTGCACCGCCGCATCCGTCGCCATGACCAACCTCAGCGACACGCCCGTCTGGTCGGAGGAGGCGGGGGCGGCCCTTGTCGGCACGTCCTGCGGGCCCGACGCCGTCGCCGCCGCCGTGGCGGCCTGCCTCGAGGCGATCAACCCCACGGAAGACAACCGCGGGCCGGTCGAATTCAAACGCCACGTTGCGGGGGTCATCATCCGCCGCGCCATCGAAAGGGCGGTCTCGCGCGCCTGAGGCGCCGCGACACCGGGAGGAGCAAGCGATGAGCAAGCAACATTACAAGATCACCGTGAACGGCAAGCCGCGCGACGTGCTGGCCGAACCGCGGGAACTTCTGATCCACACCCTGCGCGAGCAGCTGGGCATCAAGGGGCCGCATATCGGCTGCGAGACGTCCCATTGCGGCGCCTGCACCGTCGACATGAACGGCAAGTCGGTGAAGGCCTGCACGGTCTTCGTCGCACAGGCGAACGGGGCCGAGATCACCACCGTCGAGGGGCTGGTGAACCCCGACGGCAGCCTCGGCGTCATCCAGGAGATGTTCCGCGAACATCACGGGCTTCAGTGCGGCTACTGCACGCCCGGCATGGTCACGCGGGCGCACCGCCTGCTGCAGGAGAACCCGACGCCGACCGAGGAGGAGGTCCGCTTCGGCATGGCCGGCAACCTGTGCCGCTGCACCGGCTACCAGAACATCGTCAAGGCGATCCTCGCCTCGGCCGACATGCTGAACGCCCAGAAGGAGGCCGCGGAATGAAGGACGCCGTCGATACCCCCGAAGAACGCTCCGCCGGCCTCAAGGGCATGGGCTGCGCGCGCAAGCGCGTCGAGGATGTCCGCTTCACGCAAGGCAAGGGCAATTACGTCGATGACATCAAGCTCGACGGCATGCTCTTCGGCGATTTCGTGCGCTCGCCCTACGCCCATGCGCGCGTCGTCTCGATCAACGCCGAGGCCGCGCTGGCGCTGCCCGGCGTGGTGGCCGTGCTGACCGCCGCCGATCTCGCGCCGCTGGGCCTGCACTGGATGCCCACGCTTGCGGGCGACAAGCAGATGGTGCTGGCCGATGGCAAGGTCCTCTTCCAGGGGCAGGAAGTGGCCTATGTCATCGCCGAGGACCGCTACATCGCGGCCGACGCTGTCGAGCTGGTCGAGGTCGAATACGAGGAGCTTCCCGTCGTCGTAGACCCGTTCAAGGCGCTCGAGCCCGACGCCCCCGTCCTGCGCGAGGATATCGCGGGCAAGATGGAAGGGGCCCACGGCCCGCGTCGCCACAACAACCACATCTTCACCTGGGAACAGGGCGACAAGGACGCGACCGAGGCGGTTCTGGCCGAGGCCGATGTCGTCGCCGAGGAGATGATCTACTACCACCGCACGCATCCCTGTCCGCTGGAAACCTGCGGCTGCGTCGCCTCGATGGACAAGGTCACCGGCAAGCTGACGCTCTGGGGCACCTTCCAGGCGCCGCATGCGGTGCGGACGGTGGCGGCGCTGATCTCTGGCATCGCCGAGCACAACATCCGCGTCATCAGCCCCGACATCGGCGGCGGCTTCGGCAACAAGGTTGGCGTCTATCCCGGCTATGTCTGCTCGATCGTCGGCTCCATCGTCACCGGCAAGCCGGTGAAATGGATCGAGGACCGGATGGAAAACCTGATGTCCACGGCCTTCGCCCGCGACTACTGGATGCAGGGCAAGATCGCGGCCACGAAGGAGGGCAAGATCACCGGCCTCTGGTGCCACACCACCGCCGACCATGGCGGCTTCGATGCCTGCGCCGACCCGACCAAGTTCCCGGCGGGTTTCATGAACATCTGCACCGGCTCCTACGACATCCCGGTCGCCTACCTGGCGGTCGACGGTGTCTACACCAACAAGGCACCCGGCGGCGTGGCCTATCGCTGCTCGTTCCGGGTGACGGAAGCGGCCTATTTCATCGAGCGGATGATCGAGGTTCTGGCGATCAAGCTGAACATGGACGCGGCCGAGCTGCGCCGGATCAACTTCATCAAGGCCGACCAGTTCCCCTACCAGTCCGCGCTGGGCTGGGAGTATGACAGCGGCGATTACCACACCGCCTGGGACAAGGCGCTGAAGGCCGTCGATTACGAAGGGCTCAGGGCCGAACAGGCGCAGCGGGTCGAGGAGTTCAAGGCTGGCAAGACCCGCAAGCTGATGGGCATCGGGCTGACCCATTTCACCGAGATCGTCGGCGCGGGGCCGGTCAAGAATTGCGATATCCTCGGCCTTGGCATGTTCGACAGCTGCGAGATCCGCATCCATCCCACCGGATCGGCCATCGCGCGGCTCGGCACGATCAGCCAGGGGCAGGGGCACGCGACGACCTTCGCCCAGATCATCGCCTCCGAGATCGGCATCCCCGCCGATGACATCACGCTCGAGGAAGGCGATACCGACACCGCGCCCTATGGCCTCGGCACCTATGGCTCGCGCTCGACGCCCGTGGCGGGGGCGGCCACCGCCATGGCCGCGCGCAAGATCCGCGCCAAGGCGCAGATGATCGCGGCCTACCTGCTTGAGGTGCATGACGACGACGTCGAGTTCGATATCGACCGCTTCGTCGTGAAGGGCGCACCGGAACGGTTCAAGACGATGAAGGAGATCGCCTTCGCCGCCTACAACCAGGCCATTCCGGGGCTCGAGCCGGGGCTCGAGGCGGTCAGCTACTACGACCCGCCGAACATGACCTACCCCTTCGGGGCCTATATCTGCGTCGCCGACGTGGACGTGGACACCGGCGAGGTCGGCATCCGGTCCTTCTACGCGCTCGACGATTGCGGCACGCGGATCAACCCCATGATCATCGAGGGGCAGGTCCACGGCGGCCTGACCGAGGCGCTGGCCATCGCGCTGGGCCAGGAGATTGCCTATGACGACATGGGCAACGTCAAGACCGGCACGCTGATGGACTTCTTCCTGCCGACCGCATGGGAGACGCCCAATTACACCACCGACCACACGGTCACGCCCAGCCCGCATCACCCGATCGGGGCCAAGGGCGTGGGCGAAAGCCCGAACGTGGGCGGCGTGCCTGCTTTCTCCAACGCCGTGCATGACGCGTTCCGGCCCTTCGGCCTGACGCAAAGCCACATGCCGCACGACCATTGGCGCGTGTGGAAGACGGCGAACAAGCTCGGCCTGCACGGCTGACACCAGGAAAGGGCGGGGCGCCACGCCGAAGGGCAGGGCGCCCCGCACGACAGCATGACCCATCTCGACGTGAAAACCGGCCTTGCCGGTGCGGGCTACGTGGCCGGCGACAGGCTGGCCATGGCCGTGCACCTGGCGATGACGCTCGGCCGCCCGCTCCTGCTGGAGGGGCCCGCAGGCGTGGGCAAGACCGAGATCGCCAAGGCGCTCGCCGCGATGCGGGAGGCGCGGCTGATCCGCCTGCAATGCTACGAGGGGCTGGATGCCAGCCACGCGATCTACGAATGGAACTACCAGCGTCAGCTTCTGGCGATCCGCGCCGCCGAGGCGCGCGGCGGCCTGAGCGAAGAGGCGCTGTTTTCCGACGCCTACCTGCTGAAGCGCCCGCTCCTCGAGGCGATCACCGATCCGTCGCAGCCCGTCCTCCTGATCGACGAGATCGACCGCGCCGACGAGGAATTCGAGGCCTACCTGCTTGAGATCCTGTCGGATTTCCAGATCACCATCCCCGAGATCGGCACCGTTGCGGCGCAAAGCCGCCCCATCGTCATCCTGACCGCCAACGGCACCCGCGACCTGTCGGACGCGCTCCGGCGGCGGTGCCTTTACTCCTACGTCGACTTCCCCGACCGCGAGACCGAGCTTGCGATCCTCGCCGCCCGGATGCCGGGGCTCGAGGCGCGGCTCGCGCGCCAGATCGTCGGCGTGGTGCAGGCGCTCCGCCGCGAAGAGCTGGAGAAACTGCCGGGCATCGCCGAGATGCTGGACTGGGCCGCCGCCCTTTCCGGGCTGGGCGTGAACGACATGGCGCAATCCCCCGAGCTGGTGCAGGCGACGCTCGTCTGCCTGCTCAAGACCGCCGCCGACCGCGACGCCGCCCCGGCGCAGGTCATGGACCGGCTGATCGGAAAGGTCGCCTGATGCAGGTCACGCGCTTTCCGTCGCGGGCCGAGGGGCTGGTCGACCGGATGGTGGGCTTCGTCGCGCATCTGCGCATGAACGGCATCGCGCTCGGCCCCGGCGAGACCGCCGACGCGCTGGCGGCGCTGGCCGCCGTCAACTCCACCGACCCGGTCGAGGCGCGCATGGCGCTGGCCGCCCTTCTGGTGCCCGACGCCGAGGGCTGGCGGCGCTTCGACGAGCTCTTCGACGCCTATTGGTTCAACGCGGGCAAGACCCGCGCCGGGAAGGCGCAGGCCCATGTCCGCAAGCAACTGGCCCAGCCGAAGCTCTGGCAGCCGCATCTCGACACCGCCCCCGATGCGGGCGAGGGGGCCGAGGACAGCACCACCCCCGGCGGCACCGAGGAGGACGAGGCCGAGGGCACCGAGGGCCGCCTGATCGCCACCCGCGCGCGCAACCTGACGAAACGCGACCTGCGCGAGCTGATGGATGCCGACAGCCTCCGCGCCGCCGAGGCCGCGGCGCTGAAGCTCGCCCGCGCGATCCGCGACC
>WVSO01000120.1 GCA_015689745.1 Rhodobacterales bacterium HKCCSP123 | reverse complement strand
CCGCGCCGCGCCACACAGCTCGTGCGCCCGCGCGCCCGCCAGCCGGAACCGCCCCAGAAGCGGCAGGCCGGGCCGGTCGCGGCGATGCGATTGGCGCGTGAGCTTGGTCGGATCCATGGGCCGGATTATAGATGTTCATGAAATGTTCTCAAGAGTCGGGGCGCGCCCGCCTTGCATCTCCCGCCCCTGACCCTAGAGTTCGCGCCGAACGGAACAGGGGACACCAGATGCGCCAGATACCGCTCGGCTCGACCGACACGATGATCACCGATTACTGCCTCGGCACGATGACCTGGGGCAACCAGACCCCCGAGGCGGACGCCCATCGCCAGATGGACATGGCGCTGGATGTCGGCATCACCATCGTCGACACCGCCGAGATGTACCCGGTGAACCCGGTCACGCCCGAGACGGTGGGCAACACCGAGACCATCCTCGGCAACTGGAACGCCGCCAATCCGGGCCGCCGCGGCGACTACGTGCTGGCGACCAAGATCACCGGCAAGAACGCGGGCTTCGTCCGGCCGGGGCAGGACATCACCGCCGGGACCTTCACCCAGGCGCTCGACGCCTCGCTGAAGCGGCTGCAAACGGATGTCATCGACATCTACCAGCTGCACTGGCCCAACCGCGGCTCCTATCACTTCCGGCAGAACTGGCGCTACGATCCCTCGCACCAGGACCGCGCGGCCACGCGCGCCAACATGCTCGAGGTTCTCCAGGCCGCGCAGGCCGCGGTCGATGCGGGCAAGATCCGGCATTTCGCGCTCTCGAACGAAAGCGCCTGGGGCACGGCGCAATGGCTCCAGATCGCCGAGGCCGAGGGGCTGCCGCGGGTGCAGTCGATCCAGAACGAGTATTCGCTGCTCTGCCGCCTCTACGACACCGACCTCGGCGAGCTGGCGGTGAACGAGCGGGTGACGCTGCTGGCCTATTCACCGCTCGCCGCGGGGCTTCTGACGGGCAAGTACCAGGATGGCGCGGTGCCCGCCGGAAGCCGCATGGCAGGCAACGGCAATCTCGGCGGCCGCAAGTCCGAGCGCGTCTTTCCCGCGGTCGCCGCCTACCTTGACCTCGCCGCGCGCCACGGGCTCGACCCGGTGCACATGGCGCTTGCCTTCACTGTGCAGCGGCCCTTCCCGGTCTCCACGATCTTCGGCGCGACGACCTCCGAACAGCTCGCGCGGATCCTTTCGGGCCTCGACACCGCGCTTTCAAGCGACCTGCTCGAACAGATCGACGAGATCCACAAGCTCCATCCGATGCCATATTGACGATCTGTGGATAAGTCTGGGGATAGAAGTGACTACAGCCGAATTCGGCGGATAATCCCCCGGCTTCCGCCGAAATATGTTCGAAAATGAAAATGCCTGGAGAGGGCCTTCCCTCGCGTGGGCCTTGCTTTTCAGGTGACAGGCCGCCCGTGGCGCGCAAGACTTCGGCAGGACACCGGATCGGAGGGACACCCCATGCCCGTCGTGCTCTGCTACGGCGACAGCAACACCCACGGCACCCTGCCGCTGACGCGGCTGGGTCAGTTCGACCGCCACCAGCCGGGCGACCGCTGGCCCGAGGCCATGGCAACGGAACTCGGCGCGCAAGTCACCGTCATCACCGAGGGGCTGCCCGGCCGCACCACCGTCCATGACGATCCGGTCGAGGGCGGCTGCCGCAACGGCATCGCCGTTCTGCCCGCCATCCTGCACAGCCACCGGCCCATCGACCTGATGGTCGTGATGCTGGGCACCAATGACCTGAAACACCGGTTCTCGGTCACCGCCTTCGAGATTTCCCGCTCGGTCGAGCGCCTGTGCACGCTCGCCCGCGCCGAGGGCGTCGTGGCCGACCTGCTGATCGTGGCCCCGGTCCCCGTGCGCGAGGCCGGTATCCTCGCCGACACCTTCTCGGGCGCCGAGGTGATCCAGGCGGGCCTCTCCCATCACCTGAAGGAGGCCGCTCTTCGCCTCGGCGCGGGCTTCGTCGAGGCGGGCCTGCATGTCGAGGTGTCCCCCGTCGACGGCGTCCACTGGGACGCCGAGGCCCACCGCCGCTTCGGCGCCGTCATGGCCGAAGCCGTCGCCGCGAGGCTTGCAAGGAAGACCGCCTGACCATCTCCGGGCCTTCATCTTTCCAGAAATACGCATTCAGGTCGCCGGGAAAGCGCCCCTCGTCCGATCGGTCATGCGACGGCGACACCGCGCGCCCGAATTTTCGTGCGAAAATTCGCATCCGCGCCGCGCCAGCGGCGCGCGGGTCGGCCGCGAAGCGGGCGAAACCCCTCAGCGCACAAGCGCCCTCAGACCGTCGAGATAGCCCGGCACCTCCCGCGCCGAGACGCTCGCCTCCCGTACCAGCCAGTCGAAATGCCGCGTCACCGTCCGCACCCGGTCGCGGTCGCGAAAGGCGATGTAGTGCCGGCCCATGTAGATCACCGCCATCTTCGGTCCGAAGACGGTGACGGGCGCCGACCAGACCCGCCGCGCGTCGAAAAGGAAGATCCGCAGCGACGGGTAGAACTGCGCGTAGAGCTCCGACAGCCAGTCCAGCTGCGCGCGCCGCGCCGACGCCTCCAGCCCCGCGTAATAGCCTTCGCCGCGGGCGAAGCTTTCCATCTCGTGCACCGCCATCGCCATCTCGTAATCGCTCTCGGTCAGGCGCATCCAGTCCAGCCGCTCGGCCGCCGCGTCGATCGCCGCGTCGGGGCGGCGGTGGGTGACGGGCGCGTATTCCCATTGCAGCACCGCGTTGGTCTTCAGCATGTCGGGCAGCGTCGCGGGCACATGGCGCACCTTGTAGCCCTCGGCCTCGCGGTGCCAGGCGAAGATCTGGTCGTCGAGCCCCGTCGCCCGCCCCGTCTCGGAAATCGAGAAGGACGAGGCGAGCAGCGCCCCCGCCTGCTCCGGCCTGTCGGTCAGCCCCAGGAGCCAGTCGGCCGAGACATCCAGCGCCTGCGCGCAGGCCGCCACGACATGCCCGCCCGGCATCCGCGTCTCGCCCTCGGCCAGCATCTGCGTGACGGTGGAGCGGTCCACCCCGATCGCGCGCGCCAGCCCCGCGCGGCTGAGACCCGAGGCCGCCAGCGCCCCCGCCAGCCGCTCGCGGAAGGTGACGGCGACGCGGCGCTTGTCTGAAATATCCAGCATCGTTGACAATCCACAACAGTGTTGAGTTCCCGTGGAGAAAACCCCGACTGCCCGCCCCGCGCAAGATCACATATTCGTGACGGGGCGGGCGCCGGGGACGCGCCCGTTCACGACATCCAGGGATGACCATGCGGGTCGAATGGCCGACGCTTCTTCTGATCTGCGCCACCTATGCGGCGCTGGCGGCCTGTCTCTTCTGGCTGCCGGGCGTCAGCCTGGCGCTGGCCATCCTCGTCCTCGTCCCGGTCGTGGCGCTGCATTCCTCGCTCCAGCACGAGGTCACGCACGGCCATCCCTTCGCCGAACGCCGCCTGGGGGAGTTTCTCGTCTTCCCGTCCCTCAACCTTCTCATCCCCTACCTGCGCTTCCGCGATACGCACCTGGCGCATCACATGGATGCGACGCTCACCGACCCCTATGACGACCCGGAATCGAACTACCTCGACCCGGCGGTCTGGGTCCGGCTTCCGGGCGCGCTGCAAGGGCTCCTGAGGGCGAACAACACGCTTCTGGGCCGGATGCTCCTGGGCCCGGTGATCGGTCAGGCGACCTTCATGGCCGCCGACTGGCGCGCGATCCGCGCGGGCGACCGCGCCGTGCTGAAGGGCTGGCTCTGGCACCTGCCGACCGCCGCGGCCGTCCTCGCGCTGGTCATCGCCTCCGACATGCCGCTCTGGGCCTATCTGCTGGGCTGCTACGGCGGGCTTTCGGTCCTGAAGATCCGCACCTTCCTCGAGCACCAGGCCCATGAGCGCGCCCGCGGCCGCACCGTCATCATCGAGGATCGCGGCCCGCTGGCCTTTCTCTTCCTCAACAACAACCTGCATGTCGTCCACCACATGCACCCCAAGCTGCCCTGGTATCGCCTGCCGCGGATCTATTTCCCCAACCGCGAGAAATACGTCACCCGCAACGCGGGCTACCGCTACGACAACTACGCCCAGGTCTTCCGCCGCCACCTGGTCCGCGCGAAAGACCCGGTGCCGCATCCGCTCTACCCGCAGAACTAGCTTGAAGGCCCCGCGCGCCGGGCGCATGAGGGGCCCATGCCCCTCTGGATCCCGGTCACGATCTTCGCCGCCTTCATGCAGACGCTGCGCTTCACGCTGCAGCGCCACCTGAAGGTGACGACGCTTTCGACCGCGGGCGCGACCTGGGCGCGGTTCCTCTATTCCGCGCCGCTGGTGGCGGTGATCGTCGCCCTCTACGCGCAGGCGACCGCCCAGGCCCTGCCGACCCCGGGGGCGCGCTTCTGGGCCTTCCTGATCCCCGGCGCGCTGGCGCAGGTGCTGGGCACCATGTGCATCGTCGCGCTCTTCGCCTTGCGCAACTTCACCGTCGGCATCACCCTTATGAAGACCGAGGTCATCCTGACCGCGCTCTTCGGTCTCATCCTGCTGGGCGAGGCGATCTCGCCCCCGATCCTTCTGGCCATCGGGCTGGGCTTTGTCGGCGTGGTCCTGCTCTCCGATCCGCCCAAAGGCGACACCGCGCTGCCCTGGCGCGCGCGGCTCTTCAACGCGGCCTCGGGCTACGGGCTCGCCTCGGGCGTGCTCTTCGGCATCTCGGCGGTGGGCTACCGCGGCGCGTCGCTGGCGCTGCCTGCGGGCGATGTCTTCCTGCGCGCCAGCCTGACACTGGCCGCGGCGACCGCGGTGCAGGCGGTGGTGCTCGGCCTCTGGATCGCGTGGCGCGACCGGGCCGAGGTGGGGCGCGTCCTGTCAAGCTGGCGGGTCTCGGGCCTTGTCGGCCTCACCTCGATGCTCGGCAGCCTCGGCTGGTTCACCGCCTTCACGCTGCAGACCGCGGCGCTGGTCAAGGCGCTGGGGCAGATCGAGCTCGTGTTCACCTTCCTCGTCTCGGTCTTCTGGCTCAAGGAACGCTCCAGCCCCAAGGAGATCGCGGGGCTTGCGCTGCTGGTCGCCTCCATCGGCGTGATCTTCTGGCGCGGGGCGGTCGCATGATCGCCATCGCGCTCTCCATCGCGCCGATCTTCCTGCTGATCGTGACGGGCTACGCGCTGCGCCGCGGCGGTATCCCCTCCGAGGAATTCTGGACCCTCAACGACCGGCTCGTCTATTTCGTCCTGATGCCCGCGCTCTTCTTCGTGCGCATCTCCGAGGCGGACCTCTCGGACCCCGACCTCATAACCTACGGTGGCACGCTCTACGCGGGCTTCTTCGCGGCGACGGCGGCGGGCACGACGGCGGCGATCCTGATGCGCTTTCCGGCACCGCAGGCGACCTCGATTCTGCAGGGCGCAGGGCGTTTCAACACCTTCATCGCGCTCGCCGTGGCCGAGGCGCTTTACGGCGCGCCCGCCCTGCAACTGGCGGTGCTGGGGGCCGCCGTCCTCGTGCCGGTGGTGAATCTGACGGTGGTGGGGCTCTTCTCGGTCCTCCTGCCACGGCCCGGAAGCCCGGTGCTGCTCGGGGCCGCGAAGAGCCTCGCCACCAACCCGCTGATCCTGTCCATCCTCGTCGCGGCGGGGGTGAACCTGATGGGCTGGGCGCCGATCCCGGTCTTGCAGGAGACGCTGAGCGTGCTGGGGCAGGCGGCGCTGCCGATCATGCTGCTCTGCGTCGGCGCAAGCCTGAAACTCCGCGGGCTGCAGGCCGACTGGCTGCCGATGGCGCTTGCGTCGGGGGGCAAACTGATCGTCTTCCCGCTGGTCATCCTCGCCATGGCGCTGGCCCTCGGCCTGCCGCCGCTCACGGCACAGGTCGCGCTGATCTACGGCGCGCTTCCCACGGGCGTCGCGGCCTACACGCTTGCGCGCCAACTGGGGGGCGACGCGGCCCTGATGGCCGCGATGATCACGGTGCAGACGCTGCTCGCCTTCGCCGTCATGCCCCTCTGGCTGACGCTCGGGGCGCGGCTTTTCGGCCTCTGATCCGCCCCGCCGCGCGCTGATCCAGGGGCTCCGCCCCCGTCGGCTTCGCCGCCTCCCCCGCCATGTTTCAGGGATAGAGATGACAATTTGATTCGAACTTTCGCATCTCTATCCCGAAAATATGGCCGCCGGAGGCTCCCGCACCCTCCAGCCGCGGGACGCCGGGCCATGGGGAGCCGGCGGTGTCAGAGGCGCGAGAACCGGCTGATCTCGGTGCGGTTGTCGAAGAAGGGCACGCCCGGTGCCTGCCGCCCCTCCAGCCGGGCGGCCAGCTCGGCCAGCACCACCTCGGTGATGAAGGGCATGTCATAGCCGCGAACCTCGTCGAGCGGGACCCAATGCAGGTGGCCCAGTTCATCCTCGGCGCGGCTGAAATCGTCGGGGTCGTTGCGCAGGGCCTCGGCCTCGACCAGGAAGAACCGTGCATCGAAGCGGCGCGGACGGCCCGGCGGCGTGATCGCCCGGAAGAGGAACGTCGCATCCGCCCCGTCGGGCAAATGCCCCGTGGCGATGTAGCCGCGCCAGCCCTGCGGGGCCTCCATCGCCCCGGTGCGGGCATCCGGTGCCCCGATCAGCAGGCCCGTCTCTTCCCACAGCTCCCGCGTCGCCGCCGCGATCAGCGGCTCGGGTGCGATGTCGCTCTCGTTCGCCAGCGCCGCCGCGCAGGCGGGCGCGGGCGGGGCGGCCAGCGGGATGGTCGCGTCGACGGCGTCGACCGCGCCGCCCGGAAAGACGAATTTCGACGGCATGAAGGCGGCGGACTGTCCGCGCTGCCCCATCAGGACACGGGGCCGCGTCGCGGCGTCGCGCAGCACGATCACCGTGGCCGCGTCCCTTATCGCGGTCTTGTCCACTAGAACCCGTGCATCCGCTTGGCCCACTGCACCCCCACGATCAGCCCCTTGAAGCGCGGCAGAAGGTAGAGAGCCATGGCGGTGACGCCAATCGAAAAGGTCAGGGCCATGACCCAGGCGGGCGGCTGGAACAGCTCGTAGGTGAAGAGCTGCAGCGTGCCCATCACCTTGGCGGTGAAGAGGATCGAGAGATAGGCCGGCCCATCGTCGGCGCGCGCATGGCTCAGGTCCTCGCCGCAGGCGGGGCAGGCTGGCGCAAGCTTGAGGTAGCCGTCGAACAGGCTCCCCTCGCCGCAACTGGGGCAGCGGCGTGTCAGGCCGCGGCGGATCGCGGGGCCGGCGGGGCGTTCGGGCGGTCCGGGCAGGAACTCGGGGCGCAGGGCGGTGTCGTCATGGCTCATGCCCGATAGATGCGGCGGCGGGGCAGGGGCGTCCAGTGCCGTACTGACGCGGAGCTCGCATTTTTTTCGACGGAAACCGCCGCCTGCCCCGTGTGACAGGTCAGACAGGCACGAAACGAGAAGGAGACAAGCCGATGTCGATGATGAAAGCCGGCGCGCTGGCGCTGATGATCCCGCTGGCGCTCGCCGCCCCCGCGCTGGCCCAGCAAGGGCCGGGAGAGGGCCGCGGCATGGGTCCGCAGATGATCTTTTCCGAGATGGACCTCGACGGTGACGGGGCGATCACGCTCGAGGAGATGCAGGAGGCGCGCGAAGGCCGGTTCGCCCGGGCCGATGCCGATGGCGACGGCATCCTCACCCGCGAGGAACTCCTGGCCGGCGCCATGACGCGCGCCGAGGCCGGGGTCGACCGGCTGCTCGAGCGGGCCGACAGTGACGGCGACGGCGCGCTGAGCGCGGCCGAGCTGGAGGAGATGGCCGACGGGCGCCGGCAGGCGGGCATGGAGCGGATGTTCGGGCGCATGGACGCCGATGGCGACGGCAGCATCACCGAGGCCGAATTGGACGAGGCCATGACCCGCTTCCAGGAGCGTCGTGGCGGTGGCCATGGCGAGCGCCGCGGGCACGGTTTCTGGCGCGGTTGAGGCCTCTGCCCCGGCGGTGCGGGGGGATGTCCCCACCCCCCGCGCCGCCCCTTTCGGCCCTGCCACGGGAGCGGTATTCAACGACATGTCCGGCGACACGCCCGAATATGCCGCGCTTCCGGACGGGGCGCTGATGGTCCTCTTCGCCAATGGCGATCCGGGGGCCTCGGCGGTTTTGACGGCGCGGCTTCTGCCGCGTGCGCTGGGTCATGCGGCCCGCGTGCTGGGCGACCGGGCCGAGGCCGAGGACATCGCGCAGGAGGCGATGCTGCGGCTCTGGCGCGCGGCGGGCGACTGGCGGCAGGACGGCGCGGCGCAGCCCGCGACCTGGCTCTACCGGGTGGTCGCGAACCTCTGCGTCGACCGGCTCA
>WVSO01000012.1 GCA_015689745.1 Rhodobacterales bacterium HKCCSP123 | reverse complement strand
GCCCGCCGTGACCAGCGCCTCGGCCGCCGCGGCGGCATTGGCGGGGCGCGTGCCGGTCAACAGCCCCGCCTCCTCGCGGTTGACGTAGAGCGTCGCGCGCGGATGCTTCAGAAGCGGTCGCAGGCGTTCCGCCTTGCCGGGCGAGGCCGGCGCGATGCGCAGGTCGGCGGCGGCGAAGAGCGGGCTCTCCGCGATCTCGGACAGAAGCGCCTCGGTCAGGTTGCCGTCCAGCGCCACCGGTCCGGGCCAGGGGGCCTTGGCGCTCCCCAGCCGCCCGTCGGCCAGCGGCGCGAGGATGCGGTCGCCCGCGGCCTCGAGCGAATGGGCATCGGCCAGCGCCGCCACCAGGGCACCCTGCGCCTCCACGGCCATGTACTGATCGGTGGACAGGTCGGCATCGACCAGCAGCGGCGCACAATCCAGCCCCAGCGCCGTGCAGGCCGCCACCAGCTCGCGCCCCGCCGGGTCGTCGCCCACCACCGACAGCAATGCGGGCCTGAGCCCAAACCGCGCCAGCGTCATGGCGATGTTGAGCGCGACGCCGCCCGGCAGCCGCGCGATGCGGCCGGGCTTGTCGTTGCCAAGCGCCATGGGCAGATCGGTGCGGCCGATGATGTCCCACAGGACCGAGCCGATGCACAGGATATCCGGGTTGCGCGTCATGGAATGCCGCATAGCGCGCCGTTCCGATCCGGTCCATCCTTGATCGCGGCGCGGGGCCCGCCGGGGGGGGCAGGCAACCTTGGCCGGTTTCGGCGCATCGCGTCGCCCTTCCCGCGCCACGGATGGGGCAGGGGGTTGCCATCCCCCCCGAAACCCCCTAAAGGCGCGCTCACTTCACAGGCGGAGGCGGGCCTTCGGGGGAGACATCCCCGTTCGGTCCACCGGTTGGGTCAGCGCCCTTGCGGCGCGTCACCCTGAACCTTCGCCGAGGCGCAAACCGGAAAGGAACACTTGGATGGCGCTCCCTGATTTCTCGCTGCGTCAGCTTCTGGAAGCTGGCGTTCACTTCGGCCACCAGACCCAGCGCTGGAACCCGCGGATGGCTCCGTACATCTACGGCGACCGCAACGGCATTCACATCCTCGACCTGACGCAGACCGTCGAGCTTCTCGACCAGGCGCTCAACGTCGTGCGCGAGACCGTCGCAAAGGGCGGCCGCATCCTCTTCGTCGGCACCAAGCGCCAGGCTCAGAAGCCGATCGCCGAAGCCGCCGAGCGCTGCGCGCAGTATTACATGAACCACCGCTGGCTGGGCGGCACGCTCACCAACTGGAAGACCGTGTCGAACTCGATCAGCCGCCTCAAGCAGATCGACGAGCAGTTCGCCCAGGGCCTCGAGGGGCTGACCAAGAAGGAACGCCTCGGGATGGAGCGTGACCAGGCGAAGCTGCAGGCCTCGCTGGGCGGCATCCGCGAGATGGGCGGCCTTCCCGACCTGATCTTCGTGATCGACGTGAACAAGGAAGACCTCGCCATCCTGGAAGCCAAGAAGCTGGGCATCCCGGTCGTGGCCGTGGTCGACACCAACTGCTCGCCCGAGGGTGTGGATTACATCATCCCCGGCAATGACGACGCGGCCCGCGCCATCGCGCTCTACTGCGATCTCGTCAGCCGCGCCGCGCTCGACGGCATGAGCGCGCAGCTCGAGACCGCCGGCGTCGACCTGGGCGCGCTGGAAGAGGGCAACCTGGAAGAGGCGCTCGCCGCCGAGGCCGATGCCCCCGCCGAGGAAGGCGCCGAGGGCTGAGGCCCGTCGTCACGCAAATGACATGCGCGCGGGGCATCACCCGCGCGCCAATCCGATGATTCAGGAGAGACGCACATGGCAATCACCGCTGCACAGGTGAAGGAACTGCGCGACGCGACCGGCGCAGGCATGATGGACGCCAAGAAGGCGCTGACCGAGACCGACGGCGATTTCGAAGCCGCCGTCGACTGGCTGCGCACCAAGGGCCTGGCCAAGGCCGCCAAGAAATCGGGCCGCACCGCCGCCGAGGGCCTCGTCGCCGTCGCCGTTTCGGGCGGCAAGGGCGTGGCCGTCGAGGTGAACTCGGAAACCGACTTCGTCGCGAAGAACGCCGAGTTCCAGGGCATGGTCGCCGGGATCGCGAAAGCCGCGCTCGGCGCGGGTGACCTCGAGGCGCTGCTCGCGGCCGACCTCGGCGGAAAGACCGTCGCCGACACGCTGACCGACAAGATCGCCACCATCGGCGAGAACATGGGCGTGCGCCGCATGGCCACGATCGAGGGCGACACCGTTGCCGCCTACATCCACAACTCGGCTGCCGACGGCATGGGCAAGATCGGCGTGCTGGTCGCGCTGAAGGGCGGCGACGAGGCCTTCGCCAAGCAGGTCGCGATGCATGTCGCCGCCGTGAACCCCGCCGCGCTGGACGAGGCCGCCGTCGATCCCGAGCTGGTCGAGAAGGAGCGCCAGGTCCAGATCGACATCGCCCGCGAAAGCGGCAAGCCCGAGGCCGTCATCGAGAAGATGATCGATGGCCGGATGAAGAAGTTCCTCTCCGAGATCACCCTCGTGAACCAGGCCTTCGTCATCAACCCCGACCTGACCGTCGGTGCCGCCGCCAAGGAAGCGGGCGCCGAGATCACCGGCTTCGTCCGGCTCGAGGTCGGCGAGGGCATCGAGAAGAAGGAAGAGAACTTCGCCGAGGAAGTGGCCAAGGCCGCCCAGGGCTGAGACCCTCCGACATCGGCAGGAAACCGGGGCAGGGGGTCACCCTCTGCCCCTTTTCGTTTCCGGGGGCGGCCGACCGCCGGGTCCAGATCGCATCTGGAAGACCAACGCCCATAGCGGTTAGAAGGGGGACAGGAGAGTTCGGTTCAGTGACACCACGCGCGTATCCAGCGTGACGCAGAGGGCGGAGGGAATCATGGCGGATCACCCCTATACCCACCTTCCGAAGCGGGCATTCTGGTCGCCGGCGGTCGCCGCGCCGCACATGCTGGACATCTCCGGGCTATGGGGGTCGCCCTTCCAGATCACGCCGCGCGACCGGATCGTCACCTACGGTTCCTGTTTCGCCCAGCATTTCAGCCGGGCCCTGACGGCACGGGGCTATTGCTGGCATGACGAGGAGCCGGCGCCCGAGGGCCTCGCCCCCGAGACGGCGCGGCTTCTCAACTTCGGTGTCTTCTCGGCCCGGACCGGCAACATCTACACCGCGTCGCTCCTGCACCAGTGGGTCGACTGGGCAACCGCGGAACGGACGCCCCCCGATCTGTCCTGGGAGCAGGACGGGCGCGTGCACGATCCGTTCCGCCCCGCCGTGGAACCCGGCGGCTTCGCCTCTCCGCAGGAGATGCTGGCCTCGCGCCGGGGCACGCTCGAGGCCTTCCGGCGCTCGATCCTCGCCTGCAACGTGCTCGTCTTCACCCTTGGCCTGACGGAAAGCTGGCACGACACGGGGCTCGGCGTGGAATTTCCCGTCTGTCCCGGCACCCTTGCAGGCCGCTTCGACCCCGACCGGCATGTCTTCCGGAACGGGGACTATCCTTCGGTGCATCGCGATCTGGCGCAGGCGATCGAGAAGATCCGCGCCGCCCGCAACGGCCGTGGCCCGAGGGTCATCCTGACCGTCTCGCCGGTCCCGCTCGCCGCGACGGCGTCGGGTGAGCACGTGCTGGTGGCCAGCAGCGGCTCAAAGGCGATCCTGCGCGCCGTCGCGGGCCAGGTGGCGCGCGACCTCAAGCATGTCGCCTATTTCCCGTCCTACGAGATCATCTCGGCACCGCCCTACCGCGCGAACTTCTTCGAGCCTGACCTGCGCGGCGTGAACCGGTCCGGGATCGACCATGTCATGACGCAATTCTTCGCCGGCCTGCCCGAGGTATCGGGAAAGACCGATACCGCCGCCGACAGCGGGCCGGGCCGCGCCCCGATGGAGGCCGAGGCGCTGGCCTGCGAGGAAGAAATCCTGGGCAGTTTCGGACCCCGCCCATGAGGCCGCTCGCCCTGATCGGCGACAGCCACATCGGCGCGATGAAGCGTGCGTTCGACGGGACACCCGGGATGGCCGGGCGGCGGAAGGTCCACTTCCACCCTTTCGGCCCTGGCGGAGAGGCCGCCACAGCGTTCTTCGCCCTGTCCGACGAGGGCACCTCCGTCACCACGCGGGCCGCGCGCTGGCGCAACCTGACCCTCGATCGCGACAGTTTCGCCGGGCCGACGGGGCAGGGGGCGATCATCGCCCTTTCGCTTCCGATGAACACCTCCCGCGTGCTGCGGGGCTTCGGCTGGGACCGACACGTGCCCTGGGCCCTTCGGGGCGAGGGGGATGAAATCCCGCTGTCCGATCAGGCGGTCCTGCGGATCATCGAACAGGACTGTGGCCCGTCCGTCGCCTTCGCGCGCGCCGTCGCGTCCCTGGGTCTTGACGTGATCGTCGTGGAAGGACCGCGCTTCTTTGCCCATGCGACCTATGTCGGACGCCTGCGGCGAGAGGTGTGCAGGGAGATCGACAGGCGCTACCGCGCCCACGTGGGGGAGGCGCTGGAGCTGTCCGGCATCCCCGTGCTGCGCCAGCCGGAGAGGACGATCACGCCCGACGGTCTGACCGACGAGGCCTTTCGCCACGAGAACCCCAAGGACACCCATCACGCCAACGCGGACTACGGACGCCTCGTGATGGCCGCGCTCATCGCGCTTGCAGCGCAGCTCGACGCGGGCGGCTGAACGGGGGCCGGCCTCGGGGCAGGCATGGTCGCGGCGCCGCCGGACAGGCCGGTGGCGCCGCGACTCGGGGCATGGCGCGAGGGACATGGGGATAGGTGCGCCCGCCCAAACCTCGACGCGCGCCGGGACGAAATCACGCCACGACACGCATCGGGCCCGGTTTCCCGGCCTTGAGGAATGCTTGCAGCGCCAATACGCGTCATTCCCCTGTTCCTGGCAGAATTGCCATCACTCACGGAACAGGGTCAGATTGACGTGACGGCACGGAAACCGAAACGGAGGGAATCCTTACCCCGGGAGGAGGGTGGCGCGCTCAGCCGCGTCGGGCGACCGTTCCGGCCATGAGCGGAGGCTCACCGGCGGCATTGCGGCCATGCTCCTCGATCCGGAAAATCTGGTTCAGGATCGAGGCCTTGCGCACGGCCTGCGCCGTCGTCTCGACGCCGAGCGCATCCCGCGCGCCGCGCAGGTGCTTCTCCACCGTCGCCACGTTGCGGTCGAGGATCAGCGCGATGTCCTGCATCGTCTTGCCGTCGGCGACCAGCTCCAGGACCTCTGCCTGGCGCGGGGTGAGGAGGGTGCGCTGCCCCGTGGCGGGAAGCTGCAGGATGCACAGATGCGCGACATGGTTGATGATCTCGATGTCCCGCCCATGCTCGGCCCAGATGGCGTCGGCATCCTCCTGCGTGCGGCCCTTTTCGACAGCCATGCCGATCCCGGCGTTGGCGTTCTTGATCGCCATTGGAAAACTGATTGTATATCCGGCGGTTATGGCGTGACGTTCATTCAACGCCCGCATCGCCTTTTCGCCTTCCGTGAGCGGCTGCTCCTGCATCTCGGCATAAACACGCGCCCAAGATGCGAAGCCGGTGTTCTGCACGGCCCACCGCATCATGACACCGTCGCGGAACATGCCTCCGTTGACATAGGCATCCACGTAATCCGTGGGCATGTTCGTCAGCAGAAGCGCATCCTCCGGGTTGTCATAGAGCCCGGCGCCGCGAAAGGCGTTGAAGGCGTAGAACAGCCGGTCGAACCCGTAGTCCGCCATCACGCAGGTATGATGCGCCCACAACTCCTCCACGGTCGACATCTTCAGGTACGGCTCGAGAACCTTCATGACCGCGACCCGTAGAGATGCCAGTGAAGCGCCGTCAGCGCCAATTGGTAGCCCGCGGCGCCGAAGCCCAGGATCACGCCGACACAGACGGGCGCGATCATCGAGACATGGCGGAACTCCTCGCGCGCATGGGTGTTCGACAGGTGCAGTTCGACGACCGGCAGCCGGGTCGCCGAGATCGCGTCCCGAAGCGCGATCGACGTGTGTGTGTAGGCGCCGGCGTTCAGCACCACGCCGTCCATGCTGCCGCGCGCCGCGTGCAGGTGATCGACCAGCACGCCTTCGACGTTTGATTGCGCACAGCTCACCGTGACGCCGAGCGTCTTGCCATGCGCGATGCAGGCCGCCTCGATATCTGCGAGCGTGTGATGGCCGTAGACCTCCGGCTCGCGTGTTCCGAGCAGGTTCAGGTTGGGCCCGTTCAAGACCAGAATGTTCATGCTTTTATCCCTCTGCGCCAACTATGGCGCGTTCGCCGGGGCTGCGGAAGGGGGAATGCGCCATGATTTCAGCGCACTAGCAGGACAAGCACAGGCCAAGCCACGCTGCTGGCGGCGTCGGTGGCGTGATTTCAGGATGTTAGCGTGCGAACTTCATGCAAAACATCCGCATGTCCGCGCGCTTCGGCTTGCGCAAGGGGCCGTTCAAGGGCACCAAACAGGCCAGTGCCGCCGCCCAAGCGCACCTTAATTTAACATAATCATGATTATGGGAGTAATGCATGTCGGCCAGCGACTTCGAGGACGGTCTGCCCTTCGGCTTCATCGACGCGCATCACCACGTCTGGGCGCCGGACAGCCGCGGTGACGAGATCGGCTATGGCTGGTTGCGCGACATCGGTGCGCCGAAACCCTTTGGAGATCCCACGCCGATCCAGCGTGACTACCTGTGGGACGAGTTCCTCTCCGAAACGCCGGTTCGACCGCTGGCCTCGGTCCATGTGCAGACCGACGGTGCCCTGCCCGATCCCGTGGCGGAGACCCGCTTCGTCGCCGAAACCGCCGGTTCCCATCGCGTCGCCATCGTGGGTCTTGCGGATCTGTGTGCCCCCGATCTCGCCACCACGCTCGCGCGCCATGCCGAGACGCCCGGGCTCGTGGGCCTGCGCCAGATCGTCAGCCACCTGCCGGAAGCGCCCGGCCTCAGCTTCGCGCCCCGTCCGCTGCTGTCGGATGCGACCTGGCGCGCGGGCCTTGCCCGGGTGGCCGAAGCCGGGTTGACCTTCGACCTGCAATGCTATCCCGAACAGATGCACGAGGCCGCCGAGGTCATCTCGGCTCATCCGCAGATGCCGGTGATCCTCGACCACGCGGGCAGCCCGCGGAACGGTGCGGATGACACATGGCGTGCGGGCGTGGCGGAATTGGCCAAGCTTCGGCAGGTTTCGGTCAAGCTGAGCGGTTGGGGCATGTTCGACGCCGACTGGTCAGCCGGGACGATCGCACCGATGGTCGATCACCTGCTGGGGGTCTTCGGCCCGGAACGGGTCATGTTCGGATCGAACTATCCTGTCGAAAAACTTGCAAAACCCTATGACTCGGTCCTGCGCGAGACGGCGCGCGCGCTGGCCCTCTCAGGTGCCGGCACCGCCCTGCCCCAGGTCTTCCGAGACACCGCCGCGCGGGTCTACCGGCTGGATCATCCCAGCGCGTAACCCGCGCCGCGCACCGTGCGGATCGGGTCGCCGTGGTCGCCCGCTTTCAGCGCCTTGCGCAACCGGCCGACATGCACGTCGACCGTGCGGCTGTCGACGTAGATGTCGCGCCCCCAGACGCGGTCGAGCAACTGCTCGCGGCTCCAGACGCGGCCGGGGCGTTCCATGAAGGCGGTCAGCAGGCGGAACTCGGTCGGCCCGAGGCGCAGTTCCTCGCCCGAGCGGTAGACGCGGTGCTCGGCGAGATCCACGACGATGTCCTGGTAGTCCAGTCGCTCGCCCACCGTGGCGGGCCGCACGCGGCGCAGCTGGGTGCGCAGACGCGCCAGCAACTCGGCCACGGAATAGGGCTTGGTCACGTAATCGTCGGCGCCGGTTTCCAGCCCCCGGATCTTGTCCACCTCCTCGGACCGGGCCGAGAGCATGATGATCGGGATGCGGGCGGTTTCACCGCCCATCTTGAGCTGGCGGCACACCTCGATCCCCGAGACATGCGGCAGCATCCAGTCCAGCACGATCACGTCGGGCGGCGTCTCGCGCACGATGTCGAGCGCCTCGTCGCCGGCTTCGGCCGTCATCACGAGGTAACCCTCGGCCTGGATGTTGTAGGCCAGCACCTCGCGCTGCGCCGGCTCATCCTCGACGACCAGAACCGTGGGTTCGCCCGCCATTGCCCCGCCCTACCCCTTCAGGCCCGCGTCATGCGGGGTGGAATCTTCCTTGGGGCGATCGTCGTCCGGCATGTCGCCGGTCACGAGGTAGATCACCTGCTCGGCGATCGATGTCACGTGGTCGCCCATCCGCTCGATGTTCTTCGCCATGAAATGCAGGTGCATGCAGGTGGTGATGTTGCGCGGGTCTTCCAGCATGAAGGTCAGGTATTCGCGGAACAGCGCCGAATACATCTGGTCCACGTCACGGTCGCGCGCGCGCACATCCGCCGCGAGGTCGGCGTTGCGCTGGATATAGGCGTCGAGCGCGTCCTTGAGCATCAGCTCCACCTGCCGCGCCATGCGCCGGAGCGAGGCGCCGGTGCCGTTCACGGGGGGCTGGTCGATGATCGTCTCGGTGCGCTTGGCGATGTTCTTGGCGTAATCGCCGATCCGCTCGAGGTTGGTCGAGATGCGGAAGACGGTCAGCACCGTGCGCAGGTCGCTGGCGATGGGCTGGCGCTGCGCGATCACGCGGGCCGCCTCGTCGTTGACCTGTTCATCCAGCGCGTCGATGGCCTTGTCGCCGGCGCGCACCGCGCGCGCAAGTTCGAGGTCGCGGGTCTCGAGCGCCTCGGTGGCCTTGGCGATCGCTTCCTCGACAAGGCCGCCCATGCGCATGATCTGCGCCTGGATGCCCTCGAGGTCACGGTCGAAGCCCGAGACGATATGTTCCGAATGCGGCATGGTCTACTCCCCTGCCCTGCTCTCTAGCCTCAACCGATCCGGCCCGTGATGTAGCTTTCGGTGCGGGGATCGTCGGGATTGGTGAAGATCTTCGAGGTCTCGCCGAACTCGACGAGGTTCCCGAGGTGAAAGAAGGCCGTCTTCTGGCTGACGCGGGCGGCCTGCTGCATCGAGTGGGTCACGATCACGACCGAGAATCGCTCGCGCAGCTCGTCGATCAGCTCCTCGACCTGGGCCGTCGCGATGGGATCGAGCGCCGAACAGGGCTCGTCCATCAGCAGAACCTCGGGGCTCGTCGCCACGGCCCGCGCGATGCAGAGCCGCTGCTGCTGCCCGCCCGAAAGGCCGGTGCCCGGCGCGTCGAGCCGGTCCTTGACCTCGTCCCAGATCGCGGCGCGGCGCAGGGATTTCTCGACGATCTCGTCAAGCTCGGACTTGCTGCGCGCAAGCCCGTGAATGCGGGGGCCATAGGCCACGTTGTCGTAGATCGACTTGGGGAACGGGTTCGGCTTCTGGAACACCATGCCGACCTTGGCGCGCAGCTGCACCGGGTCGACCTTGGGGTCGTAGATATCCTCGCCGTCAAGCTGGATGTCGCCCTCGACGCGGCAGATGTCGATGGTGTCGTTCATCCGGTTCAGGCAGCGCAGGAAGGTGGACTTGCCGCAGCCCGAGGGGCCGATGAAAGCCGTGACGGTCTTGTCCTCGATGTCGACGTCCACGTCCTTGATCGCGTGGTTGTCGCCGTAGAAGACCTGAACCTTGCGGGCCTTCATCTTGATCTCTTTGTCGGTCACGGTCCGCTCCGTTACGCGCATATCGTTCATGTTGATGTCCTCCATGACGGCCTACCAGCGACGCTCGAAGCGCCGACGCAGCAGGATCGCCAGCGCGTTCATGAACACCAGGAACACGAGCAGGACGATGATCGCCCCCGAGGCGCGTTCCACAAAGGCAGGGTCCGAGCGCTGTGTCCAGTTGTAGACCTGCACCGGCAGGGCCGAGGCCGGGTCGAACAAGCCGTCCAGCGGGGCCGCGGGATATTCGCGGACAAAGGCGACCATCCCGATCAGCAGAAGCGGCGCGGTTTCACCCAGCGCCTGCGCCAGGCCGATGATCGTACCGGTCAGGATGCCGGGGGCGGCCAGCGGCAGGACATGGTGGAAGACCGATTGCATCTTCGATGCGCCGACGCCAAGGGCCGCTTCGCGGATCGAGGGCGGCACGGCGCGCAAGGATGCCCGCGTGGCGATGATGATCGTGGGCAGCGTCATCAGCGTCAGGACGAGGCCGCCCACGATGGGCGCCGATTGCGGCAGGCCCGCGAAATTGATGAAGATCGCAAGGCCGAGGATGCCGAAGACGATCGAGGGCACGGCGGCAAGGTTCGAGATGTTCACCTCGATGATGTCCGTCAGCCGGTTCTTCGGCGCGAATTCCTCGAGGTAGATCGAGGCGGCGACCCCGATGGGCAGCGCCAGCGCCAGCACCACGAGCATCATGTAGAACGACCCGATGATGGCCACGCCGAGGCCGGCCGCTTCGGGGCGCTGGCCCGAGGCGTCGGGCGCGGTGACGAAGCTCCAGTTGAACCGCGTTTCCATCGCGCCCGCATCCGCCAGCGCCTGCGCCAGCACCAGCTGGCCCGGCGTCACGTTGTTGTCGCGCTCGGCGCTTGCCATCGTGACGCGGCCCTTGAAGTAGCCGTCGATCCGCCCGTTCACCAGCATCTCCAGCGTGACGGTCTGGCCCACCAGCGACGGGTTCTCCAGCACCATCGCGCGCAGCTGCGCGGGCGCCTCGCCCGAGATCATCGCGGCCATCTCCTGCGGGCTCAGGTCATGCTCGATGCCCAATGCCTCGACATGCTCGATGAAGGCCATCGCCATCACCGGCAGGTAGCCGAAGGTGGTGACCGCGGCCATTTCCTCGGGGTTGCGGTTGCCCTGCGGGTCCAGCCGCGCCTCGGCCAGGTCTACCGGGAAGGTCACGTAGGTCTGCCGGAAGGAGGACAATCCATTCGACAGGATCGAGATCAGCAGCATGATCAGCGCGAGGATGCCGATCACCACGGCGGCAAAGCCATAGGCGCGGAAGCGCGCCTCGGCGCGGTTGCGGCGCCTGGTGCGGGCGTCCTCGGCGAAAAGGGAACGCACGGGCGGCTGGGATGCGGTCGCGTCGGTCATTCGTACTGCTCCCGGTACTTGCGCACGATGTAGAGGGCGAGAACGTTCAGCCCCAGCGTGATGACGAAGAGCGTCAGGCCGAGGGCGAAAGCGACCAGCGCCTCGGGGCTCGAGAAATCGGTGTCGCCGGTCAGCTGGCCCACGATCTTGACGGTGACGGTCGTCATCGCCTCGAAGGGGTTGAGCGACAGCGCGGCCGCCGCCCCTGCCCCGAGCACCACGATCATCGTCTCGCCGATGGCGCGGCTTGCCGCCAGCAGGATCGCCCCCACGATGCCCGGCAGGGCCGCCGGCAGGATCACCTGCCGCACGGTCTCGGACTGGGTGGCGCCAAGGCCATACGATCCGTCGCGCAAGCTCTGCGGCACGGCGTTGATGATGTCATCGCTGAGCGACGAGACGAAGGGGATCAGCATGATGCCCATGACCACCCCGGCCGTCATGACCGACGACGACGACGACCCGAGGCCGAGGGGCTCCGCGAAATAGTCGCGCAGGAGCGGGCCGACCGTGATCAGCGCGAAAAGGCCATAGACGATGGTGGGGATGCCCGCGAGGATCTCGATCAGGGGCTTGGCGACGGCGCGCATGCGCTTTCCGGCGTATTCCGCCATGTAGATCGCCGCGAAAAGCCCGATGGGCACCGAGACCAGCAGCGCGATGAAGGACACGTAAAGCGTACCCCAGAGAAGCGGGATCAGGCCCAGGTCCGAGCCGCCTTCGAAGCTGGGCCGCCACTCGAGGCCGAAGAAGAATTCGCGCCAGGGGTAGAGCTCGAAGAAGTTGAAGGTCTCGAACAGCATCGACAAGACGATGCCGACCGTCGTCAGGATCGCGATGGTCGAGGCCAGCATCAGGATGGCGAGGATCGACGCCTCGACCGCGTTGCGGGCGCGGAACTCGCGGTTGGTGCGGATCGAGCCATAGGCAAGGCCGAGCACCGCAAGCACCAGCACGACCCCGGTCATCAGCAGGCCGCCCGTGCGCTTCAGCGCGCGGTAGCTCTGGGCGGCAGCCAGGACCTCGGCCGAGACCTCGCTGCCGAGCGCGACGCCCACCTCCCCCAGCCGCGCGCGCACATCGGTGTCGGCGGTGCTCAGGTCGCGCACCTCGTCGGCCGTCAGCGCGCCCGCCGCGATCGCGGTGTCGAGCCCGTCGGCCACCCTGCGCACGTCGGACATCACAAGGCCGCGGTTGCCCGCCGCCTCGATGGCGGCCTCCGGGATCATGCCGGTGACGCGCGTCTCGATCATCAACGGCTGGATCACCATCCAGACCGCCATGACCATCAGCGCAGGCACGATGGCCAGGATCATCACGTTGGTGCCGTAGTAGTTCGGCAGCGAATGCAGGATGCGGGCATCCCCCCCGGCGCTCGCAATGGCACGCTGGCGGCCAAGGACGAAGCCCCCCGCACCCAGCAAGACGACGATCACGATGATCCAGAGAAGCGGCATGGAAGGGTCCCGTGAAACTCGGCCCGGGGGGTCCCGGGGATAAGGATGCGGGGGGCGCAGAACCCGCGCCCCCCGCCTTGTCCGTCAGGCGATCACATGCCGCCCATGGTCACTTCGTTCGCCACGGTGGCCTGAACCTCGGCCAGCTCCGGGTCAGCGACGAGGCCATAGGCCGCCAGCGGGCCGAAGGGGCCTGCGATGTCGTCGGAGACGAAGAAGGACGCGTATTCCTTCAGGCCGGGGATGACGCCGATGTGGGCTGCCTTGATGTAGAAGAACAGCGGACGCGACACCGGGTAGGTGCCCGAGGCGATGTTGGCGACGGTCGGCTCGACGCCGGCCATCGTGGCGACCTGCAGACGGTCGGTGTTGTTCTCGTAGAACGCCAGGCCGAAGACGCCGATGCCCTCGGGGTTGGCGGTGATGCGCGCCAGCGTCTCGGTGTAGTCGCCGTCGATGTCGGTCGACACACCGTCGGCGCGGAGTTCCATGCAGGCCTCTTCGGCTGCATCTTCATCCATGCCCATTTCCATCATGGCGGCCATGGCGCCCGAGTCTTCGCAGCCCTGCAGGATCACGTTCTCGTCGAACACTTCGCGCGTGCCGTGGCGGGTGCCGGGGATGTAGGCGGCGATGTCCTGCGCGGGCAGGTCGGCGCGGACCTGGTCCCAGCTGGTGTTCGGGTTCGGAACCATTGCGCCATCGACGGGCAGGTTCGCGGCCAGCGCGAGGTACCAGTCGGACTGGGTGAACGCGAAGGACGGGCCGTTGATGTCCGAGGCGAAGACGATGCCGTCATAGCCGAAGCGCACTTCGATGATGTCGGTCACGCCGTTCTCGGCACAGGTCGCGATCTCGCTCTCGCGGATCGAGCGCGAGGAGTTGGCGATGTCGATGGTGTTCTCGCCGACGCCTTCGCAGAAGCGGCGCAGACCGGTCGAGGACCCGCCCGATTCGACGACGGGGGTCGGGAAGTCGAAGTTCTCGCCGAAGGCCTCGGCGACGATCGAGGCATAGGGCAGAACGGTCGAGGACCCCGCGACCTGCACGTTGTCACGGCTCTGCGCGACGGCAGCCGTGGCAGAGACGGCGGCGACGGCCAGCACGGAGACGGAAAGTTTTGCGAGCGACATGAATGGCTCTCCTGGTGTGTGTTCAGACATCCCGGACACGCCGCACGGCGCGCCCTCGGGATGCCGCCTAAAGCGCCTCGGCCAAGCTTTTGTGACAGGTTTGTAACGCTTTGATGACAACCGGCCGCGGGACGGCGCAGACCGCCCGCTCAAGACGCCGGACCGATCACTCCCGCGGAAGAAGCACCGAGAAAACAGACCCTTGGCCCGGCTGCGAGTCGATCCTCAGCCGCCCGCGGTGGCGGTTCACGATATGCTTCACGATGGCCAGCCCCAGCCCCGTCCCCCCCATCGCCCGGCTGCGATGGGTGTCGACGCGGTAGAATCGCTCGGTCAGGCGCGGGATATGCAACGGATCGATTCCATCGCCACGGTCGATGACCTCCACGCGCAGCACCGGCCCCTTGAGGCTGCCGGTGCCTTCCTGCCAGCCCAGGCGCAGCGTGACGGGCCGCCCCGCCCCGCCGTATTTCAGCGCGTTCTCCGTCAGGTTCAGGAACACCTGCATCAGCTGGTCGCGGTCGCCCTTCACGCGGAACCCCTGCCCCGCCTCGCCCAGCAGCAGCGCGGGATCGGCCGCCCGGGCCTCGAGCGTGAGGGCGCTGTCCTGCTCCTCGGCGACGGGTTTCAGCGCGGCGATGACCCCGTCGAGCACCGCGCGGAGATCGACGTCGGCCGAGGGCCTCTGCCGCTCCTGCGACTCCACCCGGCTGAGGGACAGGAGGTCCGAGACCAGCCGGTTCATCCGCCGGGCCTCGGCCTCCATGATGCCGAGGAAGCGGTCGCGGGCGGCGGTGTCCTCGCGCGCCGGGCCGCGCAGTGTCTCGATGAACCCCAGGACCGCCGTCAGGGGCGTCCGCAACTCGTGGCTGACATTGGCGACGAAGTCGCGCCGCATCTCCTCGGCCTCGCGCAGGTGGGTGATATCCGTGAAATGCAGCAGAAGCGCCCGCTGCCCGCGCGGCCCCGGCGTGCCGATCGGCGTGATCAGGACCCGGAACTGCGTTTCGCCGGTCTGGTCGGTCACCTGCATCCGCGCCTCGCCCGCAGGGCCGCCCGCCTGGACCGCCTCGATCCGGCCGAGAAGACCCGGCTGACGCAGGACCGTGGCGCAGCTGCGCCCCTCGATCCAGTCGCCGAAAAGCGCCCGCGCCGCCGGGTTGGCGACCGCGACCTGGCCCGCGGAGGACAGGTGCAGCATCGGCTCGGGAACGGCCGTCATGAACTCGACAAGCTGCGTATCACTCACCCTTGCGGCCCTCCGCCTGAGGTCGGACCCGCGCATCCCGGCCGGGCCCGCGCTTGCCATTGCCGCAATTCGAGCCACATGGCAACCACGGCCATTTCCATGGCAATGCAAAGGTTGCCTTTGCAACGGGTGGGAAACCCATGTAGCATCACAACCGGACGGCGGTTGGGCAGCACGTCGGCCCGGAGTGCGTTAGACGCCATACTCTGTCGCAATTTCAACACGTTGCCCGAACGTGGTGCCGAGCATGGACGGAAGAGACCGGCGCCGTCTAGCGACACGTGACGGGGCCAGCCAGATCGACTCTTCCGCGCAGCGCGTTCTTGCGGTCGCGCTGGCGGTGGAGGGTGTCCGCTCCCTGCCGCGCCACGTCGTCTCGCCGGGGTCCGACATCCGCAGCATCTCGCCGGAGCAACTGCCGGAAGAGACGCTGACCGGTGCCGAGGCGCCCGCGCTCGTGCTTTCGCCCCTGCTGACCCCTGCCTTCGACGCGCTCGACCTCGCGCGGCTCCTGTCGCAGTGCGGTTACCGCGGGCGCTACCTCGCGCTGGTGGACCGGCTGCCGAGCGCGAACCTCATCCGGCGCGAGGTCGAGGCGCAGTCGCCCAACCTGAACTTCGACGTGATCGTGCTGGACGGCACGACGCCGCTGCACTCGCTCTGACCGTTCAGACCGCGGCCAGCCCCGCCTCGAAATCGGCCATCAGGATCGCCACGTCCTCGATCCCGACCGAGACGCGGAAGAACCCGTCGCTGATCCCCAGCGCGGCCCGCCCCTCGGGTGTCAGCCCGCGGTGCGAGGACGAGGCGGGGTGGCTCAGCGTGGTGCCCACGTCGCCCAGCGTGGGGGCGAATGCCATCTGGGGCATCGCCTGCACCATGCGGTTGGCCGCGGCCTCGTCGCCGTCGATCGCGAAGCTCAGCATGTTGCCGTCGCGCCCGCCCAGAAGCGCCTGCGCGCGGGCGTGGTCGGGGTGATCGGCGCGGCCGGGGTACAGAACGCGCGCCACCTTGGGCTGGGTCGACAGCCAGTCCGCGAGCACGCGGGCATTCGCCTCGGCCCTGTCGAAGCGCAGCGGAAAGGTCATCAGTCCGCGCTCCGCAAGCCAGCATTCATAGGGGCTTGGCGTAAGGCCCGTGGTCACGGCGAAATCGTAGATCGCCCTGGTGTCGGCGGGGTCCTTCGCCACGACATAGCCAAGCGTCACGTCGGAATGGCCCGCCAGCAGCTTGGTCACCGAATGGATGACGATATCCGCCCCGTGATCGAAGGGCCGGTATCCGATCGGCGTGGTGAAGGTGTTGTCGACGGCCAGCCGCACGCCCGCCTCGCGCGCCACGGCGGCGATGCCCTCCATGTCGGCCACGCGCAGCGTCGGGTTCGAGACGACCTCGACAAGGATCATCTTCGTCTCGGGGCGGATCGCGGCCCTGAGCGCCGCGGGGTCCGTCGGATCGACCACCGTCGTGGCGATGCCGAAGCGCGACAGGTCCTGGTGCATCAGGCGCAGCGAGCGTCCGTAAAGCTGGTCGGCCCCGATGATGTGGTCACCCGCCCCCATCAGCCCCATGATCGCGGCGGTGACCGCCGACATGCCCGACCCGGTGACCACGCCGCCCGTGGCGCCCTCGAGCAGGTCGATCTTCGCCGCCAGCAGCGTGGCGTTCGGATGCCCCTCTCGCGCATAGGTGTAGCCCTGCGCGCGGCCCTCGTACTGGGCGTGGAGCGTGTCGATGTCGGGAGAGGCATAGACGACGGAGGGCTGGATCGGCGTGACAACCGGACGGCTCACCCCCTCGCGGAGCGGCATGCGGCGCACCAGGGTTTCGGGGCGCGGGTCGTTGCGACGGTCGGTCATCGGTCAGCCTTTCTGATTGACGGGGAGGGCGGCGCAAATGGTTGGCGTCGCCACGAAAATCCCTTGAAAGGGATTTGCAAGGGCCTTGCAAGGCCCTTGGGCGCGTGACGTCACGGTCGGGTCGTCCCGTCGCCCGTCACGAGGTATTTGAACGAGGTCAGCTGCTCCGCTCCGACCGGCCCGCGCGCGTGCATCTTGCCCGTGGCGATGCCGATCTCGGCCCCCATCCCGAACTCGCCCCCATCGGCGAACTGGGTCGAGGCGTTGCGCATCAGGATGGCTGAATCAAGCCGCTGGAAGAATCGGTCGGCGGCGGCGTCATCCTCTGTGAGGATGCTTTCGGTGTGGCTCGAGCCATACCGGCGGATATGGGCGATGGCCGCGTCGATGTCCTCGACGACGCGGGCGGCGATGATCATGTCGAGGAACTCTCGGCCCCAGTCGTCTTCCGTGGCGGGCACGACCCCCTCGATGCGCTGGAGCGTGGCATCGCCCCGCACCTCGACGCCCGCGTCGAGCAGCGCGCGCACCACGCCCTGCCCGATCGTGTCGGCCACGTCGCGGTGGATCAGCAGGCACTCGGCCGCGCCGCAGATGCCGGTGCGCCGCGTCTTGGCGTTCAGCACGACCTTCAGCGCCTTCTCGGGGTCGGCGGCGGCGTCGATGTAGACATGGCAGATGCCCTCGAGATGGGCGAAGACCGGCACCCGCGCCTCGGCCTGCACGAGGCCGACAAGCCCCTTGCCGCCGCGCGGCACGATCACGTCGACATACTCGGTCATGCCCAGAAGCGCCTTGACCGCCGCGCGGTCGCGCGTGGGCACCAGTTGCACCGCGTCTTGCGGAAGACCGGCCTCGGCCAGCCCCTCGCGCAGGCAGGCGACCAGAAGACCCGAGGAATGGAAGCTTTCCGACCCGCCGCGCAGGATCACCGCGTTGCCGGATTTCAGGCAGAGCGCGCCGGCATCCGCCGTCACGTTGGGCCGGCTCTCGTAGATCACGCCCACCACGCCGAGCGGCGTGCGCACGCGCTGGATGTGCAGCCCGTTGGGCCGGTCCCATTCGGCCATGACGGCACCCACCGGGTCCTCCTGCGCGGCCACCGCGCGAAGCCCCGCCGTGATCCCCGCGATGCGGTCGGCATCCAGCTTGAGCCGGTCGAGCATGGCCGGAGACAGACCCTTGTCGCGGCCGAACTCCATGTCCTTTTCATTGGCTGCCAGGATCTCGTCGCGCCGCGCCTCGACGGAGCCGGCCGCCGCCTCAAGTGCCCTGCGCTTGGCGTCCGGGGGGGCGAAGGCAAGCTCGGCGGCGGCGTCCTTCGCACGGCGGCCGATCGCCTCCATCAGGGCGGGAATGTCTTGGGTCATCTCGTTCATGGCGGCCTCCGGGGCTCCTGTCGCGGGCAGGATAGGCGTATTTGGGGAAAGATGAAGGGGGCACGTCCTACCGTGGTGGCGCCTCGGCCCGGTCGGTCAGCGTGTAGTCGCGGTCCACGCGGAACAGGCGGATGGTCCCGGCGCCCTGCGCGCGGGCCGTCGCGGTCATGTCGCGGGCGGTGTCGGCATCCCCTGCTGCCGCAAGCGTGAGGAACCGGCCCGCCTGATTCACGCTTTCATGCGCGCGGCCCTCCGGCAGGTCGATCGCGGCGGGCCCGTAGGCGGCAAGCAGGTAGCGCGCGGGGCCCTCGGGCCCGGGCAACTCGGCGCCGACGCGGATGCGGTAGCTTTCGAAATGCAGGGTCCGCCCGGCGGACTGGCTCTTCCTGTGGGTCGCATCGGCGCGCCAGGCGGCGATGGCGGCCTCGTCCTCCCACAGCTGGTGAGAGAGGAGCGCGCCCTCGTCATCCAGCGGGCGGTAGCGGTCGAGGAAGACAAGCCCCCGGTGCCGCGCCAGCACCGGCTTCAGCCGGTCGACGTGCTCGAAGTAATGCGCCATGTGGCCCGGCTTCGGCCGGACCTCGAAGAACAGCCCGTGCATCGCGTCACACCGCCATGTCGTCGCGATGGACCAGCGCCGCGCGGCCCGGGTAGCCCAGGATCGCCTCGATCTCGTCGGAGCGGTGGCCCGCGATGGCCCGCGCCTCGGCCGCCGTGTAGCGGCTGAGGCCGAGACCCAGCCGCGCGCCCTCCGGCCCCTCGAGCGCCACCGGGTCGCCCCGGTCGAAGCTGCCCGAGACGGCGGTGACACCGGCGGGCAGCAGCGACTTGCCCCGCCCCATCGCGGCCACGGCGCCCTCATCGAGGCGCAGCGTGCCCTTCGGCTTCATCGCCGAGATCCAGCGCTTGCGCGCCGTCTGCGGGTCGAGCGTGGCGGTGAACCAGGTGGCCCGCGCACCGCCCATCAGCGCCGAGAGCGGGCGCAGAACCGACCCCTCGGTGATCGCCATCGCGCAGCCCGCCGCCGTGGCGGTGCGGGCGGCCATCAGCTTGGTCTTCATGCCGCCCTTCGACAGGCCCGTTCCGGCGTCGCCCGCCATCGCCTCGATCTCGGGGCTGATCGCCTCGATCAGCGGCAGGTGGCGCGCCCCGGCATCCTCGCGCGGGTTGGCGGTGTAGAGCCCGTCGATGTCGGAGAGCAGGATGCAGGTCTCGGCCCCCGCCATGACGGCGACATTGGCGGCCAGCCGGTCGTTGTCGCCGTAGCGGATCTCGTCCGTCGCGATCGTGTCGTTCTCGTTCACGATGGGCACCACGCCGCGTCCGAGCAGCGCGGCCATGGTCGCGCGCGTGTTGAGATAGCGCCGCCGGTCGGCGCTGTCGTCCAGCGTCAGCAGGATCTGCGCGGTGACGATGCCGTGCGGCGCCAGCGCCTCCTCGTAGGCGCGGGCGAGGCGGATCTGGCCGACGGCGGCGGCGGCCTGCGCCTCGTCGAGCGAGAGCGCCCCCTGCCCCAGCGCCAGCACGCCGCGCCCCAGCGCGATGGAGCCCGAGGAGACGAGGATCACGTCCTTGCCCCGCGCCTTCAGCATCGCAACGTCCTCGGCCAGCGCGCGCAGCCATTCGGCCTTGAGCGCGCCGGTGTCACGGTCGACCAGCAGCGCCGAGCCGATCTTGACGACCAGCCGCGACGTTCCGGCGAGATCCGGGGTGCCCGCGCCGCTCAGGGTTGCCACGGTTCCGGCTCCTCGCGGCCCTCGCGCATCCTGAGGCGGCCCGCGTCGATCTGCGCGCGCAGGCCGCGCAGCACCTCGACAAGGCCGGTGCGCGCGACGCCCGACATGGTCATGACCGCGCCACCCGTGGCCGCTTCCAGCGCGGCGCGCTTCTCGGCCACCTCCTCGTCGGTCAGCGCGTCGATCTTGTTCAGGACGGTGATGCGCGGCTTGTCCGCAAGCTCCCCGCCATAGGCCTCGAGTTCCCCGATGATGGTCTCGTAATCGGCGACCACGTCCTCGGATGTGCCATCGACCAGGTGCAGCAGCACCGCGCAGCGTTCGACATGGCCGAGGAAGAGGTCGCCGAGGCCGCGGCCTTCATGCGCGCCCTCGATCAGGCCGGGGATGTCGGCCACGACGAACTCCACGTTGTCCACGCCCACGACGCCCAGGTTCGGGTGCAGCGTGGTGAAGGGGTAATCCGCGATCTTCGGCCGCGCGTTCGAGGTCGCGGCAAGGAAGGTCGACTTGCCCGCGTTGGGCAGGCCGAGGAGGCCCACGTCGGCGATCAGCTTCAGCCGCAGCCAGAGGGTGCGTTCAACGCCCTCCTGGCCCGCATTGGCGCGGCGCGGGGCCTGGTTGGTCGAGGTCTTGAAATGCAGGTTGCCCCAGCCGCCGTTGCCGCCCTTGGCGAGCAGAACACGCTGGCCCACCTCGGTCAGGTCGGCGATCACCGTTTCCTCGTCCTCGTCGAGGATCTCGGTGCCCGCGGGCACGCGCAGCACGATGTCGTCGCCATCCTTGCCCGAGCGCTGGCGGCCCATGCCGGGCTGGCCGTTCTTCGCGAAGAAATGCTGCTGGTAGCGGAAATCGATCAGCGTGTTCAGCCCGTCCACGGCCTCGGCCCAGACATCGCCGCCGCGCCCGCCGTCCCCGCCGTCCGGACCGCCGTATTCGACGAATTTCTCGCGGCGGAAGGACACGCAGCCGCCCCCGCCCCCGCCCGAGCGGATGTAGACCTTCGCTAGATCGAGGAATTTCACGGACTCACCCGGCGCGCCGGTCGTCCCGGCCGCGCCCCTTCTCTGTTTCAACACTGGCCTGCGGCGGGCCGGGGTGCGTGACCCCGGCTCCGACAGAAGCCTTACGCGCTCAGGCCAGCCGTTTCAAATACGTCCATGTCGCGACCTTGGCGTTGCGCGCGACCGAGAAGGCCTCGGCATCGCCCAGGTAGTCGAAGCCCGCGTTGGTCAGCACGCGCGCCGAACCGGGATTGTCCTGGAAGACGCTGGCGAAGATCGTCTGGTTTTCCAGCGGGTTGGCCTGCACCAGCGCGCGCACCGCCTCGGAGGCGAAGCCGGTGTTCCACATCGCCGGCGCCACCCAGTAGCCGATCTCGGACTGGCCGCGGTCCATCTGCTGAAGCGAGATCAGCCCCATCAGCTCGCCGCCGCCCATCTCGGTCGCGTCCATCGCCCAGACCACCTCGTCCCGGCCGGGCTTCATCGCCTGCGCGACGAAGGCTTCGGCCGCGCCGGGGGGCAGCGGGTGGGGGATGGTGGTCGTCATCTCGGCCACGCGCCTGTCGGACGCGTAGAGCGCCATCAGACCGGCATCCGAGGGGCGCAGCGGCCGGAGCAGCATGCGCGGCGCCTCGATCACGGGCTGGGCCAGGATGGTTTCCTGTTTCATGTTCCGGTCCTCCTCCGAACCGTACTGCTCTACTGCTCTACTGCTCTCTCGCCTCAACCCGACGTGGGGCGTCCGGGTCCCTGACACAAGAGGATGACGAAAAAGCGAAAGGGCCGGCTGATCCGCCGGCCCCCCTTCAAAACCCGTGTGGGAACGGCGTTATTCCGCGGCCTCGGCCTCCGGGAGCACCGAGATGAAGGTGCGGCCCTTGAAGCCCTTGGCAAAGCTCACGCGGCCTTCGACGACGGCGAAGATCGTGTGATCCTTGCCCATGCCGACACCGGCACCGGGGTGCCACTTGGTGCCACGCTGGCGTGCGATGATGTTGCCCGGGATGACTTCCTGGCCGCCGAACTTCTTGATGCCGAGCCTCCGGCCCGCGCTGTCGCGACCGTTGCGGGAGCTACCACCTGCTTTTTTGTGTGCCATGTGTCTGTCTCCTTAGCCTTGGGCCAGCTTCTTGGCCTGTTCGACCCAGCCTTCGCGCTCGATGCGGCCCTTGAAGGACAGCTTCTCGTCGAACTCGGCGATCTCTGCGTCACCCCATGCGGCGATCTGGGCGAAGCTCGTCACGCCGGCGGCGAGAAGCTTCTTCTCCAGGGCCGGGCCGACGCCCGACAGCTGCTTGAGGTCATCGGCGCCAGCGGCGGCCACGGGGGCTTCCGCCTTCGGCTCGGCCTTGGGTTTCGCGGCGGCCTTCTTCGGGGCCGGTGCGGCGGCTGCGGCGGTCGTGGCGACCGAACCGGCGCCCACGGCGGCCTTCACGCCCGACGCCTCGCCGCCCGAGGGCAGGATGTCGGTGATGCGCACCAGGGTCAGCTGCTGGCGATGGCCCTTCTTGCGCTGCGACGAGTGCTTGCGGCGGCGCTTGACGTAATGGATCAGCTTCTCGCCCTTGATCTGGTCGATCACGGTGGCCTGAACCGCCGCGCCGGTGATCATCGGGCTGCCCACGCTGGGGTTGTCCCCGCCGAGCATCAGGATCTCGTTGAACTGGACGGTCTCACCCGCCTCGGCGGCCAGCTTCTCAACGCGCAGAACGTCACCCGACTGCACCTTGTACTGCTTGCCGCCCGTCTTCAGGACTGCGAACATCGCGTCTTTCCTTCGTATCCCGCGCCCTGCGGCCCCTGCATGTGCAGGCGTTTCGGGGGTGCTCCCCGCCTTCGAGCTGCGCGCCCCGTCAGGGGCGTTCGTTCCAGAAAACCAAAGACCGCCCGGCATGGGCGGCGATGGAGGCCTGCATATGACGTGTCGGCCCTGTCCTGTCAAGCGCTCCTGCGCTCAGGTTTCCTCGCCCGCGATGAAGCTCGCCGCCGCCTTGCCGAGGTCATAGCTCACCTCTTCGAAGAGCACGTCGAAGGCCTGGAACAGAACCGCGTTCAGCACCTGCCCCGCCTCGCTTTCCGACATCTCGATGTAGCGCGCCATCTCGGCGTCCGTGAGGTCCTCGTAGGCGAGGATCTGGTAGCCGAACAGCCACTCGGTCGTCTCGGTGCGGATCTCGGCCTCCTGGCCCCAGACCTCGGCCAGCATCAGCTCCTCGGGGATCTCGGTCTCGAAGGCGCCGCCGTCGCCGAGGCCACGGTAGAAGGCGAAGTTCGAGTTGAGCGCCCCCGTCACGTTGCGCTCGACGAAGTCGTTCACCGCGGAGAACTCGGTCAGAAGGGCGATCCGCTCGGTGCCCTCGGCGGCCTGCTGCCGGGCCAGCTCGCGCGCGGCCTCCTCGACGCCGGGTTCGAGCAGCGCCTGGCGCCCCGCCACCTCGCCCGCGGCCACCCGCTGCCCGAGGTCGCTGTCGTAGAAGGCCTGCAACTCGGCGACGATCTCGGGTGTCATCCGCTCCAGCGGAATGGCGGCCTCGAACTGCGCGATCATGCGGTCAGTGGCGTAGATGCCCGCGACCACGGCCGGCCAGGCGCTGCCGCCCTGGCCGGGGAACATGTCGGCCTCGATGTCGGGCGCGCCTTCCAGCCCCTCGACCGACATGACGGACAGGATGTCGTAAAGCCCCATCGCCTCGAAGACGGCGCGGACCTCGGGCGCCTCCTCGGACAGCCGCGTCTCGGGCAGCACGAGCTGCGCCTCGGCGTTCGTCTGCGCGGGAGCTGCCAGGGGCAGGACGGCCAGCGGGGCCAGGAGGAACGGAAGGGCGAGGATCGAACGGGACGGCATGGTCACTCCGGTCTTGGCGCGGTTGGCCTCCTAGATGGCGCGGGCGCGCGCCGATTTCCACCGCCCTTGTCCCACCCTGTCAAATTCGTGATCCGGCGTGCGTGGCTCAGAACCCCCCTTGCGCCCCCCGGTCATGGCCGCTAAATGCCCGCCCTACTGACCCTGACCCGAAGCGCGGAGAGGTGCCGGAGTGGTCGAACGGGGCGGTCTCGAAAACCGTTGTGGGCGCAAGTCCACCCAGGGTTCGAATCCCTGTCTCTCCGCCACTTCCCCCCGACGCCCTCAGCCCGCCTTCTGCCGGAAAACCCCCTCGTAGGTCTTGCGCAGCTCGGCCTTCTGCACCTTGCCCATCGTGTTGCGGGGCAACGCATCCACGACGGCCACGTGGCGCGGGCGCTTGAACCCGGCAAGATCGGCGCGTGCCGCCGCCTCGATCGCGGCAAGGTCGATCTCGGTCCCCGCCTCGGGCACCAGCACGGCGACCACGCTTTCCCCGAAATCGGGATGCGGCGCGCCGATGACGGCGCTTTCCTTCACGCCCGGCTGCGCGTCGAGGAACAGCTCGATCTCCTTGGGATAGATGTTGTAGCCGCCCGAGATGATCAGGTCCTTGCCGCGCCCGACGATGGTGACGTAGCCGTCGCCGTCGATCTTGGCGAGATCACCCGTCAGGAACCAGCCGTCCTCCTGCAGCTCCTCGCGCGTCTTTTCCGGCATCTGCCAGTAGCCCTTGAACACGTTCGGCCCCCGCACATGCAGCATCCCCGTCTCGCCCACGGGCAGCTCGGCCCGGGTCTCGGGGTCGCAGACCCGCACCTCGACGCCCGGCAGGGGGAAGCCCACCGTGCCTGCGCGCCTGTCGCCGTCATAGGGGTTCGAGGTGTTCATCGAGGTTTCCGTCATCCCGTAACGCTCGAGGATGCGGTGGCCGGTGCGCGCCTCGAACTGGCGGTGGGTTTCCGCCAGAAGCGGGGCCGAGCCCGAGATGAAGAGCCGCATATGCGCCGTCAGGTCGCGGTCGAAGCGCGGATCGTCCAGAAGCCGCGTGTAGAAGGTCGGAACCCCCATCATGGTCGTGGCCATCGGCAGTTTGGCCAGCACCGTCTCCAGGTCGAATTTCGGCAGGAAGATCATCGCGCCGCCCGCCAGCAGCATCACGTTCGTGGCCACGAAAAGCCCGTGGCTGTGGAAGATCGGCAGCGCGTGCAGCAGCACGTCACGCTCCGTGAAGCGCCAGCACTCGACCAGCGCGCGGGCGTTCGACAACAGGTTCCGCTGCGTCAGCATCGCGCCCTTGGAACGCCCGGTCGTGCCCGAGGTGTAAAGCAGCGCCGCAAGATCATCCTCGCCCCGCGCGACGGGGGCGAAATCGTCCCCCTGCCCCGCAACGGCATCCGTCAAGGACCCCGACCCGTCACCGCCCAGCGTCAGCAACCTCGCCCCCGCCGCCCCGGCGATGGGCGCCATCGCCTCGGCCTCGGCCGGGTCGCAGACGAAGAGGGCCGCCCCGCTGTCGCCGACGAAATAGTCAAGCTCCTTCGCCGTATAGGCCGTGTTGAGCGGCAGGAAGACGACGCCGGACATGATGCAGGCCGCGTAAAGCGCCAGCGCCTCGGGCGACTTCTCGACATGGACGGCGACGCGGTCGCCGGGGGCCACGCCAAAGGCGGTCAGCGCGTTCGCCGTCTGCCGCGCCTTCAACAGGAAGCCCGCATGGGTCACCGTGCTGCCGTCGGGCAGGTGCAGGAACACCGTGTCCTGCCCCTCGTGCGGGGCGAAAAGCGCGTCGTAGAGCGGGTTGGTCATCGTCTCGTCCTGCCTTGTCGTCGGATGGGGCCGCTCAACCCGCCATGGGGCTGGCGGCCTCGGCCATGGTCATGTAGCGGGCGAGCCCGCCGGTGATATGCGCCAGCGCCGCCACGCGCGCCCCCTCGGGGTCGGCGGCGGCCACGGCGCGGGTGATCGCGGCATGCTCGTCGATGGACCGGGCGATGTTCGTCGCCACCGACAGGCCCTTGCGCCGGAACAGGTGCATTTCCTTGACGAGGTTGTCGTAGATCGTCTTGGCCTTGGGGTTGGACGCGGCCTGCAGCAGCAGGTCATGGAACTCGATGTTGAGCGCGTAGTAGCGCGCGGTGTCGCCCTTGGCATGGGTCTCGCGCATCTGCTCGAGGTTCTTCTCGAGCCGCGCGACCAGCTTCGCCTCGGCCCCCTCGCCCACGCGCCGCGCGGCGGCAGCGCAGGCCATGGCGAAGATCGACCCGCGCAGATCGTAAAGGTTCCGGATCTCGGCCAGCGTCGTCTCGTGCACGAAAGCGCCCCGGTTCGCGATCAGGTCGATCAGCCCGCTGTCGGCGAGCGACCGGATCGCCTCGCGCACGGTGCCGCGGCTGACCCCCATCGCCGAGGACAGCGTCAACTCGTTCAGCTTCTCGCCCGCCGCAAGCTCTCCGTCGACGATCATCCGTTCGATCTCGCCCCGAACCTCGACCGCCAGCGTCGCGCGCCGCCCTATGGATCTTGCCCCTGTCGTCATGGCCGCACCTGACCTCCAACCTCGTATTTTGTCAACAATCAACATTTTGATTGTCATGTGTCGGACAATGTCATACATCGGTTTCAGCTTGTGTACCACGGGGAGAGACCATGTCTTCGCCTGCTCAGCAGCCAGTCGAACACGCCACCGACGCCCGGGCGCAGGGGGGCGCCCTGCCCGCCGCCAGCACCGCCCTGAACGGACTGCGCGTGCTCGACCTGACGCGGGTGCGCTCGGGGCCGACCTGCGTGCGGCAACTGGCCGATTGGGGCGCGGACGTCATCAAGATCGAGGCGCCGGTCGATGCCGCCCAGTTCGGCGGCCCGCGGTCCGGCCCGGATTTCCAGAACCTGCACCGCAACAAGCGCAGCCTGACCCTCGACCTGAAATCCGAGGCGGGGATCGCGGCCTTCCGTCGCCTCGCCGACACCGCCGACATCATCGTCGAAAACTTCCGCCCCGGCGTGAAGAAACGCCTCGGCATCGATTACGACACGCTCAGCCAGACGAACCCCGGCCTGATCTACGCCTCCATCTCGGGCTTCGGGCAGGACGGCCCGCTCGCCGACCGCCCCGGCTTCGACCAGATCGCGCAGGGCATGGGTGGCCTCATGTCAATCACGGGCGAACCGGGCCGCGGCCCGATGCGCGTGGGCATCCCCATCGCCGACCTGTGTGCGGGGCTGTTCGCCGCCCAGGGCATCCTGATCGCGCTGTTCGAGCGGCAAAGCTCGGGCCGTGGCCAATGGGTGCAGACCTCGCTCCTGCAAGCGCAGGTCTTCATGCTCGATTTCCAGGCCGCGCGCTGGCTGATGAATGGCGAGGTCGCGGGACAGGCGGGCAACAACCACCCCACCACCATCCCCACCGGCGTATTCGCCACCGAAGACGGCTTCATGAACATCGCGGTCGCCGGAGAAGTCATCTGGCAACGCTTCGCCAAGGCGCTCGACCGCGCCGACTGGATCGAGGACGTGCGCTACAAGACCGCCCCCGACCGATCGAAGAACCGTGACGCGCTGAACGGCGAGATCGCCGATATCATCGCGCTGAAGCCGACCGCCCACTGGATCGAGACGCTGATCGAGGCGGGCGTGCCCGCGGGCGAGATTAACGACATCTCCCAGGTCTTCGCCACCCCGCAGGTGCGCCACCTGGGCCTTGCGCAGCCCGTCACCAGCCAGGAGCGGGGCGAGACCGAACTGGTCGGCCAGCCCATCATCATGAGCCGCACGCCCAGCCGGATCGCCGCCCCGCCCCCCACGGCGGGCCAGCACACCGCCGATATCCTGACCGAGATCGGCTATTCCGACGACGAGATCGCCGCGATGAAAGCCTCCGGCGCCATCTGACGAACAGGGACAGCACCATGACCGACAAGATCCTCACCGAGCAGTCGGGCGAGATCGCCCGCATCATCTTCAACCAGCCGGAAAAGCGCAACGCCGTCTCGCTCGAGATGTGGGAGGCGGTCGAGGCCGCCGCGACCCGCTTCGCGGCTGACGACAGCGTGCGCATCCTCATCCTGTCGGGTGCGGGCGGCAAGGCCTTCGTCTCGGGCGCGGACGTGTCGAAATTCGAAAGCGAGCGCGCCAGCGCCGAGGCCGTCGCGCATTACAACGCCACGACGAAACGCGTCTACGACCTGATCGAGGCCTTCCCGAAACCCACCATCGCCCAGATCGACGGCTTCTGCGTCGGCGGTGGCGTGGCGCTGGCGCTCAGCTGCGACCTGCGCATCTGCGGCGAGAATTCGCAATTCGCCATTCCGGCGGCGAAGCTCGGCCTCGGCTACGGGTTCGAGGGGATCAACCGGCTGGTCAATGTCGTCGGCCCCTCCTTCGCCAAGGAAATCTTCTTCACCGCCCGCCGCTTCGACGCCGAAGAGGCGCGGATGATGGGCCTCGTGAACCGCTTCGTGCCCGCCGAGGATGTGGCTCGCACGGCACAGGAGACCGCCGAGATGATCGCGGCCAATGCGCCGATGACGGTGGCCTCGGTGAAATACATCGTCGGCCAGACGGTGACGGACGAATCCAAGCGCGACCTCGAGGAATGCGCCGCCCGCGTGAAGGCCTGCTTCGACAGCGCCGACTACATCGAGGGCCGCCGGGCCTTTCTCGAGAAACGCAAACCGAACTTCGTGGGCGCGTGATGCCCGACGCCCCCGGACGGATCGACACCGAAGACGCCCGCGCGCGTCTCGAAAAGGCGCTCGACGATCACGAACAGGCCTTCGAGCGGTTCTTTCTCGCGCGCTTCCTCGACCTCGGCTTCGCCTACCTGCCCGAGGGCGCGCCGGACGCCGAGAAGACCACCTGCCGCGTCAGTTTTCCGGTAACCGACATGGTCCGCAACCCGCAAGGGAGCCTCCACGGCGGCGTCATGTGCAGCGTGATGGATATCTCGATGGGCCATCTCGTCGCCAAGGTCGCGGGCCCCGGCGCCACGATCGAGATGAAGGTCCAGTTCATCCGCCCCGTGATGGAGGGCACCGTGACCGTCGAGGGCAGCTTCACCCGCCGCGGCCGGTCCTTGTCCTTCATGGAAAGCAAGCTGTATTCGAGCGATGGAAAGCTGGCCGCCCATGCGACGGCCACCTGGAAAATGCCCACCCCCTGAGCCCTGACGGAGACCCCGATGCTCACCGAGAAACCCGGTCTGATGGAGGCCGTCCGCGGCCGTTTCGCCCATGTCGACACCTGCCCCTTCGAGGGGCCGCGCATCTTCTTCGAGAACGCGGGCGGCGCGCTGACGCTGAATTCCGTGGTCGAAACCTCCGCGAAATTCGCCGCGATCCCCGACAACCAGGGACGCGACAACGCCGCCGCCCACGCCCTTGTCGCCCTGATCGACAAGGCCAAGGAAGACATGGCCGTCTTCTTCAACGCCCCCCATGGCCGGTTCTTCGTCGGCGAAAGCGGGACGGAGCTCCTGTTCCGGCTGATCCGAACCGCCATCGTCGGCACCGAACCGGGCCGCGTCCTCGGCTCGACCCTGGAGCACCCCGCCACCCGCAGCGCCGCGAAGCACTGGGCCGAGGTGACGGGCAAGCCCCATGTGCTCGTCGCCCATGACGACGCCATCGGCTGCGTCGGCCCCGAGCACTACATCCCCGAGATCACGCCCGACACGCGCGTCGCCACGATCCTGCACACCTCGCCCGTCACCGGCATGGGCGTGGACGTGGCCGCCGTCGCCGCCGCGATCCGGCGCGTGTCCCCTGACTGCATCATCATCGTCGACGGCATCCAGCATGCGGCCCACGGGCGGCTCGACATCGAGAGCTACGACATCGACGGCTATGTCGTCTCGCCCTACAAGGTCTTCTCGCGGCACGGCTACGGCGTGGCCTGGGTCTCGGACCGGCTGCACGCGATCAAGCACGAGCACCTGATCGACGCCCCCGGCAACCCCTGGGAATTCGGCACCCGCGACACTGGGGCCTATGTCACCTTCTCCGACGTGGTCGATTACTTCGACTGGCTGGGCGGGCAGGTCTCGGACGAAACCGACCGCCGCGCGCGCATCGTGGCCGCGGGCGAGGCGATCCACGCCCACGAGGCACGCCTGACGGAGGCCATGATCCACGGCACCGGCAACCTGAAAGGTCTGGCCGAGATCGAGGGCATCACCATCATCGGCGGCGTCGACAACCCGCGCCGCGAGGGGCTGGTCTCGATCACGGTCGCCGGCATGGACGCGCCCGACGTGGTGACGAAGCTGCGCGAGCGTGGCATCCGCACCCATACGCGCAAGGCCGACCATTACTCGGGCAACATCCTGACACCGCTCGGCATGGACGCCGCGATCCGGGTCTCGATGTGCCATTACAACACCGAAGCCGAGGTCGCGCAGTTCCTGCAGGCCATCCGCGAGATCGCCGAAGGGGTGGAGGCCGCCTAACCCGCCGCCTCTCTCAACGCATCCACGAGGGCCGGGGGGAGTGTCATGCCCTCGGCCCTTGCCTTGTGCAGCGCCTTTATCGCGCGGTCACCGGGCAGCCGCGGCGCGGGGCCGTCACCAACCGCAGGTGTCTCGCCCAGGATCGCCGCCGCCCGGTCGATCCGCTCGGTCAGCGCCGCCAGCCCGCCCAGCTGGCCCACGTCGATCAAAAGGAACATCTGCCCAAGATCGGGCCGCGCGCCCGCGTGTTTGTGCGTGTCCGGCACATCCGACAGGATCGCCGCCCCCGCAAGCCCCGCCGCCAGCAGGTCGAGCATCACGGCCAGCGACGCGCCCTTGGCCCCGCCGATCGCCTGCATCAGCCCTGCCATCGCCGCCTGTGCATCCGTCGTCGGCCGCCCCTCGGCATCCGTCGCCCAGTCGGGCGGGATCGCCCTGCCCTCCTGCGCGGCCTTGCGGACCTTGGAGCGCGCCGCGACCGACAGCGCCATGTCGAGCATCGCGTGACGCCCATCGACATGCGGCAGGCCGATGCCGGTCGGCGCATTGCCCACGCGCGCCGCGCGCCCGCCGGGCGGGGCCAACATCGGCGCGCTGTTCGACGTGGCGAGGCAGGCGAAGCCCGCCTCCGCCGCGACGAACAGGCAGGGCGCAAGCGCCCCCAGGTGCGTCGCGCGCCGCACGAAGACGCCGGCCATCCCCGCGACCTTCGCCGCCGCCATTCCCTCAGCCAGCGCCATCTGCGCCACCGCGGGCCCCAGCGCGTCCCGCGCATCCACCATCCGCAACGCGGGTGCAGGCGCGCTCACCTCGGGCCGCGCGCCCGCGTCGATGCCGCCCGCCGCGATCCGCTCGAGGATCGGGGCCACGCGGGACAGGCCATGCGTGGAAATCCCCATCATCTCGGCAAGCGTCAGGTGAAGCGCCGCGGCCTCGGCCATATCCTCGGCCACCCCCGCACGACGGAAGGCGCGGGCGGCAAGCGCCCGCGCCTCGGCTTCGGTCAAGGCGGGCAAAGGCCTATCCCCCCGCCTTTTCCGCCTTGCCGGCCGACCCGCCGATCCGCCCCATCAGGGGCAGGATCAGCACCAGAACGATCGTCACCCCGATGATCCAGAGCGAGGCGGGCCGGTCGAGGAAGATCCCGAAGGACCCGCGCGAGATCGTCAGCGTCTGGCGCAGCGCCTCCTCGGCGAGCGGCCCCAGCACCAGCGCCAGCACCAGCGCGGCGGGCGAGAAGCCGTAGAGCCGCATGAAGAAGCCGACGATGCCCGCCGCGAACATCAGGTAGGTCTCGATGAAGCTCGCGTGCACGCTGAAGGTGCCGAGCGTGCAGATCACCACGACGGCCGGCCCGAGGATGCGGTAGGGCACCTTGATCATCTGCACGAAGAGCGGGATCGCGAAGATCGAGATCGCCAGAAGCGCCATGTTGCCGAGATACATCGAGGCGATGAGCCCCCAGGCCAGTTCCGGGTTCTGCTCCATGAAGAGCGGCCCGGGCCGCAGGCCCCACAGCAGGAAGGCCGCCAGCAGCACCGCGGTCGAGGCCGAGCCGGGAATGCCCAGCGTCAGAAGCGGGATCATCGCGCCCGAGGAGGCCGCGTTGTTCGCCGTCTCGGGCGCGACCAGTCCCGCCATCTCGCCCTGCCCGAAGCGTTCGGGGTGCTTCGACAGCGAGCGTTCCGTGGAATAGGCCATGAGCGAGGCGATGGTCGCGCCTGCGCCGGGGATCACGCCGACGACGAAGCCCAGCACCGAATGCCGCGCCATGGTCCAGCGGGTCGAGATGTAATCCTGCGCCGTGGGCCAGAACCGGCTTTCCTTGTCATACTGGATGATGCCGCCGGTGCCGGTCTTGTGAAGGCCCGAATAGAAGGCATAAAACAGCTCCCCCAGGCCGAAGAGTCCGATCGCGATGGGGATGAAGTAGATCCCCCCGATCAGCTCCGCCGAGCCGAAGGTGTAGCGCCCCTGCCCCGTCTCGAGGTCGACGCCCACCGTCCCCAGCGCGAAGCCGATCAGCGCCGAGATGATGCCGAGCTTCCAGTTCGTGCCGATCATCACGATCAGCGTCAGCATCCCCATCATGGCCAGAAGGAAGTATTCCGGCGGCCCGAAGCTGCGGCTGACCTGCGAAAAGAGCGGCGCAAGGATCGTGATCAGGATCACGCCCACCGTGCCCCCCACGAAGGAGGCGACGGCCTGCATCACCAGCGCAGGCCCCGCGCGCCCCTTCTTGGCCAGCGGGAAGCCGTCGAAGGTGCTGGCGACCGTGGCGCTTTCGCCGGGCGTGTTAAGCAGGATCGACGTGATCGTGCCGCCGTACATCGCCCCGTAGTAGATCGCGGCGAGCATCATGATGGCCCCGATCGGGTCCATCCCGAAGGTCACCGGCAACAGGATGGCCAGGCCCGCCGAGGGCCCGAAGCCGGGGATCACCCCGACGATCATGCCGACCAGGGCGCCGATCAGCAGGTAAAGCATGTTGATCGGCGTGATCGCGATCGACAGGCCCATCACGAGATCCGAGAAGATGTCCATCCGGCGTGTCCTTGCGGGAAAATGTCAGAACGGCAGTATGTCGAACAGCGCTGGCGGCATGTTCGCGTTCAGGATGCGGTCGAAGAGGATGTAGACACCCACCGGCAGCAGCACCGCGACCAGGGCGTTCTGCACATGCCTGCCGGGGTTCAGAAGGCTCAGCGTGACCACCAGGTAGACCAGCGTCGCCACGAAGCCGCCGAAGAGCCGCAACAGAACCGCGTAGCCGAGCGCCAGCGCGATCAGCAGGACGGCGTCGCTCCAGGTGCCCGCCGGCGCGTCATTGTCGCCCTCGGGTCCGCCTGCGGCCACCCTGCGCCGGTCCCCGAGCGCGTCGAGGATCGCCCAGACCGTCATCAGCGCCATCCCGACCCCGATGAAGCGGGGAAAGAAGCCGGGGCCGAGGCGCCCGGTGCGCGTCAGGAAGTTCAGGTCGATGAAGGCGATGTAACTGTAGAAGACTGCGCCGCCCAGAACGGCGACCAGAAACGCGATGCGCATGGCGATCTCGGGCCCCCTCAGCCCTGCAAACCCGGAGATGGGCGCAAAGGCACGCCCATCTCCCTGTCAGGCTCCGTGAGTTCAGTCGATTGCGCCGACAGAGCGCAGAACCTCGGCAAAGCCGTTCTGCGTGTTGGTCAGGAAGGTGCGGAACTCCTCCCCGTAGAGAACCGTCGGCGTCAGGGTGTTCGAGCTGATGTACTCGGCCCATTCCGGCGTCTGGACGACCTGTTGCATGGTGGCGATCCACCATTCCTGCGCCTCGGCGGGTGCGTCGGGCGCCAGGATCAGGCCGCGCGGCATCGACACGCCGATGTCATAGCCCACGTCACCCATGGTCGGCACGTCACCCAGCGCCGCCGGTGTCGAGGCGCCCGAGTAGACCAGCGGACGCAGGTCGCCGCTGTCGATCAGGCCCAGGATCTCGCCGGGGTTGCCGACCATCGCGTCGACCGAGTCGGACAGAAGCGCGGTGGTCTGGTCGGCCATCGAGTTGAACGAGACATACTCGAACTCGAAGCCGGCCGCCTGCGCGAAGAGCGTCGGAACGATGAAGTCCACGTTCACGGTGCCCGTGCCCGCGATGGTGACCGGGTTCGACTGCGCGTACTCGATGAACTGGCCGATGTCCTGGATGTCGGACGAGCCGTTCACAACCAGCACGAGGTCGTCGGTCGCCAGCAGGGCCACCGGCGTGAAGTCGGCGGGCTGCCAGGGCGTGTCGGCCTGCAGCGGCGTGGTGACGAAGCTGCCCGAGGTGGTCGAGATGCCATAGCCCGAGCCTGCCTGCGCGAAGAGATACCCCCAGCCCACGGCGCCCGAGCCACCGGCGCGGTTCTCGGCCGCGATGTCGCCGGGATACAGGTCATAGGTGTCGAGAATGTCGATGATGGTGCGCGCCATGATGTCATTGCCGCCACCCGGACCGAAAGCGATGGTCCAGTCGAGCGTCTCGTCCGCGCTCGGGTAGCTCTGGGCGAAGGCCGCCCCACCCAGCGCGAGCGGTGCCGCGACAGCGACCCCGATGGCCCCGGCGCGCAGCCGGCTGGCCCAGTTGTCCTGAAGTTCCGTCATGTTGTCCTCCCTGGTTCGGTTTCGTGGTCCGCGGCCTGCCCCCTCCATCGGGCATGAGCCACACGACTTGCCGGAGCGCGCCCGTCGCTCCCATCTCGGTCAGAGCGTCTCCAGCAATCGTTCCTTTGCGTTCTCGTGATGCGCCGCACCGAGCGCCCGCGCGCGGGACGCATCCCCGGCGGCAATGGCCTCGGCGATGTCGCCATGTTCCGCGTTCGACTGCCTCAGCGAGGCCTTGCCGCTCAGCACCCGGCGCCGCATCAGCCGTACCTCCTTGCCGAGCGCCACGTAGAGCGTGCGCGCCCGCTCCGCCCCGGCCGCCTCGGCGATCCGGTCGTGAAAGGCGAGGTTCAGTTCGAAGTACCGCGGCTCGTCCCCGTCGGCGATGGCGCTGTCCATCTGCGCGACGCAGCCGGCCAGTTCGCAGGCGATACCGGCATCCGCGCGTGTCGCGACCCGACCGCAGAGATAGCCCGCGATCATCGCGCGCAGGTCGTAGAGCTCCAGCACTTCCTCGACCGACAGGCTGCGCACGTAGACACCGTCATTGGCCACCGTCCTGACCAGCCCCTCGCGCTCGAGCGAGCGCGCGGCCTCGCGCACGGGGCCGCGACTGACGCCAAGCTGTTCGGCCAGCATCGCCTCGTTCAGGCGCTCGCCACCGGGAATCTCGCCATGCAGGATCATCCGCTCCAGCTCGTCGCGGACCTCGAGCACCAGCGGACGCTGACGCCGCCGTGCAAGGGAATCCCGGATGTCCTGACGCATCTCCATGGCGCCATTTCTCTGCCTAGCGATTGTAGATTGTCAACAATATTCTGTTGAATGACGCTCCCGACAGGAGTACCGCTTTCGATGCGGACGGGAGGTCGCGGGCGCGCCGGCACGGTGCGAGGGACTGCAGACCGACGGCCCAAGACACTGATCGAATTGACATACCGGGGGAGCCTCACGCCATGACCGACAGACCTTTGACCGGCAAGACGGCCCTCGTGACGGGCTCGGGCCAGAACATCGGCCGCGCCATCGCCGTGCGGCTCGCGCAGTTGGGGTGCAATGTCGTGGTGAACGGCTCATCCGATGCCGCCGCCTGCGAGGAAACCGCCGCCCGCATTAACGCCGCGGGCGGGCAGGCCCTCGTCGCCATGGGCAACGTGGGCCTTGCCGAAGACGTGGCCCGCATGGCCGAGGATGCCCGCGGCCGCTTCGGCGCGGTCGACATCCTCGTCAACAACGCCGCCCGCCGCCCCCACAAGCCCTTCCTCGAGATGACCGACGCGGACTGGGACGGCGTCGTCGACATAGCGCTGACGGGGGCCTTCCGCACCGCCCGCGCCTTCCTGCCGGACATGGTCGAGCGGAAATGGGGCCGGATCATCAACTTCGCGGGGATGAAGGCGATCAAGGGCTATTACGAGGGCGCGCCGATCTCGGCGGCGAAGCATGGCGTCTGGGGGCTGACCAAGGCGCTCTCGACCGAGTTCGCGCCCCATGGCATCACCGCCAACGTGATTTCGCCAGGCCAGATCCGCAAGGAAACCGCGACGGCGGACGACCCGAAGCGCACGGCCTCGATCCCCGCGGGTTTCATGGGCCAGCCCGATGACATCGCCGCCGTCGCGGGCTTCCTCGCCTCGCCCGAGGCGCGCTTCGTCACCGGCCAGATGATCGCCGTCAACGGCGGCGAGGCGACCTGAGGCACGGGCGACCATGACACCGGCCCGGGGCCTTCTCGCCAAGCGCGCCATGACCATCGCCACGGGCCTGCTCGGCACCGCGGCGTTCTGGGCGATGGACCTGCCCCTGCCCTTCCTGCTCGGTCCGCTGACCGCGATCCTGATCGCCGCGCTTGCAGGCGCGCCGGTCAAGGACGCAGGGAGCTTCGGCAAGCTGATGCGCACGATCCTCGGCGTCGCCATCGGCGCCTCGATCACCCCCGACCTGGTCGCGCGGATGCCGCAGATGGCGGCCTCGCTCGCGCTGGTGCCGCTCTATGTCGTGACCATCGCCGCGATCGGCGTGCCCTTCTTCCGCCGCGTCTACGGCTTCGACCCGGTCACCGCCTGGTACGCCGCCATGCCGGGCGGGCTTCAGGACATGGTCCTGTTCGGGCAGGAGGCGGGCGGCAACACGCGCACGCTGGCCCTGATCCACGCGACCCGCGTCATGATCATCGTGATGATCACGCCCTTCCTGCTGGTCCACCTCTTCGACGCAGGCCTCGACAACCCGATCGGTGCGCCCGCCGCCACCCTGCCCCCGCGGGAAATGGCCATCATGGCCGCCGCCGCCATCCTCGGATGGAAAGGGGCCGAGCGCATCGGCATGTTCGGCGCCCCGATCCTCGGGCCGATGATCCTGACCGTGATCCTGTCGCTCACCGACATCATCCATTTCCGCCCCCCCGCCGAGGCGATCCTCGCCGCGCAGTTCTTCATCGGCCTCAGCCTGGGCGCGGGCTACGCGGGCGTCACCCTGCCCGAGATCCGCCGCGACGTGGCGGCCGGCATCGTCTTCGTCGTGATCGTGGCAACCCTCGCCGCGCTCTTCACCGAGGCGGTGATCCTCTTCGGCCTCGCGCCCCCCGTGGACGGCTTCCTCGCCTTCGTGCCGGCGGGCCAGGCCGAGATGGCGGTGCTCGCCATCGTGGTCGGCGCAGACCTCGGCTATGTCGTCATCCACCACGTCGCCCGCGTCTTCCTGATCATCACCGGGGCCCCGGTCGCGGCCCGGCTTTTCGGCGTGGGTCGGCCGAAAGATCCCGGTTCGGGCTAGGACGCTTGGCGGGGCGCGCGCGCCGCCCTACCCTCCGACCACAGACCGGAGGACCGCCATGATCATCGCCCTCGTCCAGATCCCCCTGCCCGGCCCCAGGCGCGACCCTGAAACGGTCGTCGCGCAATCGCTGGAAAGCACCAGGATCTTTCACCAGGTCCGGGGCTTGCGCCGCAAGTACTACCTGGATTCCGAGGCCGGTGGCGGCGGTATCTACGAATTCGACACGCGCGAGAACGCGCTGGCCTGGTTCAACGACGGCTGGGCCGACTGGATGGAGGGCCGCTTCGGCGTGCGCCCCACGCTCACCCTGTTCGACAATCCCGTCACCCTCGACAACGAACTGGGAGAGGCCCGCGTCAAGGGCATACCGGTGCCCCCGCCCTGGGCCGAAGCGACCGCAGACCCCGCTTGAGAGGCGGGCGCGGACCTGACACACTTGCGACAGGATCATTCACATGGGCGCGCAACCGATGCTCGACACAGCCACTCCCCGCGACACCGCCGTCAGCCTCGCCCGCGCCATCGCCGAGGATGACGCCTTCCGCGAGGCGATGGCCGACCTCATCGCCTTCCAGACCGATGCGAGCGATCCCAACGCCCCGCTTCAGGCCTATCTCTCCCATGTCGCGCAGGGCTTCGGCGCGATGGGCTTCGAGACGCAGGGCTTCACCTCGGACGGGCACCCCTTCCTGCTGGCCTCGCGCATCGAGGGCGCCGACCGGCCCACCGTGCTGGGCTACGCCCATGGCGACACCGTGCCGGGCATGGCGGGCCGCTGGGCCGAGGGGCGCGACCCCTGGACCCTGACCGAGGACAGCGCGACAGGCCGCTGGTACGGGCGCGGGATCGCCGACAACAAGGGGCAGATGCTCGTCAACATGACCGCCATGCAGTCGGTGATCGCCGCGCGCGGATCGCTGGGGTTCAACGCCCATGTCCTCGTGGAGATGGGCGAGGAGATCGGGTCGCCGGGCCTGCGCAAGGTCTGCGAACGTCTGAAGGCACGGATGGGCGCCGACCTGCTGATCGCCTCGGACGGCCCGCGCGTGGCCGCCGACCGGCCCACGATCTTTCTCGGCGCACGCGGCGGCGCGACCTTCCGGCTGCGCCTGAAGCGCCGGACGGGCGGGCGGCATTCCGGGAATTTCGGCGGCGCGCTGAAGAACCCCGCGCTCGAGCTTGCCCATGCGATCGCCTCGATGACGACGCAAAGCGGCGCGCTCCGCGTCGCGGGCTGGGTGCCCGATGCCGTGCCCGACGCCTCGCGCGCGGCGCTCGCGGGCCTGACGCCGGCGGGCGGCGAGGTCGATGCCGACTGGGGCGCCGAGGGGCTGACGCCCGCCGAACGCATCCACGCCTGGAACTCGGCCGAGATCCTTGCCTTCTCGGCGGGCGACATCGCCCACCCGGTCAACGCCATCCCCGACGAGGCCGAGGCCGTCGTCCAATTGCGCTACGTCCCCGGCATCGACGAGGAGAGCCTCGGCGCGGCGCTGCGCGCGCATCTCGACGCGCAGGGCCACGGCGACATCGAGATCGAGGAGAAGGGCCCGCGCTTTCGCGCCTCGGCGACACCGGTCGACCATCCCGCCGCGCAATTCGCCGCGGCCTCGCTCGACCGCACCAGCGACGAGATGCCGGTGATCCTGCCCTCGCTCGGCGGCTCGCTCCCCAACGACATCTTCACCGAGGTCCTGGGCATTCCGACCGTCTGGGTGCCCCATTCCTACCCCGGCTGCTCGCAGCACGCGCCCGACGAACACCTGCCCCGCGCGCTGTTCCCCGATGCGGCCGCGCTGATGGCGGGGCTTTACTGGGACATCGGCGGGGCCTCGAGATCCGACCTGCTGGGCGGCTGAGCCGCCTCGTTCCGCCAGGCCGACAGCGCCGGGTTGCCGGCCACCGGGTCGTCTGCCGGCGCCTGCTCCACCCCCCGCCGCCACGGCGCGCGACGCACCGCCCGGCGCTGCGGCAGGCGCAGGTAATGCAGCTCCCGCGCGCCGAAATAGAAGCTGACGATCGCCCCCAGGAGCCACCAGAGCGGCTCGGGCACGGCATCGAGCCCCACCATCCGCGCCGAGAAGGCCACCGGGTCCACCATCGCGAAGACGAACAGCCCCAGCGTGCCGAGCGCCAGCATCGGCCGCGGCAGCCGGTTCAGCGCGTTGATCGCCCGGTCGAACCGGCCAGGGCTGGCATATTGGAACTCGGCCGCCGCCGTCTCCATCGTCGCGCGGTGGATCTCGGCGTCAAGCTCCATCGCCCGCGTCGCGTTCGGCACGAAGACCTCCGACACCCCCTCGGCCGCCTCGCCGATGGCCTCGGCCGCGCGGCCCAGGCCGATCGCCCGCTCGATCACCCCCATGCCGCCACCGTCGCCCGATGCTCCGCCTCACTCAGGTGATAGCGCGGCGCGATGAACGCCTCCGCCCGCAGGATCCAGCCGCCCTTGCCCCCGTCCCTGCGACGCGCGTATTTCCGGCTCGCCGGGCGGCGGTCGGCGAGCGCGTAATAGTAGTTGCGCCGCGCGATCCCGTAGGCATCCGCGACATGGTCCGGCGCCTCGGCCGCCGCCGCATGGGCCGCGCGCGCCGTCTGCGGCCCGATCACCCCATCGACCGCGATATCGAGCCCCATGTCCCTGAGCAGCCGCTGCAGGATCCGCACCGCGTTCGACCCCGCGTTCACGTACATGTCGAAAACGCTCGCCTGCAGCGCCTCGGGCAACATCCCGATGCGGGGGCGATGAAAGTAATGCTCGACGAAGATATCGACGGCCTGCTCCCGCGTCAGACGCCGCACATCCTGCACATCGACATCCCCGTCCGCGTCGAGGTCCAGCCCCAGCGCCCGCATCGTGTGGATGGTGACGCCGAAGTGCGTCGCCCCGCCCGGGTCGTCGGGGTCATTCACATAGCCGCCCTCGCGCGCGACGATGCCTTCCGCGATTGAACGAACCGACAGCATGGGCCCGCCCTCCATGCTCGGTTTCGATGACGGGCACCCTAGACCGCGACTCCCTAAGACCGGGTTAACGAACCCGCGCCATTCCCTTCACCTTTCCAAAAATACGCACTTTCGGAGCCACGCCCGCCCCGGACCGCACCGCTGCTCAGGAGCCCCGCGCCGCGCCAGCGGCGCGCCCCCCGGCGACGCCGAAGGCGGCGCAATCCCGAAACAACCGACGCCGCAGGCGGCGCAATCCCTACTCGGCCGCCCGCGCCAACGGCCCATCCCCCGCCCTGAACCGCGTCAGGATCTCGTCCCGCCGCGCCGCCGCCTTCGCGGCATTCGCCTCCTTCACCGGGCCGAACCCACGGACGGACAAGGGCAATTCCGCAAGTGCTGTCAGGGCGTCCGCATCCACCGACCCCGCCTTCGGCAGCCACTCGGCCATGTCGGCCTCGTATTGCCGGACCAGCCCGCGCTCCATGCGCCGCTCGGCGCTGTAGCCGAACACGTCCAGCGGCGTCCCCCGCAGCACCTTCAGCCGCGCAAGCACCGGGTAAAGCCGCCCGATCCAGGCCCCGAACGCCCGCTTCCGCGGCCGCCCGACGGCGTCCCGCCCCGGCAGAAGCGGCGGGGCGAGGTGGTATGTCATCCGGAACTCCCCCTCGAACTCCTCGCGCGCCTTCGCTTCCGTCTCGAGATGCAGCCGCGCGACCTCGTACTCGTCCTTGTAGGCGAGGACCTTGTGATAGCCCTTGGCCACCGCCTCCTTCAGCCGCGCGTCGCTCACGCCGTCGACCATCCGCCGATACCGACGCGCCAGACGCGCGCCCTGGTAGCGCGTCAGATGCGCCGCGCGGAACGCGATCTTCTCCTCCAGCGACTTCGGCTTCTGCACGACCTCCGCCTCGAGCAGCCGAGCGGCGGCCTCGGGGTTCACCACCGCCCAACGCCCCATCTTGAAGGCCTGCGCATTGCGCTCCACCGCGGCACCGTTCAGCGCGATGGCCTGCGAAATCGCCTCATGCGTGAGCGGGATCAGCCCCATCTGCCAGGCCGCGCCGAAGGTCATCATGTTCGAGAAGATCGAATCCCCCAACAGAACCCGGCTCAGCTTCGTCGCATCGAACAGCGCCAGCCGGTCCTGCAACCGCGCCTGGAGAACGATCTCCAGGTCCTTGCCCGGAATACGGAATTCCGTGTCGCGGGTGAAATCGCCGGTGATGATCTCGTGGGAATTCACCGCCGCCCCGGTCTGCCCCGTCCGCATCAGGCCCAGCGTCTTGGCGCCCCCCGTCACGACAAGGTCGCCCCCGATCACTGCATGCGCCTCGCCCAGGCCCACGCGGATCGCGGCGATATCTTCCGGCCGCTCGGCCAGCCGCAGGTGAATCCACACCGCCCCGCCCTTCTGGGCCAGCCCCGCCATCTCGATCATGCCGACACCCTTGCCGTCGATCTGGGCGGCCTGCGCCATCACCGCGCCGATGGTCACCACGCCCGTGCCGCCCACGCCGGTGACCAGCACGTTATGCGTGCCCTCGATCGCGGGCAGAACCGGCGCGGGCAGGCCCGACAGGTCCACCTCCGCCGTCGCCTGTTTCCTGATCTTCGCGCCCTCCAGCGTCACGAAACTGGGGCAGAACCCCTTGAGACAGCTGAAATCCTTGTTGCAGCTCGATTGATCGATCGCCCGCTTGCGCCCCAGCTCCGTCTCGACCGGCACGATGGAGACGCAATTGGATTGCACCCCGCAATCGCCGCAGCCCTCGCAAACGTCGGTGTTGATGAAGACGCGCCGGTCGATGTCCGGAAAACTGCCGCGCTTGCGCCGGCGTCGCTTTTCCGCGGCGCAGGTCTGGACGTAGATGATCGCCGAAACGCCCGGAAGCGTCTGAAACTTCTCCTGAACCGCCATCAGCTCGTCGCGCGGGTGCTTTTCCAGCCCCGAGGGGAAGCCCGACCAGTCGATCTCTTCCTTGGGGTCATGGACCAGCGCGATGTTCTGCACCCCCATCGCCTGCAATTCCCGCGCGATCCGCGCCGGGTCGAGGTCGCCTTCGTTGTGCTGCCCGCCCGTCATGGCGACGGCATCGTTGAACAGGATCTTGTAGGTGATGTTGGTCTTCGCGGCCAAGGCGGCGCGAATGGCGAGAATCCCCGAGTGGTTATAGGTCCCCTCGCCGAGGTTCTGGAACACGTGGGGCCGCGTCGAAAACGGCGCCTCCCCGATCCAGTTCGCCCCCTCGCCGCCCATGTGGGTATAGGCCTCGGTGTTGCGGTCCATCCATTTCGCCATGAAATGACAGCCGATCCCGGCGCCTGCGCGCGCATCCTCGGGCACCTTCGTGCTGGTGTTGTGCGGACAGCCCGAGCAGAACCAGGGCGTGCGCACGGCCAGGTCGGGCGCATTGCCCGCCCGCGCGGCCTCGTCCACCCGCGCGATCCCGGCGCGGATACGGTCGGTATCGCGCCCCTCCTCGATCAGGATCTGCCCGAGCTTCTTCGCGATATCCGCCGGGTCCAGCGCGAAATGCGACTGGAAGAGCTTTTCGCCCGATCCGCCCTTGCGATAGCCATAGACGCGCCGCCCGCGGCGGTCGTCGAAGATCGCCTCCTTGACCTGCACCTCGATCAGCTTGCGCTTCTCCTCGACCACGACGATCAGCTCCAGCCCCTCGGCCCAGTCGTGGAACCCCTTCATGTCGAGCGGCCATGTCTGGCCCACCTTGTAGGTCGTCACCCCCAGCCGCTCGGCCTCGGCCTCGTCGATGCCGAGGGTCGCCAGCGCCGAAAGCAGGTCGAGCCAGTTCTTTCCGGCGGCCACGAAACCGATCTTCGCCCCCGGCTTGCCATGCATCCGCCGGTCCAGGCCATTGGCATGGGAAAACGCCTCGGCCGCCCATCGCTTGTATTCCAGAAGCCGCTCTTCCTGCGCGATCCAGTGATCGCCCAGCCGGATGTTGAGGCCACCCGGCGGCATGTCGAACTCCGGCGCGACGAAGGACATCCGGTCGAAGCGGCCATCGACGACCGCCGTCGCCTCCACCGTGTCCTTCATCGTCTTCAGGCCCACCCAGACGCCCGCGAAGCGGCTCAGCGCGTAGCCGTAAAGCCCGAAATCGAGGATTTCCTGCACCCCCGCGGGGCTCAGGACAGGCATGTGCGCATCGACCAGCGCCCAGTCCGACTGGTGGCAGACGGTCGAGCTTTCGCCCGTGTGGTCATCGCCCATCGCCATCAGCACGCCGCCGTTCCGCGAGGTGCCGGCCATGTTTACGTGCCGCATCACGTCGCCCGAGCGGTCCACGCCGGGCCCCTTGCCGTACCAAAGGCCGAAGACACCGTCGAACTTGCCCTCGCCGCGCAATTCCGCCTGTTGCGAGCCCCAGATCGCGGTTGCCGCCAGATCCTCGTTCAGCCCCGGCTGGAACAGCACATCCGCCGCCTCGAGGTGCGTCTTCGCCCGCGCCATCTGCATGTCGACCGCCCCCAGCGGCGAGCCGCGATAGCCCGTCACCAGCCCGGCGGTGTTCAGACCCGCGGCCCGGTCACGCGCCTTCTGCATCAGCATCAGCCGCACCAGCGCCTGCGTGCCGGTCAGAAGAACCGGGGATTTCCGAAGATCGAAGCGGTCATCCAGCGAAACCTGCTGCACTCCCATGCGAGAGCCTCCCGTGACAGCGGTGGTCGTTGTAGCTGCCACGAAGTATAGGTCACACATGCTGACCTGTCCAATCAAAACGAAGATCCCCGCGCCGCGGTGACGAAAAGGTCGGAAATCCGCGATAAAAGGCTTTGCAAGCGCTTTGGGCCGCGCCTAAATGCGGCTGTAACCAGGAGCATGAGCATGGATTGGGACAAGCTGCGCATCTTTCACGCGGTCGCCGACGCGGGGAGCCTGACCCATGCTGGCGATACGCTGCACCTGTCGCAATCCGCCGTCAGCCGCCAGATTCGCGCGCTCGAGGAAGGGCTGAACACCACGCTGTTCCACCGCCACGCCCGCGGCCTGATCCTGACCGAACAGGGCGAGTTGCTCTTCGACGCCACGCGCCACATGTCCAAGCGGCTGGAAGCCGCCGCCGCCCGCATCCGCGACAGCGAGGAAGAGGTCTTCGGCGAGCTGCGCGTCACCACGACCATCGGCTTCGGTTCGCTCTGGCTTGCTCCGCGCCTGCCCGCGCTCTACGAGAAGTACCCCGACCTCAAGATCGATCTCATGCTGGAGGAGCGGCTGCTCGACCTGCCCATGCGCGAGGCCGATGTCGCCATCCGCATGAAGGAGCCGAGCCAGGCCGACCTGATCCGCCGCCGCCTCATGACGATCAACATGCGCCTCTACGCCTCACCCCGCTACCTGGCCGAGAACGGCGAGCCGCAGACGCTCGACGACCTGTCGAACCACCGCCTCATCAGCCAGAACGCCAGCTCTGCCCAGGTCAGCGCAGGCGCGATCCTGGTGCGCGAACTGATGAGCTACGACATCGGGTCGACGCTGACGGTCAATAACTATTTCGGCGTGCTTCAGGCCGTGATCCACGATCTCGGCATCGGCGTGTTGCCCGATTACCTGACGCAGGATTTCCCCGACCTCGTCCGCGTCCTGCCCGAGACGCAATCCGCCGAGGTGCCCGTCTTCCTCGCCTACCCCGAGGAGCTTCGCCAGTCCAAGCGCGTCGAGGTCTTCCGGGATTTCGTCGCCGAAGAGGTGATCGCCTACCGTCGCAGGCAGAAGGAAAGTGCAGCCGACCCCTCCATCTGATCGCAGCCGACCCGGCCTTGCCTGTGTGCTATGCGCCACAGGCATATCCGCTTTGCGGCGGCGCGGCGACATTTGCCTTGATCGAGTCGCAACTGCTGCCTATTTCAGCATCAATGGAACGCATGGTGAGAGATTACCGTTCCATTACCTCCCTGTTGGACTTCGGCCGAGATTCGTCTCGGCCTTTTTTTTGCGATGACGCCGACAGGTCTTGTGATGATCGTTTCCAAGGTCGAAACAAATCCCCCTGATTTCAGCGATTTCCAAGCGCTTCACGCGTTATTGTCCACGAGTTTCGCCTATATGGAGGGGCGCATCGACCCGCCCTCCTCGATGACGCGGCTCACCATCGACGCTCTGAAGGTCAAGGCGGCGGAAGAGGACCTGTTCCTCATCCGCCGCGCGGGCATGCCTGTCGGATGCCTGTTCGGCACCCTCACGCCCGATGCCTACTACATCGGCAAGCTCGCTGTCGCTGCGCCGCAGCGCGGCCAGGGGCTCGCCCGCGCGCTGATCGAGGCCGCCGCAGCCCGCGCCCGCGCCCTCGGCGCGACCGTGCTCGAGCTGCAGTCACGCGTGGAGCTGCTCGAGAACCACGCGGCCTTCGCCGCGATGGGGTTCGTCCAGACAGCGGCCACCACGCATCCGGGCCATGACGGCCCCACCTCCCTGACCTTTCGCCGCGCGCTCTGACGCCCCCCTTCCCCCTGCGCCGCGCCTGCCGTAAAGAGCGGGCCAAACGGGGGACATGCCATGACCGAGCCAGCCATCACGCCCGAGCTGATTGCCGCCCACGGGCTCAAGCCGGATGAATACGACCGCATCCGCGAGATCATCGGCCGCGAGCCGACATTCACCGAGCTTGGCATCTTCTCGGCCATGTGGAACGAACATTGTTCCTACAAATCCTCGAAGAAATGGCTCCGCACCCTGCCCACCTCGGGTCCGCAGGTCATCTGCGGCCCCGGCGAGAACGCGGGCGTGGTCGATATCGGCGACGGTCAGGCCGTGGTCTTCAAGATGGAAAGCCACAACCACCCCTCCTACATCGAGCCCTACCAGGGGGCGGCGACCGGCGTCGGGGGCATCCTGCGCGACGTCTTCACCATGGGCGCGCGCCCCATCGCGGCGATGAACGCGCTCAGCTTCGGTGAAAAGGACCACCCGAAAACCCGGCAACTCGTCCACGGCGTCGTCGAGGGGATCGGCGGCTACGGCAATTGCTTCGGCGTGCCCACCATCGGCGGCGAGGTCCGCTTTCACGCCGCCTACAACGGCAACTGCCTTGTGAACGCCTTCGCGGCGGGCCTGGCCGACGCCGACAAGATCTTCTACTCCGCCGCCTCCGGCGTCGGCATGCCCGTGGTCTATCTCGGCGCGAAGACCGGCCGCGACGGCGTCGGCGGCGCGACCATGGCCAGCGCGGAATTCGACGACACGATCGAGGAAAAGCGCCCCACCGTCCAGGTCGGCGACCCCTTCACCGAGAAGCGCCTCCTCGAGGCCTGCCTCGAGCTGATGCAGACCGGCGCGGTCATTTCCATTCAGGACATGGGGGCTGCGGGCCTCACCTGCTCTGCCGTCGAGATGGGTGACAAGGGCAAGCTCGGCATCAAGCTGACGCTCGACCACGTCCCCCAGCGCGAGGACGCGATGACGGCCTACGAGATGATGCTCTCCGAGAGCCAGGAGCGGATGCTCATGGTCCTCAACCCCGAGAAAGAGGACGTCGCCCGCGCCATCTTCGAGAAATGGGACCTCGATTTCGCCATCGTCGGCGAAACCATCCCCGAGGACCGTTTCCTCATCATCCACGGCAACGAGACCAAGGCCGACCTGCCGCTCTCGAAACTTTCCTCGGAGGCGCCGGAATACGACCGCCCCTGGGTCGAGACAGCCCCCGCCGCCCCGATGGACCCGGTGCCGGAGGTCGATCCGATCGATGCGCTGAAGGCCCTGATTTCCTCGCCCAACTACTGCAGCCGCGCCTGGGTCTACGAGCAATATGACCACATGGTCATGGCCGACACGGTCGTCGCCCCCGGCCTCGGCGCGGGCGTCGTGCGGGTGCACGGCACCGGCAAGGCACTCGCCTTCACCTCGGACGTGACGCCGCGCTACGTCAAGGCGAACCCGGTCGAGGGTGGCAAGCAGGCCGTGGCCGAAGCCTTCCGCAACCTCTGCGCCGTCGGCGCGCGGCCGCTTGCGACCACCGACAACCTGAATTTCGGCAACCCCGAGAAGCCCGAGATCATGGGCCAGTTCGTCGGCGCCATCAAAGGCATCGGCGCAGCCTGCGCCGCGCTCGACATGCCCATCGTCTCGGGCAATGTCTCGCTCTACAACGAGACCGACGGCCAGGGCATCCTGCCCACCCCCACCATCGGGGCCGTGGGCCTGCTCGACAGTCTCGACGACCTGATCGGCGACACCACCCGCGACGGTCACGTCCTGCTTCTCGTGGGCGAGACGACCGGCCACCTCGGCCAGTCCGCGCTTCTCTACGAGGTCTTCAACCGCGAGGACGGCGACGCGCCCCATGTCGACCTTCAGGCCGAGCGCCGCGCGGGCGAGTTCATCCGCGCCAACCGCCAGTGGATCGGCGCCTGCACCGACCTTTCGGACGGGGGCCTTGCGCTCGCCGCCTTCGAGATGGCGGTCGCGGGCGGCGTGGGCCTGAGCGTCGATTCCTCCGACACCGCCACCCTCTTCGGCGAGGACCAGGGCCGCTACCTGATCTCCACCAGCTTCGACAAGGCCGAGGCGCTGATGGTCGCGGCAGGCCAGGCCGGTGTTCCGCTCGTCACCATCGGCCGCGTCGGCGGCGAGATGCTCCGCCTCGGGTCGTCCGAGGCGCCCATGGCCGAGCTGACCGCCCTCTGGCGCGGGGCCTTCGCCACGCATTTCGGCTGACGGGCCCGTATGCACGCGGTGTGTACGGGGTGTGTACGCCCTGTGCACCCCCCTTCCCCGCCTTGCACCGCCCCGCCACGGGGCTTACATTTCCGACAAAACCAGTCGAGGACTCACATGCCCATCACCGCCCGCGAGATCGAGGACATGCTGCGAGAGGCCTTCCCCAACGGCCAGGTCAGGGTCGAGGGCGACGATGGCCAGCACTTCGCGGCACAGGTCATCGACGAAAGCTTCCGCGGCCAGAACCGCGTGCAACAGCAACGCGCGGTCTATGCCGCGCTGAAGGGCAAGATGGACGGTTCGCACGGCGAGCTGCACGCGCTGGCCCTGACCACCAAAGCCCCGGATTGAAAGGGAAATTCCCCATGAGCGCCGCAGATACGATCAAGCAGACCGTCACCGAGAACGACGTCGTCCTGTTCATGAAGGGCACCAAGATGATGCCGCAATGCGGCTTTTCCAGCCGCGTGGCGGGGGTGCTGAACTACATGGGCGTGGAGTTCGCCGACGTGAACGTTCTCGCCGACGACGAGATCCGGCAGGGCATCAAGGACTACTCCGACTGGCCCACCATCCCGCAGCTTTACGTGAAAGGCGAATTCATCGGCGGTTGCGATATCGTGACCGAGATGACGCTCTCGGGCGAGCTGGATCAACTCTTTGAATCCAAGGGCGTTTCCTTCGACAAGGACGCCGCTGAGAAGATCCGCGAAGCCAATTCCTGAGGGGTTTCGCCCGCTTCGCGGGCGACCCGTGCGAGGGGCTCCGCCCCTCGCGCTCCCCGGCGTATTTCTGGAAAGATGAAGGGCGAACCCGATGCGGTTCAGCCCTTCTTTTTCGTCGCCCCGCTGCGGACGTGTTTGCTGAGACGTGAGGGGATGGATTTCTTCCGATCCTTGTAGGGGTTCTGGTCCGCCTGGCTGCGCATCCAGAGCCGGATCGGCGTGCCCGGCATGTCGAAGTCATCGCGCAACCCGTTGACAAGATAGCGCGAATAGCTGTCGGGCAGCTTGTCGGGATGGCTGCACATCACCACGAACCCCGGCGGCCGCGTCTTGGCCTGGGTCATGTAGCGCAGCCGGATGCGCCGGCCCGAGGGGGCGGGCGGCGGATGCGCCTCGGTCATCGCGGCAAGCCAGCGGTTGAGCTGCGCCGTGGTCACGCGGCGGTTCCAGACCTCGTAGGCCTTCATCACCGCCGCCTGAAGCCGGTCAAGCCCCTTGCCCGTCTTGGCCGAGACCGTCACCAGCGGCGCACCGCGCAGCTGCGGCAGGAGCGTGTCGAAGGCCTGTTTCAGCGCCTTCAGCTTCTCCTGCTTGTTGTCCTCGATGTCCCACTTGTTGACCGCAACCACCACCGCGCGCCCCTCGCGCTCGGCCAGGTCGGCGATGCGGAGGTCCTGCTGCTCGAAGGGGATCGCGGCGTCGAGCAGCACCACCACGACCTCGGCGAATTTCACCGCACGGAGGCCATCGGCGACCGACAATTTCTCCAGCTTTTCCTGCACCTTGGCCTTCTTGCGCATCCCCGCCGTGTCGAAGATGCGCATGGGCGTGCCGTCCCAGGTCACAGGCACGGCGATGCTGTCGCGGGTGATCCCGGCCTCTGGGCCGGTCAGCAGGCGATCCTCGCCGAGGATCTTGTTGATCAGCGTGGACTTGCCCGCGTTGGGCCGGCCGACGACGGCGATTTTCAAGGGACGCGAGGGGGTTATGGGGCGAAGTTCACCCTCGGCATCCTCCCCGACATCGACATCCGTTTCGGCCTCTTCAACCACGGCGACGGCCTCTTCGGCGGCCTCGACCAGCGGGGTCAGCGCCACGGCCAGCTCGCCCATCCCCTCGCCATGCTCGGCCGAGAGCGCGATGGGCTCACCCAGCCCGAGCGCATAGGCCTCGAGCACGCCGGCCTCGCCCTGGCGGCCCTCGGCCTTGTTCACGCCGAGGATGACGGGCCGGCCCGAGCGGCGCAGGATCTCGGCGAAAAGCTCGTCGTTCGGCGTGATCCCGGCCCGCGCGTCGATCAGGAAAAGGCTTGCATCCGCCATCTCGACCGCGCGCTCGGTCAGGCGCCGCATGCGGCCCTGCAGGCTGTCGTCGGTCGCATCCTCGAGCCCGGCCGTGTCGATCACGGTGAAGCGCAGGTCGCCCAGGCGGGCCGCGCCCTCGCGCAGGTCGCGGGTGACGCCGGGCTGGTCATCGACCAGGGCAAGGCGCTTGCCCACCAGCCTGTTGAACAGCGTGGACTTGCCGACATTGGGGCGGCCGACGATGGCGAGGGTGAAGCTCATGGGGTCATTCCGGGAATACCAAGGCGCCGCACCTATCCCAAGGGCGGTCCCGCATCAAGGGGAGAGACGCCGTGCCGCGCGCTCGAGCGCCTGGGCGAAGGCGCTGCGGTCGGCCTTCGAGAAGGGACGCGGCCCGCCGAGGGCCTGCCCCTCGAGCCCGCCGCGCAGGTCGGCCATGAGGTCGCGGGTGGCGAGCTTGCCGCCGATGTTGGCCGGTGTCAGCGCCTCGCCGCGGTGCGTCAGCACCTCGGCCCCGGCCTTCAGCGCCCGGTCGGCGAGCGGCAGGTCGGCGGTGATGACCAGCGTGCCGGGCGCGGCGGCCGCGGCGATCAGGTCGTCGGCGGCGTCGAAGGCATCACCGGCCATGGTCATGGAGATCAGCGGGTGTTCGGGGTGGCGCAGGTAACTCGCCGCGAAGAGGCGCACGGGCAGCTTGTGGCGATAGGCGACGGTGTAGATCTCCTCTTTCACCGGGCAGGCATCGGCATCGACGAGGATCATCGGGTCACCCGAAGAAACCGCTGTCGAAGGGTACCGAGACCTGGCCGCCGCCGATCTCGGTCAGGGTCATGCGCCCCCTGGCGAGCGTCACCTCGGCCACCTCCGACCAGCCCGGCGGGCGCGGAAGGGAGACCATCGCGTGCCGGATCGTCCGCGCACCGCCAAGCGGCATGACCGTCGGCACCCCCATCGCCGTCAGGCGGTTGTCGGCCAGTGCGGCGGCCAGCCCCGCCGCGCCACAGGCGCAGCCGTCCTCGATGCCGAGCACACCGGTATGCCGCCCGTTCCAGGGGGAGAAATCGCGCCCGCCGTTCGAGACCCAGAGCATCGTCACGGGCATCAGCCTCGCGTCCTTCAGGACGACCAGCATGTCATCCTCGGCGTTGCGCATCGCCACGGTCCAGCCGATGCGCGCACCGCGCCCCTCGACCAGGATGCAGAAATCCTCGACCCTGTGACCGGCGGGGTAGTGGTGCAGGTCCCACTCCGTCCCGTCCTCGCAATCAAGGCGCAGGTCGTTGCCCGCGACGGGCCGGGTCTGGTTCAGCGCCCAGAGCGTGTGGCCCGCGTATTGCGGGACGGGGTCTGTCAGCACCGCGCGCTTGGGCGAGTAGGAGAGGCGCCCGCCCTCGGCCATGCGGATCATCGGGTGATGGGCGAAGGTGACCGCGCCCTCCCCCCCCACGATCCGGTGGGTCTGGTAGAGGACCGGGCCCGTGATCTGCACCAGCTTGTCGACCGTCGCGCCACGCACATGCACGGAGAGGCGCAGATGCGCCTCGGCCACGTCCTGCCGGATCACCTCCCAGGGCGCATTGGCCGTGGGGCCGTGAATCGGCCCGCCCGCCACGTCGTCCTGTCCGAAGGGCATGCAGAGGAAATCGCCGGCGAGGCGCTTGTTGACGAGGGGGAGGTCCGGGTCGCTCTGCACCGCGACCTCCTCGCGCCAGGGCGCGGAATGCAGGGGGCGGCGTCCGCCCACCTGCCAATCGGGCAGGTTGCCGAGGCCGGGATCGACCGACAGCGCGCTGTCGCCGTGGCGCAGACGGATCACGCCGCGCCCCCGGCGACCCGCCGCAGAAGGCCGTTGACGAGATCGGCATCCGACCCCGCGCTCAGCATGGTGAATCCCGTCTCGATCATCTCGGCCTCGAGCGCGGGCGGCCCGAACAGGCCCGCGGCCTTGCCCGCCGCGCGGATCACGCCGGCGCCGTGGCGGATCGCGTCCCAGACGTCCGTGTTCATCGGGTCGGCGCGGTGGCCCATGTCGGCGGCGAGATCGGCGGGGCCGAAGAAGACGCAGTCGACCCCGTCGACGGCGGCGATCTCCGGCAGGGCTTCGACCGCGGCGCGGCTCTCGGCCTGGACGATGACGCAGATCTCCTCGTTGGCGGTGACGGCATAATCGGGGATGGCGCCGTAGCCGCTCGCGCGCATCGTGTAGCCGCCGTTTCCGCGAATGCCGGCGGGCGGGTAGCGGCAGGCCGCGACGGCGGCGCGCGCCTCCTCGGCCGAGTTCACCATCGGGACCATCACCGATTGCGCGCCGATGTCGAGCGCCTGTTTCAGCACCCAGGGCTCGTTCACCGGCACGCGCACGATCGAGGGCGTGCCCGTGCCTTCCAGCACCATCAGCTGACGCCGGATCAGCGCAGGTTCCCACGGCGCGTGTTCGCCATCGACGAGGCACCAGTCGAACCCGGCATTGCCCGCGATCTCGGTCACCGTCTCGGAGCCGAGCGCCAGCCAGAGCCCGCGCTGCAGCTCGCCCGCGGCGAGCGCCGCCTTGAAGTCGTTTCGTGGTGCAGGCATTCCTTGTCCCTTTTCGTCAGAGTGCGCCGCCCGTCACCTCGCGGTACCAGCGGCGGATCAGCGCGCGGTCCTCCTCGGTGAGAAAGGCGAAATTGCCGGGCGGCATCGCGTGGGTCACGCCCGCCTGCAGGTAGATCTGGCGCGCGTGGATCGCGATCTGCCCGTCCGTGTCGAGCATCACGCCCCTCGGGGCCGCGGCGAGCCCCGCCATGAACACCTCGGAGGCGTGGCAGGAGGCGCAGTTGGCGTAGACCAGCCCCGAGACCTCGGGGAAGAGCGCGTGCGCGGCGAAGCGTTCCTGGCTCGGGCTCAGGGCCGCCTCTTCCATCGGCTCGTCCCGCATCAGCGGCAGCACGGAGAGCCAGACGATCACGGCGAAGATCACGGCCGTGGCGCCCCATGTCCACCAGCGGTAGCCGCCCCGGGCATGCATCGTGTTGAAGAAATGCCGGATCGTCACGCCCATCAGGAAGACGAGCGAGGCGATCAGCCAGTTCCAGTCCGACGCGAAGGCGAGCGGGTAATGGTTCGACAGCATCAGGAAGATGACCGGCAGCGTCAGGTAATTGTTGTGGGTCGAGCGCAGCTTGGCGATCTTGCCGTATTTCGGATCGGGCGTGCGGCCCGCCTTGAGGTCGGCCACCACGATCTTCTGGTTGGGAATGATGATCATGGCGACATTCGCCGTCATGATCGTCGCCGTCAGCGCGCCGAGGTGCAGAAGCGCCGCGCGGCCCGAGAAGACCTGCGTGTAACCCCAGGCGAGCACCACGATGATGCCGAAGAGCAGCAGCATCAGAAGCGTCGGATTGTCCCCGAGCCTCGACTTGCACAGCATGTCGTAAGCCACCCACCCCAGCGTCAGGGACAGGGCCGAAAGCGCGATCGCCTGCCAGGGCGCCAGTTCCATCACGGTCCAGTCGACCAGGTAAAGCTCGGCCCCCACCCAGTAGAGCAGGATCAGAAGGGCGGCCCCCGACAGCCATGTCGCGTAGCTTTCCCATTTGAACCAGGTCAGGTGCTCGGGCATCGCCTCGGGCGCGACCATGTACTTCTGGATGTGGTAGAACCCGCCGCCATGGACCTGCCATTCCTCGCCGTCGGCGGGGCCGGGGATGTTGCGGTTCAGCCCCAGGTCCAGCGCGATGAAGTAGAAGCTCGACCCGATCCAGGCGATCGCGGTGATGACATGCAACCAGCGGACGGCGAATTCCGCCCAGTGCAGAAGAATGGTTGCGTCCATGTCAGCCCCTCGCGCCACGACGGCCGGTTTTCCGGTCAGTGCCCGGACAATCCGACGAAATCGCCGGCAGGTGCAAGATCTCCGCGGCAGGGCCTCTTGCCCTTGGGCGCAAAAGCCGCGTATTCGTCGGGCATCTGCTGCAATCGAAGGCACGGGCACCTCCGGAGAACCGGACGGCTTCCCCCTGCCCTCGCCTCAACCGGACACCGAGAATGGCAAGCATCGAAAGCCTGAACCCCGACATCCCGCTTTTCGCGCGCACGGGTGTCAACCTCGCCTCCGCCGGCCTCGGCGCCAAGGCGCTCTGGGCGACGAACCAGTTCTTCGCACCGCTCGACCGGATGCTGCAGGACAGCCCCCCGGTCTTCATCGAGGGCAAGTTCGACGACCACGGCAAGTGGATGGACGGCTGGGAGACGCAGCGCCGCCGGGACGGCGGGCATGACGCGGCGGTGATCAAGCTGGCGGGCGCGGGGCGGATCATCGGCTTCGACGTCGATACCGCGCATTTCACCGGAAACTACGCGCCGGCCGTGAAGATCGAGGCGACGACCTACAGCGGCGACCTCCCCCCCGAAGAGCAGAGCTGGGTCACCATCCTGCCGCACAAGGCGCTCGGCCCCTCGTCGCACCACTATTTCGGCTGCGACAGCTACGAGAGCTGGACGCATCTGCGGATCAACATCTACCCCGACGGCGGGATCGCGCGGCTCAAGGCCTATGGCGTTCCCGAACTGGACGAGGCGAATTCGAAGGGCGAGATCGACCTGGCCGCCGCGCTGAACGGGGGCCGGATCCTGGGCTTCTCGGATGCCCATTACGGCGATTACATGCGCCTGCTGGCACCGGGCCGCGGCTTCAACATGGGCGACGGATGGGAAACGCGGCGCCGCCGCGAGCCGGGCTACGACTGGATGATCATCGCGCTGGGTGCGCGCGGCACCATCGAGAAGGCCCTGATCGACACGGCGCATTTCAAGGGCAACTATCCCGACACCGCCTCGATCCAGGCGGCGGACCTGCGCAAGTTCGGCGACGGGCTGACCGACGCGCTCATCACCGACTCGATGTTCTGGAAAGAGCTTCTGCCGCCGCAGAAACTGGGGCCGGATGCCGAGCACAGCTACCGCGACGAGTTGATCGACCTGGGCCCGGTGACCCATGTGCGTTTCAACATCTTCCCGGACGGTGGCGTGTCGCGCCTGCGGCTGTTCGGCACGACCGCCCCTTGACGTAAGGTCAGCGGGAAGGTCGACCGAAAGAGGCGATCCGAAAGGCGGTTGTCCTGTCCGCAGGGCAGGTTTTCAGGCTTGCGGTCCATTGCACCCGCACGTGACGGATACCCCTTCCCTTCGCCTCACCCTGCGGATACCTTGCCCGCCCATAAGACAGAAACTGTCCAACTTGGGAGTTACAATCATGAAAAAAATCCTGATGGCCTCTGCCGCCACCATGGCCCTGACCGGCACGGCCTTCGCCGATGCACACGGCGGCGGCGTGACGCTCGGCGTCATGCTCGGCTTCACCGGCCCGGCGGAATCGCTGGCGGTCGGCATGGCAGACGGCGCGGAGCTCGCGATGGCCGAAGTCACGGAAAGCGGCGCCCTGCTGGGCGGCATGTCCGTGACGCCGATCCGCGGCGACTCGACCTGCGTCGACGCCTCGGCCGCGACCGCGGTCGCCGAGCGCCTGATCACCTCGGACAACGTGGACGGCATCGTGGGCGCGCTCTGCTCGGGTGCGACCATCGCGGCCCTGAACAACGTGGCGATCGCCAACGGCATGGTCATGATCTCGCCCTCGGCCACCTCGCCGGCGCTCTCGACGCTGGAAGACAACGGCCTGTTCTTCCGCACCGCGCCGTCGGACGCGCGCCAGGGTGTCGTGATGACCGAGATCATCATGGACCGCGGCTATGACACCGTCGCCGTGACCTACACCAACAACGACTACGGCCAGGGCCTTGCCGACAGCTTCGCCGCCGCCTTCGAAGCCGCAGGCGGCACGGTGACCCTGGTCGCCGCGCATGAAGACGGCCGCGCCGACTACTCGGCAGAGGTCGGCGCGCTGGCCTCCGCCGGCGGTGACGTCCTCGTCGTCGCGGGCTACCTCGACCAGGGTGGCCGCGGCATCATCCAGGCCGCGCTTGACACCGGCGCCTTCGACACCTTCGTGCTGCCCGACGGCATGGTCGGCGACGCGCTCGTGGAAGCGATCGGTGCTGACCTGAACGGCTCGTTCGGCCAGTTCCCCGGCACCGACAGCGAGGGCGTGGACGTCTACTTCGGTCTCGCCGAGGCCGCGGGTTTCGACGGCACCTCCGCCTTCTCGGCCGAGGCCTATGACGCCGCGGCGCTGATCATGCTGGCCATGCAGGCCGCAGGCTCGACCGATCCGGGCGAGTATGCCGCGCATGTCATGGACGTCGCAAACGCTCCTGGCGAGCCGATCCTGCCGGGCGAGCTGGGCCGCGCGCTCGAGCTGCTCGCGGCGGGCACCGACATCGACTACGTCGGCGCGACGGCCGTCGAACTGATCGGCGGCGGCGAGAGCGCGGGCGCCTACCGCGAGATCGAGATCATCGATGGCGCGATCGAGACCGTGAACTTCCGCTGATATCTCGGCCAACAAACATCGCAGGCAGCCCGGTCATTCGCCGGGCTGCTTCGTTTCAGGGGGATTTTTGCCGATGATCGTCGTCCACGACCTCCACAAGCATTTCGGCGGCTTTCATGCCGTGGACGGTGCGAGCCTGACCATCGAGACCGGCTCGATCACCGCGCTGATCGGTCCCAACGGGGCGGGCAAGACCACGCTCTTCAACGTGATCGCGGGCGTCCTGCCGCCGACCTCGGGGCGGGTCGTGATGGATGGCGAGGACATCACCGGCCTTGCGCCGCATGTCCTCTTCGGCAAGGGCCTGCTGCGGACCTTCCAGATCGCGCACGAGTTTCACTCGATGACCTGCCGCGAGAACCTGATGATGGTCCCTGCGGACCAGTCGGGCGAGACCCTCTGGAACACCTGGTTCGGCCGCAAGCGCATTGCCGACGAGGAGCGCGCGCTGAGGGCGAAGGCCGACGAGGTGCTCGAGTTCCTGACCATCGAACACCTGGCCGACCATCCGGCGGGCCAGGTCTCGGGCGGTCAGAAAAAACTGCTGGAGCTGGGCCGCACCATGATGGTCGACGCCAAGATCGTCTTCCTCGACGAGGTGGGCGCGGGTGTGAACCGGACGCTTCTCAACACCATCGGCGACGCGATCATCCGCCTCAACAAGGAACGCGGCTACACCTTCTGCGTGATCGAGCACGACATGGATTTCATCGCCCGCCTCTGCGACCCGGTCATCGTGATGGCCGAGGGCAAGGTGCTGGCCGAGGGCACGATCGACGAGATCAAGGCCAACGAGCACGTGATCGAGGCCTACCTGGGCACCGGCCTCAAGAACAAGGACAAGCTTGAAGCGGGGGCCGGCGCATGAGCGACAATCCCTACCAGAACGACCGCGGCAACATGGACTTCTCGATCGTCAACCCGAGGGAGGGCGGCGACATGCAGCCCTCGCCGGGGACCGGCCACGCGATGTCGACGGCGAGCGCCTTTCTCATCGGCGACACCATGACGGGCGGCTACGGTAACGGCCCCAACATCCTGCATGACTGCACCATCGCGGTGGATGCCGGCGAGATCGCCGTGATCGTGGGCCCCAACGGCGCGGGCAAATCCACCGCGATGAAGGCCGTCTTCGGCATGCTGAACGTCCGCCAGGGCTCGGTCCGGCTGGACGGTGAGGACATCACCGACCTCACCCCGCAGGCGCGGGTGGCCAAGGGCATGGGCTTCGTGCCGCAGACCAACAACATCTTCGCCTCCATGTCGGTCGAGGAAAACCTCGAGATGGGCGCCTTCATCCGCCGCGACGACATCCGCGAGACGATGGAGCAGGTCTACGAGCTGTTCCCGATCCTCAAGGACAAGCGCCGGCAGGCGGCGGGCGAGTTGTCCGGCGGCCAGCGCCAGCAGGTCGCCGTGGGCCGCGCGCTGATGACGAAGCCCAAGGTGCTGATGCTGGACGAACCCACCGCCGGCGTCTCGCCCATCGTGATGGACGAGCTGTTCGACCGGATCATCGAGGTCAGCCGCACCGGCATCCCGATCCTCATGGTCGAGCAGAACGCCCGCCAGGCGCTCGAGATCGCCGACAAGGGCTATGTCCTCGTGCAGGGGCGCAACGCCCATACCGGCACGGGCAAGGAACTGCTGGAAGACCCCGAGGTCCGGCGGAGTTTCCTGGGGGGATGAGCATGCGCGCCGCCCTCCCCCTTCTTGCCTGGCTCGCCGCGGCCCCGGCCCTCGCGCAGGAGGGCGCGCCCGTCGCGCTCGACTGCACGCTGACCACGCTCTGCCTCGACGCGGGAGGCTGCCGCGACTGGGACCAGCCGCTCTCGATCCGCGGCAGCGCGGCGGGCTGGCAGGTGACCTGGGACGACAGCGGCCTGCCCTCGGATTACACGCTTCTCGCCGACCTGCCCGCGCCCGACGGCGCGCTGGCCGAGACGCGCCTGATCAGCCTGGCCTACATCAACCCCGAGACGCAGTCGGTCCAGGTGCTGAGCGTCGAGACCGCGGGCGGCGCGCTCGCCGTCTCGGGCCACCAGCCGCAGGCCAGCCCCCGCGGCGTCACCGGCTACGGCAGCTGCGAGGGCGCGGGATGATCCGCACCGCCGCCCTTCTCGCCTGCCTCGCGGCCTCCGCCTCGGCCGAGCCCTGGGATTGCGTCTTCACGGTCGAATGCCTTGCCGCCGGGGACTGCGAGGGAAGCGCCCTCGAGGTGCAGGTGATCGCCGCCGACCACGCGGGCGATCTGTTCCTGTCGACCGTCACCGGCGCCAGCCCGGTCGCGCGGCTGACCGGCACGGGCGCCCTGCCCGCCACCTACGCCAGCGCCGGTCGCGACGGGCTTGCCGAGCTTCTGACCATCGAGGGCGATCACACCGCGATCCTGACAGTGCATCTCTTCGACGGTGCCGCCGCGGCCATCACCTATTTCGGAACCTGCGAGGAGATGACCTGAATGGACTTTCTCAACGCGTTCGTCGCGCTCCTGAACTTCGTCATCATCCCCGCCACAGCCTATGGCGCGCAGCTCGCGCTCGGCGCGCTCGGGGTGACGCTGATCTACGGCATCCTGCGCTTCTCGAACTTCGCCCATGGCGACACCATGGCCTTCGGCACGATGGTCGTGATCCTCTGCACATGGGGCCTGCAGGCCCTGGGCATGGACGGTATCGGCCCCCTGCCCACAGCGCTCCTCGCCCTGCCCGTCGGCATCGCCGCGACGGGCCTCCTGGTGATCGGCACCGACCGCGCGGTCTATCGCTTCTACCGCACCCAGAAGGCCAAGCCGGTGATCTACGTCATCGCGTCCCTTGGCGTGATGTTCATCATGAACGGCATCGTGCGCTTCATCATCGGCGTGGATGACCAGCGCTTCGGAGACGGCGAGCGCTTCATCATCTCGGCGCGCACCTTCCGCGAGATGACCGGCCTCGAGGAAGGGCTCGCCTTCCGCACCAGCCAGGGCCTGACCATCGCGGTCGCGGTGATCGCGGTCGTGCTGCTGTTCTGGTTCCTCAACCGCACCCGCACCGGCAAGTCGATGCGCGCCTTCTCCGACAACGAGGATCTCGCGCTGCTCTCGGGTATCAACCCCGAACGGGTGGTGATGATCACCTGGCTGATCGTGGCGGCGCTGGCGACCACCGCGGGTGTCCTCTACGGGCTGGACAAGAGCTTCAAGCCCTTCACCTACTTCCAACTCCTCCTGCCGATATTCGCCGCCGCCATCGTCGGGGGCCTCGGCAACCCCGTGGGCGCGATCCTCGGCGGCTTCGTCATCGCCTTCTCCGAGGTCGGCGTCACCTACGCCTTCCGAAAGGTGGTGACCTACCTCGCCCCCGGCGGCTGGGAGCCCGAGGGCCTCCTGCAACTCCTGTCGACGGACTACAAGTTCGCGGTCAGCTTCGGCATCCTGCTGATCGTGCTGCTGTTCCGGCCAACCGGCATCATGAAGGGGAAATCGGTATGAGCACGGCACCCGACCAGACCCGTCCCGCCACCTCCGGCCTGCCCGCGGCCCAGAGCTTCGACCGCCGCGCGGCGCTGCTCTTCGCGCTGGTGGCGCTGCTCTTCATCGGCACGGGCTTCATGCAGTCCTGGAACACGACCCTGACCATCCTCAACATGGGGCTCGTCAGCGCGATCATGGCGCTCGGCGTCAACATGCAATGGGGTTACGCGGGCCTGTTCAACGTCGGCATCATGGGCTTCGTCGCGCTCGGCGGTCTCGCCGCCGTGCTGGTCTCGATGCCCCCCGTGGGCGAGGCCTGGGCCGCGGGCGGCCTTCGTGTCCTGCTGGGCCTCGTGCTGGGCGCGGCGACCATCGTGGCGGCCATCCTCGCCTACATGCGCCTTCCCGTGGGCCGGATGCGGACCCTTGCGATGCTCGTCATCCTCGTCGGAGGCTTCATCCTCTACCGCCGGGTTTTCGACGCGGGCGTCGCCGCGGTCGAGGCGATCGACCCCGCCACCACCGGCTATCTCGGCGGCCTCGGCCTTCCAATCATCCTGGCCTGGCCCGTCGGCGGGCTGCTCGCCGCGGGCGCGGCCTGGATCATCGGCAAGACCGCGCTCGGCCTGCGGTCCGACTATCTCGCCATCGCAACGCTCGGCATCTCCGAGATCATCATCGCCGTCCTGAAGAACGAGGACTGGCTGGCGCGCGGCGTGAAGAACGTGACCGGCCTGCCGCGTCCCGTCCCCTACGAGATCGACCTGCAGGCCAACGAGCGCTTCCTCGCCTTCGCAGACCGCATCGGCGCGGACCCGGTCACCTTCTCCTCGATCACGGTCAAGCTCAGCTATGCCGCGCTCTTCGTCGTCGTTCTGCTCACCCTGATCTGGCTCAGCGAAAAGGCATGGAACTCGCCCTGGGGCCGCATGATGCGCGCGATCCGCGACAACGAGGTCTCGGCCTCGGCGATGGGCAAGGACGTCAAGGCGCGCCACCTCCAGGTCTTCATCCTCGGCTCGGCCATCGTCGGCATGGCGGGCGCGATGATGACCACGCTCGACAGCCAGCTGGTGCCCGGCACCTACCAGCCGCTGCGCTTTACCTTCCTCGTCTGGGTGATGGTGATCGTCGGCGGCTCGGGCAACAACTGGGGCGCGGTGCTTGGCGGCTTCCTGATCTGGTGGCTCTGGATCCAGGTGGAACCGCTTGGGACGCTCCTGATGCAGGGCATCACCGCGGGGATGAGCGAGGACGCCTGGCTCAGGAACCACCTGCTCGACAGCGCGGCCTACATGCGGCTCTTCACCATGGGGGTGATCCTCCTGCTGGTGCTGCGCTTCAGCCCCCGCGGGTTGATCCCCGAACGGTAACCACGGCAAGGCGCGCGTTCACCTCTCATCAAGGTTAACGCGCCCCCTGCTTCTCCGTTTCACAAATATCCCGGGGGGAGAGACGGCCGCAGGCCGTCGAAGGGGGGCAGAGCCCCCCTTTTTCGCAGCGCTTACCGCCCCTCGAACACCGGCTTGCGCTTCTCGAGGAAGGCCACGACCCCCTCCTTGAAATCGCGTGTCTTGCCGCATTGCCCCTGCAACTGCCCCTCCAGCAGCAACTGCTCCGGGAGGCCGTTGCCAAAGCTCGCCTGCATCGCCTGTTTCACCCGCTTGAAGGCCTCGGTCGGCCCGCTGGCGAGATGCATCGCCCGCGCGCGCCATGTCGCGTCAAACGCCTCATCCTCGACCGCTTCCCAGATCATCCCCCAATCGGCCGCCTGCCGCGCGGTGATCTTGTCGGCGAAGAGCGCGGCCCCCATCGCCTTCTGCAAGCCCACCGTCCGCGGCAGCACCCATGTGCCGCCCGCGTCCGGGATCAGCCCGATCCGGCTGAAGGCCTGGATGAAGCTCGCGCTTTCCGCGGCGATGGTGATGTCGCAGACCAGCGCAAGGTTCGCCCCCGCGCCCGCCGCCGTGCCGTTCACCGCGGCGATGACGGGCACCGGGCACTCGACGATCGCCATCAGCATCGGGATGTATTCGTCGCGCAGCGTCCGCTCGAGGTTCAGGTTCGCGGCATTGGCGCGGTCTCCCAGGTCCTGCCCCGAGCAGAAGGCCCGCCCCTCGCCCGTCAGCACGACGACCCGCGCCTCGCGGCCCGCCGCCTCGACCGCATGGGTGATCTCGGCCCGCATCTGGGTGTTGAGCGCGTTCATCACCTGCGCGCGGCGCAGCGTGATCACCGCCATGCCGTCCTGGTCCTCGCGCGTGATCGTCTCGTAGTGCATGGCCGTCCTCCGCTCACCTGTCGCGGCGGAGACTAGGCAAAGCCTTCGGGACGGGAAAGCCGAAACGCGGCGTCACTCCTTCAGAAGATCCTTCAGCCGCGCCTCTTCCTCGGCGCTGAGCGCCGCCTCGGCGGGCGCCGGACTGCCCGCGCGGCGGCGGATGTAGACGACGGCAAGGCCGCCGCCCACCAGCAGCAGCAGCGCGGGCGCCAGCCAGAGCGCGATGTTGGAGCCGGACATGGTCGGGCGCAGAAGGACGTATTCGCCATAGCGGTCGACGATGAAGCTCACGACCTCGGCATCGCTGTCGCCCGCGACCAGCCGCTCGCGCACCAGCAGCCGCAGGTCGCGCGCGAGCGTGGCGTTCGATTCGTCGATCGACTCGTTGCGGCAGACGACGCAGCGCAGCCCCGCCGAGATGTCCCGCGCCCGCTCCTCGAGAACGGGATCGTCCAGCACCTCGTCGGGCTGCACCGCATGGGCCGGGACGGCCGCCAGCACGCCGAGCAACAGCACGACGGCCAGCACCGCACGCGGCAAAGCCCGCAGCCCGTGCCAAAGCCGGGCCAGCCAACCGGAGAGGCACATCATTCCGCCGGTACCCCCTGCGGCTCGGGCCGGGCCTTGGCCGCGCCGGCAGCGAACCGGTAGCGCCGGTCGCTCAGGCTCAGCAGGCCGCCGAGCGCCATGATGATCGTGCCGCCCCAGATCCAGTTGGCGAAGGGCTTGATCCAGGTCCGCACGGCCCAGCCGCCACCCGTCTGCGGGTCACCCAGCGTGACATAGACATCGCGGGTGAAGCCGTTGTCGATGCCGGCCTCGGTCGTGGGCATGCCCGCGACCGGGTAGATCCGCCGCTCCGGGTGCAGAAGCGCGATCTCGCGCCCGTCCGCCTCGCGCACGGCGATATGGGCCAGGGTCGAGATGTAGTTCGGCCCCTGCACGTTCTCCTCGACCGACAAAAGCTCGATCTCGTAGGCGCCGACGCGGTAGGGATCCCCCTCTTGGGCCACTCGGATATCCTCGACCTGGTAGCCGGTCAGGGCCACGACGCCGAACATGGTGATGCCGACGCCCGCATGGGCGACGGTCTTGCCCCAGTCGGCGCGCGGCAGACGCCAGAGCCGCCCGAAGCGGCTCGCGATGTCACCGCGCCCGGTGCGCGACCACAGGTCGGTCACCGCGCCCGCGACCAGCCAGACCGACAGCCCCACGCCGATCGGCGCCAGCGCCGAATGGCCGGTGAAGACCGCCCAGGCCAGAAGCCCCAGCGCCAGCGCCAGCACCATCGCCGGGATCAGCGCGCGCACCGCGCGCCCGATCTTCGCCCGTTTCCAGGGCAGCATCGCGCCGATGGGCAGCGCCACGGAGAGCGCGAAGACGAAGGGGGTGAAGGCCATGTTGAAGAAGGGCGGCCCGACCGAAACGGTGCGGCCCCAGAACATCTCGGCGATGAGCGGCCAGATCGTCCCGATGAAGACCACGAAGGTCGACACCGCCAAAAGAAGGTTGTTCACCACCAGCCCGCTCTCGCGGCTGACGGTCGAGAAGACGCCCTTTGCCTCCATCGCGCCCGCGCGCAGCGCGAAGAGAAGCAGCGCGCCCCCCATGAAGAACCCGAGGATCATCAGGATGAACACCCCCCGTTCGGGGTCGTTGGCGAAGGCGTGCACGCTCGTCAGCACGCCCGAGCGCACGATGAAGGTGCCGATCAGCGAGAAGCCGAAGGCGAGGATCGCCAGAAGGATCGTCCAGCTTTTCATCGCCTCGCGCTTTTCCACCACGATCGCGGAATGCAGCAGCGCGGCCCCGATCAGCCAGGGCATGAAGCTCGCGTTCTCGACCGGGTCCCAGAACCAGAAGCCGCCCCAGCCCAGCTCGTAATAGGCCCACCAGGACCCAAGGCCGATCCCCACCGTCAGGAAGAGCCAGGCCGCCAAAGTCCAGGGCCTGACCCAGCGGCCCCAGGCGGCATCGACGCGCCCCTCGATCAGGGCGGCGACCGCGAAGGAGAAGGCCATCGAAAGACCGACGTAGCCGAGGTAGAGGAACGGCGGATGGAAGGCCAAGCCGGGGTCCTGCAGAAGCGGGTTCAGGTCCTGCCCGTCGAAGGGCGGAAACTCGAGCCGCAGGAATGGGTTCGAGGTGAAGAGGATGAAGGCGAAGAAGGCCGCGGCGACCGAGCTCTGCACCGCCAGAACGCGGGCCCTGAGGCTGGGCGGCAGGTTGCCCCCGAACCAGGCCGCGCAGGCGCCGAACAGCGTCAGGATCAGCACCCAGAGCAGCAGGGACCCCTCGTGGTTCCCCCAGACGCCCGTGATCTTGTAGAGGAGCGGCTTGTCGGTATGCGAATTCGCAACGACGAGGTTCAGCGAGAAATCGGAGGTGACGAACGCATGGGTCAGCGCCGCGAAGCTGAAGGCCGTCAGCAGGAATTGCGTGGTCGCGGCGGGCTCCGCCACGGCCATCCATGCGGGGTTGCCGCGGTGCGCGCCGACAAGGGGCACGATCATCTGAAACACCGCCACCATGAAGGCGAGGATCAGGGCGAAATGTCCGAGTTCTGTGATCATGCCGGGCACATTAGGCCGGGGCGGGCCCCGCGCCAATAGGATGCGACACCGCTTCACATCGGATTGACCGCGTCATCCGCCGCGGACCTCCCCGGACAAGGCGCGCGCCGTGCCCACGTTGTCGCTCGCCATCGCCAGGGACTTGATCACGGCATGCACGCTCTGCCCCTCGGCCAGCCCAAGCGCCTTGACCGAACGTTGCGTGATCCGCGACAGGATGACAGCCTCGCCCGCCGCGAGCCGCACCAGCGCGCCGGGGCCGTGGCCGGGATGGATCGACAGGATGCGCGCCTCGAGAAGGTTCAGCGCCGACAGCCCCTCGGGCCGCGCGCGCGAGATCATCACGTCCTGCGCCTCGATCCGAAGGCGCAGGCGCGCGCCCGGCTCGGCCGCGATCCGCGGCAGGTAGAGCGTGCCGCCCGCGGCCGCGACGCGGGTCAGCCCGTCGGCCTCCTGCGCCTCGACCACCGCCTCGATCACCGCGCCCGCGGTGCCGGGGTCGAGCGCGGGGACCGCGGCGGGGTCCGACAGGACCGATGCCGCCGGGCCTTCCGCCACGACGCGGCCCGCGTCGAGGGCCACGACCGTGGTAGCCAGCCGCGCGACCTCTTCCATCGCGTGCGAGACATAGAGGATCGGCAGGCCCGCGGCGTCTCGGAGCCGTTCGAGAAACGGCAGGATCTCGGCCTTGCGCGCCGGGTCGAGCGCCGCGAGCGGCTCGTCGAGCAGCAGCATCCGCGGCCCCGAGAGCAGCGCGCGCCCGATGGCCACCCGCTGCCGCTCGCC
>WVSO01000119.1 GCA_015689745.1 Rhodobacterales bacterium HKCCSP123 | reverse complement strand
GCGCAGGCCCTCCGACCTTGGCGGCGCCAAGATCGTGGCGGGTGCGGACGCGGGCCTCGACGAGGCCGCGGCGCTGCGCCGGGGCCGTCTCGTCCACCTGCTGCTCGAGCACCTTCCCGGCCTGCCCCCCGCCGCATGGGCCGAAGCCGCCCCCGGCATCCTCGCCCTCGAGCCGGGCGAGACCGACGCGGCCCTCGCCGCCGATTGCCTGTCGGAGGCGACGCGCGTCCTGTCCGCGCCCGCGCTTGCGCCCCTCTTTGCCGAGGACGCGCTGGCCGAGGTCACGCTGACCGGCGACGTGCCCGACCTCGGCGGCCCGATGATCGGCGTCATCGATCGGCTGATCGTCACGCAAGACCGCATACTTGCCGTCGATTTCAAGACCAACGCCGTCGTCCCCGCCACGCCCGGCGACACGCCCGAGGGCCTCCTGCGCCAGATGGGTGCCTATACCGCCCTGCTCGGGCCGGTTTACCCCGGCCGGAGCATCGAGACCGCGATCCTCTGGACGCGGACCGCAACACTCATGCCACTGCCACACGATCTCGTGTCCGCCGCACTCGCGCGCGCAAGCTGTGCTTGACCCTGTCACGGGGCGTCCCTACGTTCTGCAGCCGACCCAACACAGGCCAGGAGGGCCAGACGCCATGGCAACCGTTTCCGTTTCCGACGCCACCTTCGATGCCGAAGTGCGCCAGTCCGACATCCCCGTCGTCGTGGATTTCTGGGCCGAGTGGTGCGGCCCCTGCAAGCAGATCGGCCCCGCGCTCGAGGAGCTCAGCGCCGAATACGAAGGCCGCGTGAAGATCGTGAAGGTCAACGTCGACGAGAACCCGCAATCGCCCATGCAGCTGGGCGTGCGCGGCATCCCCGCGCTCTTCATGTTCAAGGGCGGCGAGGTCGTGTCGAACAAGATCGGCGCAGCGCCCAAGGCCGCGCTTCAGAAGTGGATCGACGACGCGGTCTGAGACCGCCCCGCGGCAAAGGACAAAGGCGCCCCGCGGGGCGCCTTTTTTCATGCCCGGTCAGTTCCGCCCGAGCAGCCCGTTCAGCACGCGCATCAGGATCTGGTCGGCGTCGTCCTGCGGCACGGGGCCAAGGGGCGTGCCGCGCGGCGGCGGTTCGCCACCGAAGTCCACGGTCCCGTCGGGGCTGTATTCCACGATGGGCGGCGCGGGCCGCCCGGCCTCGACCGGGTCGATCATCGGCAGGGGGCGGGGGGGGATGTCGGCGTGGATGCGCTCCATCGTCTGCCGCCAGATCTCGGCCGGCAGGCCGCCCCCGGTGACGCCCGAAAGCGGCCGGTTGTCGTCGTAACCCATCCAGACGCCGGCGACGTAATCGGCGGTGAAGCCGATGAACCACGCGTCGCGCTGGCTGTTCGTGGTGCCGGTCTTGCCGGCGACGGGCCGGTCGGGCAGACGCGCGCGCTGGCCGGTGCCCTGGGCCACGGCGACCGACATCATGTAGGTCAGCTGCCGCGCCGCGTTCTCGCTGATCACCCGCTCCTGGATGCCGCTCCGCTGCTCGAACATCGGCGTGCTGTCGCCCAGCAGGCGCAACTCCTGCACGCCGTAGGGCAGGACCGCCGAGCCGCCGTTGAGAATGCCCGAATAGGCGCCCGTCATCTCGATCAGCGTCGATTCCGACGCCCCCAGCGCAAGCGCCGGCCCATCGGCAAGGTCGCTCTCGATGCCGAACTGCGCGGCGACCTCGCGGACAAGGTCGCGCCCCGCCGCCTCGCTCAGCCGTACCGCGGCCGTGTTGAGCGATCCGCGCAGCGCCTCGGTCAGCGTGACCTCGCCGTAGAACTGGCCGGTGTAGTTCTCGGGCGACCACGGCCCCGAGCCCGGAATGTCGATGGTCAGGGGCGCGTCGAGGATCAGGTCGTCGAAGCGCCAGCCCAGGTCCAGCGCGGTGGCGTAGACGAAGGGCTTGAAGGCGGACCCCGTCTGCCGCATCGCCTGCGTCGCGCGGTTGAACAGGCCCGTCCCCTCGGTGTCGCGCCCGCCGACCATGGCGCGCACCGCGCCGTCGGCCGACATCACCACGATGGCCGCCTGCGCCTCGGACCCTTCGCGCACCTGGTTGGCAAAGACGTTTTCCAGCGCCGCCTCGGCGGCGGCCTGCATCTCGGGGTCGAAGGTGGTGCGGATGATCACGTCCTCGGTCGTGTCCCCGGTCAGGAAATCCGGGCCGCTCGCCATGATCCAGTCGGCGAAATAGCCGCCCGTGTCCTGCTCGGCGGCGTCCGACAGGCGGGCGGGGTTGGCCTGTGCCTCGGCCGCCTGCGCGGCGGTCAGGTAGCCCTGCTCCTCCATCAGCCGGATGACCGTCGACGCCCTGCGCTGCGCGCGCTCGAGGTTGCGGGTCGGCGCGTAATAGGAGGGCGCGACCAGAAGCCCCGCAAGCATGGCGGCCTGCGGCGCGTTCAGTTCCGAGGATGAGATGCCGAAATAGCGCTGCGCCGCGGCCTCGAAGCCGCGCGTGCCCGCGCCGAGATAGGCGCGGTTGAAATAGATCGAGAGGATCTCGTCCTTGGTGTAGCGGACCTCCATCGCCAGCGCGAAGGGCACTTCCTGGATCTTGCGCCAGAGCGTCGTGCGGCGGCAGTCCTGCTCGTAATCGGCCTCGCTCTCCCATTGCTCGGGGTCGTAGGGCACCCCGAGGCACATGAGCTTGGCCACCTGCTGCGTGATGGTCGAGCCGCCATGCCCCTCGAGCGGGCCGCGCCCCTCGCTCAGGTTGATGCGGATGGCGCCGGCGATGCCGCGCGGGCTGACGCCGAGATGGCGGTAGAAGCGCCGGTCCTCGGTCGCGACGACCGCATTCGTCAGGTGCTCCGAGACCGTGCCGGGGTCGATCGCGCCGCCGAACTGCTCGCCCCGCCAGGCAAAGACGTTGCCGTCACGGTCCAGCATGGTGACCGAGCCGCGCGCGCGGGCATCGACCACCGAGGCCACCTCGGGAAGCTGCGCGTAGTAATAGGCGGTGGCGGCCCCGAGCAGCAGCATCACCGCCACCGTTCCGCGCCAGGCAAGGCCCCAGACGATCCGCCAGATCAGCCGCAGGAAGGCCGCGATCCAGCCCAGGATGCCCCGCGGCCTCGGCCGCGCGGCGCGTGTCCTGCGGGCGCGGCGCGGCTTGCGTCCGCCGCCGCCCCCGGTGCCGGACCTGGTCTTCGGCGTCGCCGGAGCGCCCCGCCGGTCGGCCACGAGGCTGCGGCGCCCCGAGGGCGCGGAACGACGGCCATTGCCGGAAGAACTCATAAGACTGCCTCTGCCTCTTTTGCCGGGAAGATAGGCAAAAACGAGTCGCTTGTGGACCCTCTTCGCCGCGTTGCCGCATCATTATGATGCCTAAAAAGCGGGCTAATGCCGAAAAATGCGCAAATTTTATGCAAAATCGCCTGCCAGTTGCGCCGCGAACCCGGCGTTTCGTTGCTCATGACCCCCACTGCCCGTGATTTGGGCGCGTGTCGTCCGCAGTGCAACGGGTCGGCCGGGCGAAACCGGAACAACTACCGGAAGGGTGAATGACGTGAAACTAATCATCGCAGCGATCAAGCCGTTCAAGCTCGAGGAGGTCCGCGAGGCGCTGACCGCAATCGGCGTGCGCGGCATGATGGTGACCGAGATCAAGGGCTTTGGCTCGCAGTCGGGTCACACCGAAATCTACCGCGGCGCGGAATACGCCGTGAACTTCGTGCCGAAGGTCAAGCTCGAGATCGTGGTCGCGGCCTCCATGGCGGACCAGGTGGTCGAGACCATCCAGACCACGGCCAAGACCGACAAGATCGGCGACGGCAAGATCTTCGTCCTCGACGTGCAGAGCGCCGTGCGTGTCCGCACCGGCGAAACCAACGACGACGCGCTGTGATCCGCGGCGGGACCACCTAGGAGACCTTAGTCCAATGAAACTGTCCAAGTACCTTCCCCTGGCCGCCGCCGCGCTTGTCGCGGTGCCGTCCATGGCCCTTGCGCAGGACGCCGCGCCGTCCTTCGACGAGATCGGCCCCTACATCATGACGACCCTGCTGTTCTGCATGGCAGGCTTCCTGGTGTTCTTCATGGCCGCAGGCTTCGCGATGCTCGAGGGCGGCCTTGTCCGCTCCAAGAACGTCACGATGCAGATGACCAAGAACATCGCGCTCTACTCCTTCGCCGCGATCATGTACTGGCTCGTCGGCTTCAACCTGATGTACCCCGGTGACTTCAACGGCTACGTCGGCAGCTTCTTCGTCATCACGCAGCTGGACCCGGTGGGCGTCGCCGCCGCCGATGCCGCGCTCGACTACGCGTCGGTCGGCTCGGACTTCTTCTTCCAGCTGGTCTTCGTCGCCGCCACCGCCTCGATCGTCTCGGGCGCGCTGGCCGAGCGGATCAAGCTCTGGCCGTTCCTGATCTTCGTGATCATCCTCACCGGCTTCATGTACCCGATCTCGGGCTCGTGGCAGTGGGGCGGCGGCTGGCTGTCCGAAGCGGGCTTCTCCGACTTCGCAGGCTCGACCATCGTGCACTCCGTGGGGGGCTGGGCCGCCCTGGCAGGTGCGATCGTCCTCGGCCCGCGCCTTGGCAAGTACAGCAAGGATGGCAAGATCCACCCGATGCCGGGCTCCAACCTCGCGCTGGCGACGCTGGGCACGTTCATCCTGTGGCTGGGCTGGTTCGGCTTCAACGGCGGCTCGCAGCTGGCGATGGGCACCGTGGGTGACGTCTCCGACGTGTCGCGCATCTTCGCCAACACCAACATGGCCGCTGCGGCCGGTGCGGTGACCGCGCTGATCCTGACGCAGGTGCTCTACGGCAAGGCCGACCTGACGATGGTGCTGAACGGCGCCCTGGCGGGCCTCGTCTCGATCACCGCCGAGCCGCTGGCTCCCTCGCTCTTCGGGGCGCTCTGGATCGGTGCCGTCGGCGGCGTGATCGTGGTCTTCACCGTTCCGCTGCTCGACAAGTTCAAGATCGACGACGTGGTGGGCGCCATCCCGGTGCACCTCTTCGCCGGCATCTGGGGCACCATCGCCGTGGTCTTCTACAACGGCGACGCCAGCCTCGGCACCCAGCTGATGGGCATCGCGGCCTACGGTGTCTTCACCTTCGTCGCCTCGCTGGTCGTCTGGTTCGCGCTGAAGGCGATCATGGGCATCCGCGTCTCGGAAGAGGCGGAACTGGCGGGCCTCGACGTCTCCGAGCTGGGCATGGAAGCCTACCCGGACTTCACCAAGGGCTGATCCGAACCTCCCTTCGGACAGACAGGGAAAGGGGCGCCTCCGGGCGCCCCTTTTTGCTTTGGCGGGGAGCCTTTGAATGCACCGACGTTTTCGCTATATTGTCAGTGCATGCAGCGGGAGCGCGCCATGGCCAACCTGACGATCCGAATGGACCCCGACGAAAAGCGGAAACTCAGCGCCTGGGCCGAGGCCAAGGGCAAGACCCTGACCGATTACCTCAAGGATCTCGTGGCCGCCGACATGGCACGGGAAACGCCCGAAACCCGCGCAAAGGCGTGGCTTGCCGAAAACCGCGACGCCATCGCCGCCGAGGCGCGCAGGATCGAGGAGCGTGGCATTCCGGGCGCCGATCTGGCCATCCACCGCCCGCGCTTCGATGACGAAGTTTGACGTCCTCGCCATCGGCGGGGCCCATTTCCTCGTGGTCCAGTCCGAGCATCTTCTCGACCTGCCCTCCACGATCCTCGTTCCCGTGCTTCCCCGCGACGAAGACCCCGGTTTGCGGGGCCTGACGGTGGACATCTCGATCAAGGGACGCCCCTACCGGGTTGCCGCGCATATGCCCGTGACCGTGGAAACCCGTCGCCTGCAACAGGCGAAACCGGTGCATCGTCTGACGCCCGAGGAAGGCCAACGCGTCATGGACGGGCTATACGCGGTCCTCTGGGGCCTTTGAGGCAGGTTTCCCCGTAGGGTTCACGCCCCGCCCTTCGCCACAGCCCCCACATGCGCCGCGCCGCGGGCTTCGGCCAGTTTCACCTGCCGTTGCCGTTCGCGGAACCGCGCGCGGTCCTCCTCGGAATACTCCTCCACGCAGAGGTGGCACTGAACCCCCTCCTCGAACTCGGGCCGGGCGCGGTCCCCGGGCAGGATCGGGCGGCGGCAGGCGCGGCACAGCTCATGGGGCAGCGTCTCCAAACCGTGCCCCACCGCCACGCGCTCGTCGAAGACGAAACAGCCGCCCTCCCAAAGGCTTTCGCCCTCGGGCACCTCCTCGAGGTATTTCAGGATGCCGCCCTTCAGGTGATAGACCTCCGCCACCCCCTGCGCCTTGAGGAAGGCGGTGGATTTCTCGCAGCGGATGCCGCCGGTGCAGAACATGGCGATGCGCTTGTTGTGGAAGCGGTCCTTGTTCGCCGCCCACCAAGCCGGAAAATCCCGGAAGCTTTCCGTCTCGGGGTCCACCGCCCCGCGAAAGGTGCCGATGGCGACCTCGTAATCGTTGCGCGTGTCGATCACCGCGACATCGGGCGCGGAAATCAGGTCGTTCCACGCGGCGGGCTCCACGTAGGTCCCCACGATGGCGCGCGGGTCCGTGCCCGGCACGCCCATCGTCACGATCTCGCGCTTCAGCCGCACCTTCATCCGGCCGAAGGGCATCGCCTCGGCGGTGCTTTCCTTCCACTCGAGATCGGCGCAGCCGGGCAGGGCGCGGATATGCGCCAGCACCGCGTCGATCCCCGCGCGGCTGCCCGCGATCGTCCCGTTGATCCCTTCGCCCGCCAGCAGCAGCGTGCCCTTCACCCCCTGCGCCTCGCACAGCGACAGAAGCGGCCCGCGCAAGGCCGCGGGGTCGGGAAAGGCGGTGAACTGGTAGAGGGCTGCGACCGTGATCATGGGCGCGCACATAGGACCGCAGGCCGCGCGCCACAAGCCGACATCAGGCCGCAAGCCATGCCGCCACCGCCGCGTCGAGCGCGGCCCAGTCGGTGTATTCCTTGTCCTTCGACAGGTCGGCCTCCGGGTCCTTCGCGGCGATGATCCGGCGCAGGGTGAAGCGGGTGAAGACATCGTAGCGCGACGGGGCGTAGGCGCCCGCCACATGCACCACCTGCGACGGGGTCCATCCGGTCGCCTCGGCCATGTCCGCGGCGATGCCGTCCAGCGCGCGCCACTCCTCGGCGTCATGCCCGGCGGCAGCCAGCGACACCGACAGGAACAGCACCGGATGGGCGTTCAGCCAGGCCCGCTCGGTCTCGGCGAAGTTCACCAGCGACGCCTGGTAGTGCCCGATATGCACCGACGCGGCGAGGACCGCCCGGTCGAAGCGCGCCATCTCGAGCCCCTCGGCCTCCTCCAGCGCCATGAGTTCCGCGGCATGGCCCCGGTCTGCCAGCAGATCGGCGACGTGCCGCGCGATCTTGCGGGTCTGCCCCTGCGTCGAGGCATATCCGACAAGCAGTTTCATGCGTCCCTCCACTCATCTCCGGATTCCGCGGCCAACCTGGCGCAAAGGCGGGGCCGGTGCCTTGATGCCGGTCAATCCTGCCCTCCCTTTCACCGCGCCCGAGCCTGTGGCACACAGGACCCACCGACCGGAGGACCCCATGACCCAAGCCCTGATCGTGATCGACGTCCAGAACGACTTCTGTCCCGGCGGCGCGCTCGCCGTGCCGGGGGGCGACCTGATCGTCCCCGGCATCAACGCGCTCATGGCCGAGTTTCCGGCCGTGATCCTGACGCAGGACTGGCACCCGGCCGGCCATTCCTCCTTCGCCTCGGAACACCCCGGCAAGGCCCCGCTTGAGATGATCGAAATGCCCTATGGTCCCCAGGTTCTCTGGCCCGACCATTGCATCCAGGGCTCGATCGGCGCGCAGTTCCATCCCGACCTGACCACGGACCGCGCCGACCTGATCCTCCGCAAGGGCTTCAACCGCGCCATCGACAGCTATTCCGCCTTCTTCGAGAACGACCACCAGACGCCGACGGGCCTCGAGGGCTACCTCAGGACCCGCGGCATCACCCGCCTGACGATGGTCGGGCTGGCGACCGATTTCTGCGTGAATTACTCGGCCGTCGATGCCGCGAAGCTGGGCTTCGAGGTGACCGTCCGGCAGGAGCTCTGCCGCGCCATCGACCTGAACGGATCGCTCGCCGCGGCCGAGCAGGGGATGCGCACGGTCGGCGTGACCCTGGCCTGACGGGTCACTCCGCCGCGACCAGCCGCCCCGCACCGCGCCGCGACAGCACCGCATCGCCGCCGTAGATGCCCGCCACGATCGAAGCGATGGCCACCAGCGCGGCGACCCCCAGCGTCGGCACCCCGGCAAGGCCAGCGCCCACGGTGCAGCCCCCCGCCAGCACGCCGCCCACGCCCATCAGGACCGCGCCGCCAAGGCTGCGCCCCATCTGGCCCGCGCTCTCGAAGCTCTCCACCCGGAAGCTGCGCGAGCCCACGGCCGCCAGAAGCGCTCCGGCCAGCACGCCGCCCACGAGGCCCGCGCCGAAGCCCGCGCTCGTCACCTGGGCCGCGACGCCCCAGAAGATCGTCTCGGCGAAGGGCCCGGTAAAGGCCAGCCCCTCCAGCGGGATCGCGTCGAAATCATCGTAGAGCACGTAGCCCGTCCCGACCCATGCCAGCGGCACCAGCGCGCCCAGAAGGGCCGCGCCCGCCAGCACGCCGATCCGCGCCCCCGAGCGCCATACGACCAGCCCCGCCAGCCCCGCGATCACCGCGGCCCAGATCCAGCCCGCGCCCGGCAGCGCGCC
>WVSO01000118.1 GCA_015689745.1 Rhodobacterales bacterium HKCCSP123 | reverse complement strand
CCCCGCAGGGGCCCGACGCCGCGCGCCGCCGGGTCGGGGCCGAAGGCCCCGAAATCGGCGCGACGGGCATGCCTTCCACCTTTCCTCAGCCGCGCCCGTGCCTTACACCCGGGTCAACCCGGTGCCGCTTCGCCGAGGCGCATGGCCGTTTTACCGGAAGGTTGGAGGTTTGGACGTGGCCGGACCGCTGCGCGCCATCTTGCAGGAGCAGGCCGGAAAGGCCGTCACCGCGTGCCGCGGCGGCTGGGAGGTGTTGCGCCGCAAGGGCCCGACGCAGGTCCAGTTCTGGCTCATCGCCCTTCTGATCGGGATCGCCGCGGGTTTCGCCGCCCTCTTCTTCCGCAAGGGCATCAGCTGGCTGCAGGAAACCCTCTACGGCGTCGAGGACGTGCGCCTCATGCACAGCTTCGCGGAAAGCCTTCCCTGGTATCTCATCCTCCTGATCCCCGTTGCCGGCGGCCTTGTCGTCGGCCTCATCCTGCACTGGTTCACGCCGGACGGGCGCGTCCGCTCCGTCGCCGACGTGATCGAGGGGGCGGCGCTTGCCGATGGCCGGGTCGAGCAGCGCGCGGGTCTTGCCTCGGCGCTCGCCTCGATGATCACGCTCGGCTCGGGCGGCTCCTCGGGCCGGGAGGGGCCGGTGGTGCATCTCGCCGCCGTCATCTCGACGCGGGTGTCGGACTGGATCAAGGCCGACGGCATCACCGGGCGCGACCTGCTGGGCTGCGCCGTGGCCGCCGCCGTCTCGGCCAGTTTCAACGCCCCGATCGCGGGCGCGCTCTTCGCGCTCGAGGTGGTGTTGCGCCATTTCGCCGTGCATGCCTTCGCGCCGATCGTCATCGCCTCGGTCGCGGGCACGGTCATCAACCGGCTCGAGTTCGGCGGCGTGACCGAGTTCAGCCTGCCCGGCGACGACGGGCTGCAATTCTACGTGGAACTTCCCGCCTTCCTGATCCTCGGCCTGCTCTGCGGTTTCGTCGCGGTCGCCTTCATGCGCGCGACCTTCTGGGCCGAGGACCTTGGGACCCTGGCCCAGCGGCGCACGGGGCTGCCGCGCTGGCTGCGCCCTGCCGTTGCCGGGCTGATGCTGGGCGCGATGGCGATCTGGTTTCCCCATATCATCGGCGTCGGCTACGAGACGACCTCGGCCGCGCTGACCGGAGAGCTTTTCCTCTGGGAGGCGATCGTTTTCGCCATGCTCAAGGTCGCCGCCGCCGCCATCACCATCGGCGGGCGCATGGGCGGCGGCGTCTTCTCGCCCTCGCTGATGATCGGCGCGCTCACCGGGCTTGCCTTTGGGATCGTCGCGACCTCGATCTTCCCCGACCAGTCGGGCGAGGGCACGCTCTACGCGCTTGCGGGCATGGGGGCCGTCGCCGCCGCCGTGCTGGGCGCGCCGATCTCGACCACGCTGATCGTCTTCGAACTGACCGGCGACTGGCAGACCGGCCTTGCCGTCATGGTCGCGGTGTCGATGTCGACGGCGCTGTCGTCGCGGCTCGTCGATCATTCCTTCTTCCTGACCCAGCTCGAGCGGCGCAACATCCACCTCGCCGCCGGGCCGCAGGCCTATCTCCTGTCGATGTTCCGCGTCGGCCGCGTGATGCGCCCGATGGATCACGAGAACGCCGCCCCCGAGGACCGGCTGCTGACCCTCGTGGAACAGGGCATCTACACCGACACCAACGCCACGCTGGAACGTGCCCTGCCGATCTTCGAGCGCACGGGGCTCGACTATGTCCCCGTGGTCCAGCTCGCCCCCGGTGACGGCCCCCCCGCGCTCGAGGGAGCGCTGTTCCATGTCGATGCGCTCAAGGCCTACAACCGCGCGCTGGCCGCCACGGCGGCCGAGGAACACAGCTGAGGCAGCCGCTCAGAGCTGCTCGACCGTGACCCGGTCGGTGTAGAAGGCGATGTGATCCCTGATGCGGGCCACGGCCTCCAGCGGGTCCTCGTAGGACCAGGCCGCGTCGGGGATGTCGCCCGCAGCACTCGACACGGTGTAATAGGTGGCCGTTCCCTTCCAGGGGCACTTGGTCGAACTCTCGGTCCGCTCGAGAAAGGCCATGCCGATATCGGCGCGCGGGAAATAGATCACCGGCGGATAGTCGCCTTCGCTCAGCTCCAGGGCGTTCTCGCTTTCTCCGAGAACCGCGCCGCCGGCGCGCACCACCCATTTGCCCGGAGCCTTCCGGATCCTGATATGGTCTGCCATGGATGGTCCCTCCTTCCAGTTCGGCCCCTCTTTAGGGGGCGGACCCCTTGAATGCCAAGGGGATGTGACGGTTCGGTGTCAGATGGCCGCGCAGGCCTGCGCGAGCCAGGCCCGCGTGTCCTCGGGCACGAGCGGCCCGATCTTCGCCAGCACCTCGGTGTGATAGGCGTCAAGCCAGTCGCGTTCCAGCGGGGCCAGCATCTCGGGCAGGATCATGCGCCGGTCGATGGGGGCCCAGGTGATCGTCTCGAAATGCAGCATCGCCCGGTCGTCGCCGCCCGGCAGGGGCGGGGCCTCGGCCACCACGACAAGGTTCTCGATGCGGATGCCGAAGGCGCCCTCGCGGTAATAGCCCGGCTCGTTCGACAGGATCATGCCTTCCTCCAGCGGCAGGGTCGACACCCGGCTCAGGCGCTGCGGCCCCTCGTGGACCGACAGGTAGACGCCCACGCCATGCCCCGTGCCATGGTCGAAATCCCGCCCCGCCGCCCAGAGCGGCGCCCGCGCCAGCGCGTCGAGATGCGCCCCCGCCACACCCCTGGGGAACTGCGCGAGGTGGATCGCGATCATGCCGCGCAACACCTGCGTGAAGGCGACGCGCACCTCCTCCGTCACCTCGCCCACCGCGAGCGTGCGGGTGATGTCGGTCGTGCCATCCTCGTATTGCCCGCCCGAGTCGATCAGGAAGACCTCGCCGGGCCGGATCGGCGCATTGCTCTGCTCGCTCACCCGGTAATGGGGCAGGGCGGCATGGGCGCCCGCCGCCGAGATCGTGTCGAAGCTGATCTCCTTCAGCGCGCCGGTCTCCCGGCGGAACCCCTCCAGCGCGCGGGCCGCGTCGATCTCGGTCAGCCCCCCCTTGGGGGCCTCGAGATCGAACCAGTGCAGGAAACGCGCCACCGCCGCCCCGTCGCGCAGATGCGCGGCGGTCGTCGCGGCGATCTCGGCGGGGTGCTTCCGCGCCTTCGGCATGAGGCAGGGGTCACGCCCTTCCACCACCTCGGCGCCCGCCTCGGTGAGCAGGACCCTGGCGGCTGCCGGGGCGGAGCTGTCATCGACGCGCACGCGACCCGTCTCGGCGGCAAGCACGGTCTCCAGCGTGGATGGCGGGCGAATCGTGACGGCTTCCGGAAGCGTCACCCCCGAAAGCTTCTCCTGCTCGACGAACAGCTCCAGCGCCCCGCTCCGACGCATCAGCCCCATCGCCTGCATGAGCGGCGTGTGGGGCACGTCGCCCCCCCGCAGGTTCAACAGCCAGCACAGGCTGTCCGGCTGCGTGATCAAGGCCGCATCCTCGCCCCGACCGGCAAGATCACCTGCCACAAGCGCCAGCTTCGCCGACGCGCTGCGCCCGGCATGGACCTCGGGCCAGGCCGTTGCGGGGGCCATCGGCGGTGCGGGCCGGTCGGCCCAGATCGCATCGACGAGGTTGTCCACCGGCCTCAGCGCGATCTGCCGTTTCGAGAGCGCCGCCTCGAGCCGCGCCACCTCCGCCGCGGTATGCAGCCAGGGGTCGAACCCCACGACACCGCCCTTCGGCAGCGCGTCGATCAGCCAGTCCTCGAGCGTCGTTTCGGGCCAGGCCACGGGGGTGAAGACCGAAGGGTCGGTCTGCGCCTTCACCTGCACCCGGTAGCGCCCGTCGATGAAGACACCGGCCACCTCCGACAGGACGGCGGCGAAGCCCGCGGAACCGGTGAAGCCCGTCAGCCAGGCCAGTCGCTCGTCCGAGGGGGCCACGTATTCGCCCTGGAACCGGTCCGCGCGCGGCACGAGAAACCCGTCGAGACCCGCCTTCGCCATCTCGGCCCGCAGCGCGGCCAGCCGCGGGGGCCCGTCCTGGGGCCGCGTCTTCACCTCGAAGTCCTGGAACACCGGCCCCTCCTTCATCTTTCCAAAAATACGCACAGGCGCGGCCAGCCAAGCCTGGGCCGCATCCCGCTCACGCGATCACGCCCGCCACGGGCACCCCGGAAAACGCATGTTTTCCGCCGGGTCGCCGCGGCAGCGGCGAAACACCCCTCAGCTCGCGCGCTTCATCCCCATCACGCGCGCGCGCGCCCGCGGGTCGCTGTCGAACAGGCTCGCCAGCTGCTCGGTGATCGCACCGGCCAGCTGCTCGGCGTCGGTGATCGTCACCGCGCGCTGGTAGTAACGCGTCACGTCATGGCCGATGCCGATCGCCAGCAACTCCACCGCGCGCCGCCGCTCGACCATGGCGATCACGTCGCGCAGGTGCTTCTCGAGGTAATTCGCCGGGTTCACGCTCAGCGTGCTGTCATCCACCGGCGCGCCGTCCGAGATCACCATCAGGATCTTGCGCGCCTCGGGCCGGTTCACCATCCGCCGATGCGCCCATTCCAGCGCCTCGCCGTCGATGTTCTCCTTCAGGAGACCCTCCTTCATCATCAGCCCGAGGTTGTCGCGCACGCGACGCCAGGGCGCGTCCGCGCTCTTGTAGACGATGTGGCGCAGGTCGTTCAGCCGCCCCGGCTGCTGCGGGCGCCCTTGCGCCAGCCATTCCTCGCGCGCCTTGCCGCCCTTCCAGGCCCGCGTGGTGAAACCCAGGATCTCGACCTTCACCCCGCAGCGCTCCAACGTGCGCGCCAGCACGTCGGCACAGATCGCCGCGATGGAAATCGGCCGCCCCCGCATCGAGCCGGAATTGTCCAGGAGAAGCGTCACCACCGTGTCGCGGAACTCCATGTCCTTCTCGACCTTGAAACTCAGCGGCGTCGTCGGGTTCGCCACCACCCGCGCCAGGCGGCCCGCATCGAGGATGCCCTCCTCGCGGTCGAACTCCCAGCTGCGGTTCTGCTGCGCCTGCAGGCGGCGCTGCAGCTTGTTGGCCAGCCGCGACACGGCGCCTTTCAACGGCTCGAGCTGCTGGTCGAGATAGGCGCGCAGGCGCTCCAGCTCCTGCGCCTCGGCCAGGTCCTCGGCGGGGATCTCCTCGTCATGCTCGGTGGTGAAGACGGCATAGGTCGGGTCGGCGTCGGAATGGGGCGCGGGGGGCGGCGGCTCGAGCGGGGCCTCGCCCTCGGGCATCTCCTGCTCCTCGGCCTCCTCCATCTCGCCCTGGTCGTCCATCTGGACCTGGGCCTGGGACTGGTCCTGCTGTTCGTCCTGGCTGCGCTCGGGGTTGGCCTCGGCATCCTCTTCGGCGCTGTCGTCCTCACCGGTCGAGTCGGGCTGTTCCTCCTGCTCCTCGCTCGCCTCGTCCTCGCCCTCGTCGTCCATCTCGTCGGGGTCTTCGCCCAGCTGGTCGCCGTAGCCGAGGTCGCTGATCATCTGCCGCGCGAAGCGCGCGAAGGCGGACTGGTCGCGCAGCACGTCGCCGAGGTTGTCGAGCGTGTCGCCGCAGCGATCCTCGATGAACCCGCGCCACAGCTCCATCACGTTGGCCGCCTCGGGCGGCAGGTCGCGGCCCGTGGCGAGATGGCGGATCAGGTAGCCGGCCGCCGTTGCAAGCGGCGCGTCCGAGGCCTGCCGCACCTCGCCGTAGCCCTTGCGCCGCGCCTCGTGGCCAATCTTCGCGTCGATGTTGCCGGCGGTGCCCGGCATGTCGCGCGCGCCGATCGCCTCGCATCGGGCGGTCTCCATCGCCTCCATCAGGTCGCGCGCCATGGCACCCGGCGGCGCGTAGCGCGCGGCGGTCCCGAGGTCGTGGTACCGGTGGCGCAGCGCCAGCGCATCGGCCGTGCCGCGCGCCAGCAGCACCTCCTCGCGGGTCATCCGGCGGCTCACCTGCGGCAGGCGCAGGCTGTCGCCCGACAGACCCGGCGGATCGACGGAATAGGTAACGCCCAGGTCCGGGTCGTCGGCCAGGACGCGGGTCGCCTCGGCCAGCGCCTTCTTGAAGGGATCGGCCGGGTTGTCGGTGGGGTGCTTCGCCATGGGGCGGAATGTGGCCCGAACCCCGGGGGAGGGCAAGGGGGCGCGGCGCGCGACGGCAGGGCTTTGCAAAGCCCTGCCCCAGAGCCTTGCAAGGCTCTGGCCCGTCTTTTGCAAAAGACGGGTGCCCTTACAGCCCGAAGCGCGCGACGCACTCCTGCACCGCCAGCATCAGCATCCGCCCCTCGTCGGCGAGGTAGGGGGTGCCCTCTCCCGAGAGGCGGGGAAAGAAATGCGTCGAGGCCATGCTCTCGGAATGGTCCGCCCAGGCCTCGGCCTGTGTCCGGATCTCGCCCAGCCGCGCGGCCCCCCCCGCCTCGGCCAGAAGCGCGCGCGGCAGCGTGCCGGGCGGCAGCCCTTCGGGCGCGCCGGTCATCTCGGTCGCCGTCGCATAGGCGAGGCCGAAGGCCGTCATCACCGCGGCGCAGTGAAAGGCCGTGGCGTGGCGGCCTTCGGCCTCTTCCGGCCAGTCGAGCGGCGTGACCGCCGCCGAGGCGGAGAGCGCGACGCCTCCGAGCAAGGCGGCGCAGATCGGCGCAAGACGCATCGCGGGACCCTTTCGCGGTCATTCCTCCGCGCGGAAGGCTAGCAAAACCGGGGTCTCGGGCATAGCCGCCGGGGGGGGCAGCGCCCCGGAAACAAACCGTTGCCGGGTGGCGCGCGGGTCAGCCGCCGATCGCGCCGCGCAGCTCCGCGCAGGCCGCAAGCGTCTCGTCCAGCCCCGGGTCCATGACGTTGCCCGCCGCGGCCTCGTTGCCGACCATCCGGTCGAGGTACAGCTCCGCCGCCGCGGCGATCAGCGGTGCGATCTCTTCCAGCGCCGTGGCCGCCTCGGCCCCGGTCTCGGTCTCGCGCAAGAGCCCCGCCGCCACGGCAAGATCGACCTCGCCCTCCAGCGCCTCGGCGCCGATCTCGGTGTCCTCGCCCACCAGCAGCCGGAAGGCCCGGAACAGCCCCGCGCAGCGCAGCATCGGCGCGGCTTCGCCGCCGGGCGCAAGCAACGCGTCCATCGCCCCGGAGAACCCCTCGGGCTGCGCCGCCGCGGGCGGTGCCAGCGCCAGCGCCAGGACGACCGCGATCCGCCTCACGGCAGGAACCAGCCCGGATCGGCATTCCCCCCGCAGAGAAGCACGCAGACCCGCTCGCCCGCTTCGGGCACGTAGGCCCCCGAGGTGAGCGCCGCCAGCGCCACCGCCGCCCCCGGCTCGCCCACAAGCCGCGTGCCGTCCCAAAGGCGCCGCGCGGCCTCGTAGACGGCGTCGTCATCGACCAGAAGCGCCGCGTCCACGTTCTCGCGGATCACCTCCCAGGACATCACGCCCAGCCGCGGCCCGCCCAGCGACGAGGCCGCGACGCCCGAGGGGCTGGCGCTGAACTCCGGCCCTTCGCGGAAGGAGCGTTCGAGCGTGTTGGTGTCATGCGTCTCGACCGAGATGACGCGGACCCGGTCGCGGAACCAGGCCGCCACCCCGCCGATCAGCCCGCCGCCGCCCGTCGAGACGAGGATCGTGTCGAGGCCGCCCATCTGCGCCTCGATCTCGCGCGCGACGGTGCCCTGTCCCGCCAGGGTCGGAAAGGTGTCGTAGGGGTGGACCGAGAGCGCGCCGGTCTCCTCGGCATGGGCGGCGTATTCGGCCATGCAATCGGCCACCGACCCTTCGGTCAGGATCACCTCGCCGCCGAAGGCCCGCATCCGGGCGAGCTTCTCTTCCTTGGCGATCAGCCTCGGCACGAAGATCTTCGAGCGGTGCCCCAGCGCGCTCGCCGCGTGGGCCACCGCCGCGCCGTGGTTGCCGCCCGAGGCCGCGACGACGCCCGCGGCGGGCACCTCGGCCGACAGCATCGTGTTGAAGGCGCCGCGCACCTTGAAGCTCCCGGTCACCTGGGTGTGTTCCAGCTTCAGCGTGACGGCGTGGGGCAGGCCGAGGGCCGCACCCTCCACCTGCAGGATGGGCGTCTGCCGCACGCGACCCGCGATGCGGGCGGCGGCGGCGTCGATGTCGGCGGGCGTGGGATATGTCATGGCGCGGACGATGGACCGGGTGCGGGGCGGGGTCAATCGGGGGTCAGCTGCGCCCGGGAACGGACGCGCGCTCGGGCAGGACGACGAGCGCCGTGCAGCCGAGGATGTAGCGCCGCGCCGCATCCCCGGCCCAGTGGGCCCTGCCGAAGCTGGCCGAGGAGAGCAGCCGCCGGTGCGCCGCCCGCGCCGAGGCGCGCCAGGCGCGTGTCTCGACCGTGCCGCCCGGCGCCATCAGCTCCAGCACCGCGGCCACCGCGTCGAGTGTCGCCTCGGTCTCGGCCGAGGCCGGGTCGGAGAGCAGCCATTCATGTTCCATCTGCGCGACAAGCCGCCCGGCACATTCGGCGAAGCGGGGCAGGGTCGGCTCGCCCTGATCGGCCCGCACCGAGGCCGGGAGGACGAGGAAAAGGCCCAGAAGGGCCGCCATGCCTGTTTTCAAGCTGCCCATGAAACAAGCGAACAGGCAAAAATAGTGCCTGTCAATTGGGCGTTCTGAAAACCCGGAACGGTGGCAGGCCCTGTTGCCGGTTCACCCCAGTCTTGCGCACCAATCGGGCCTCAGCCCGCCGGAATAGGGCAGGGCCAGTCCCTCGGCGATCAGCGTCACCCCCACGTCGCGCCCGTCGAGGGCGAGCCGGACAAGCCTGCGGTCGTAGCGGTCCCGGCCTCCGAGTTGCGCATCGACGCTGCCCGCCGCACGCACCAGCGCCCGCAGCCGCGCGGTGGCCGCCCG
>WVSO01000117.1 GCA_015689745.1 Rhodobacterales bacterium HKCCSP123 | reverse complement strand
GCCCGTTCGAGGGCAGCGCGCCCGCAGTGGCGGCCTTCTGCGACCTGCTGCGCCGGTCCCTGGCCGAGCCGCTTGCGCCCCTCGACCTGTCCGCCGTTCCGCGCAGGCGCGGCGGCACGCGCAAGCGGCGCGCGCCGCTCTGATGCGGCGCTTCCCGCCCGGGCGCATCGTCTGCCTGACCGAGGAGACGGTCGAAACCCTCTACCTGCTGGGCGAGGAGGACCGGATCGTCGGCGTCACGGGCTACGCCGTGCGCCCGCCCGGCGTGCGGCGCGAGAAGCCGCGCGTGGGGGCCTTCACCTCGGCCGATGTGCCCAAGATCGTGGCGCTTGCGCCCGACCTCGTGCTGACCTTCTCCGACCTTCAGGCCGAGATCGCGGCCAGCCTGATCCGCGAAGGGATCACGGTCATGGCCTACAACCAGCGCGACGTGGCGGGCATCCTCGCCATGATCCGCCACCTTGGCGCGACGGTGGGCTGCGCCGACCGGGCCGAGGCGATGGCGGCTGGCTACGAGGCCCGTCTGGCCGCGGTGTCGGAGCGCGCTGCCCGCAGACGTGGGCCGAAACCGGTGGTCTATTTCGAGGAATGGGACGACCCGATGATCTCGGGGCTTGGCTGGGTGTCCGAGCTCATCGGGATCGCGGGCGGGCAGGATGCCTTTCCCGAGCTTTCCCGCGCGCAGGCCGCCCCCGACCGGATCGTCACCCCCGAGGCCGTGCTGGCGCGCCGCCCCGACGTGATCCTTGCGTCCTGGTGCGGCAAGAAGGTCCGCCCCGAGCGCATCGCCGCCCGGCCCGGCTGGCACGCGCTTCCGGCGGTGCGCGACGGGCGGATCACCGAGATCAAGTCGCCGCTCATCCTGCAGCCGGGGCCCGCCGCGCTGACCGACGGCCTCGACGCCATCGTCGCGGGGCTGGCCTAGGCGTAGCGCGCGGCCAGCGCGGGGATTTCCACGCACGCGCCCAGCCGCGTCGCCAGCAGGTAGAGCCCGCCGATCTTGCGTTGCAGGAACAGCGTTTCGGCGGGCGGGATGTGCCACAGCTCGCGCTCGTTGCCGATCTCCATGCCGCGGGCGCGGACGCGCTCGGCGAAATCGTTGCCGCGGAAATCGAAGGGCCCCGGCCCGCGCAGGATGGCGAAACCCATCCCGGCCATGTCGAGGATCGTGGCGCGGTGCCGCTCGGACAGGCCGGGACGGATGAAGCCGATCCGCTCGAGCGCCCGCATCGTGGCGTCGGGATCGCCGCCGAGGCCCGCGCGCAAGAGGGCCCGGTAACCCTCCGCCATCTCTTCGGAAATCTCCCGCGTCGCGCCGAAATCCAGCAGCACGATCTGCCCCGTCTCGGGCCGCCAGCGGTAATTGGCGAAATTCGGGTCGGTCTGCATCAGGCGGAACTCGAACAGCTCGCGCAGGCACAGCTCGATCAGCGCCGTGACCGCCCGGTCGCGGATCTCGGGCGGGGCATCGGCCAGCCGCTCGACGGGCTCGGAGGGCTCGAAGCTCATCGCCAGCGCCGCAGGCCGCGTGCGGTCGGGGTCGAGGCGCGGCACGACGAAGCGGTCATCCTCGGCCAAAAGGTCGCCGAACCGCGCCAGCGCGCGGCCCTCCCGCGCGTAATCGGCTTCCTCGTGGAGCTGCCGCCGCGCCTCGGCCATGAGCGGGCCGATGTCCAGCTCCGCGGGCCAGAGGCCCGACCACCGGATCAGCGCCGCGGCATTGTCGAGGTCGCTGTCGATCGCCCCGGCCACGCCGGGGTATTGCAGCTTCACCGCCAGCGGCACCCCCTCGGGCGTCAGCGCCCGGTGGACCTGCCCGATCGAGGCCGCGGCCAGCGGCCGCGTGTCGAAGCTGCGGAAAAGCCGCCGGAACTCGGCGCCATAGGCGGTTTCAAGCACCTGCTTCAACTGCTTCGGCGGCATGACATGGGCATCCGCGCGGAGCCGCGCCAGCACGGCCTCGAGTTCGGGTGGCAGAAGGTCGCCCGCCTCCATCGACAGCAGCTGGCCCAGCTTCATCGCCGCCCCGCGCATCTCGGACAGCCGGTCGGCCATCCGCGCGACATTGCCGGGGCTGAGCATCAGCTCGGGCAGCCGCGGCCGCTGACCCTTGAGCAGCGCCTGCGCGCCGCCCAGCGCCATGCCCGAGGCAAGGCCGGTGGCAAGTCCGCCCATGCGGCGCGCGCGGGCGAAACGCCCCTCGGGGACGGCCCGGATGCGAAGGTCGGGTCGGTCGGTCATCGGGCTGTGTCCCTGCGCGCTGCGTCTGGCCGGTGGCGTCGAAGCTAGCCCGCCGGAAAGGGAATTCGAGGGGTGCTCAGGCCCCGCGCCGGTCCGTCGCATCGCCCCGGCGACGGCGGTACCCGCCCGTTGGCGGCGGGGCGGGATCAGCCGGGGCGGCGACGGGGCGATGCTGCACGTAGCGGCCCCGCCCGGCCCGCTTGGCGGCGTAGAGCGCGGCGTCGGTGTCGGCGAGCAGCGCGTCCAGTCTGGGGCGCCGCGTGTAGGACCGGCTGGAGGCGATGCCGATCGAGGCCGAGATCATGCAGAGCCGTCGCTCGAAGAGCACCGGCTGCTCCAGCGTGGCGATAAGACGACCGGCGACGGCGGCAAGATCCTCTTGCCCGGTGCAGTCGGGCAGCAGGACGAGGAACTCGTCGCCACCGACCCGGCCCGCGATGTCCGTCTCGCGGAGCTCGTGGCGCAGCACCTCGCCCACGCGGGCCAGGACGGCGTCGCCCGCCGCATGACCGTGGGTATCGTTCACCTCCTTGAAGAGGTCGAGATCGACATGGAGCAGGCCGAAGGCCTGTGACGGGTCGGCCAGCGCGCGGGTGATCTGCGCATCCATCGCGCGGCGGTTGGCCAGCCCCGTCAGGGGATCGGTCAGGGCCTGCACCTCGGCGGCGGCCCGCGCGGCCTGAAGCCGCCGGGTCAGGTGGCGCGACAGCGCCATGGTCGAGGCGTTCGCCTCGTGCAGGTAGAGAAGTTCGACCGTCTGGTCGCAGGGCGAGAAATCGCCCAGCGTCAGGCCGAACTCGGCCACCGCGCGGACGAAGGACAGGCCCAGCGAGATGTCGAGGATCAGCCCCGCCCCCCCGGCAAGGGCGCGAGCGTGCCCCGAAGGCCCAGGTCGGGCGCCGAGGTGAGCGCGATGCTCAGCCGCCGCCCGGCGAGCTGCTCCAGGTCGTCGAGCCCTTCGACCCCGGTCGGACGGCGGAGCGCGATCACCTCGAAGACATCCCGTCCCACCAGGTCGACCCGGCCCGACATCTTCGCAAGCGTCGGCCCGGCCTGAACGATGCGCCCGTCGGCGCCGATCCAGAGATGCATGGGAAGGAGCATGTCGAGCATCCCTCCCGACAGGCCGATCACCCGGTCGAGGGTTGGCGGCAGACCGGTCATGGCCGCGCATTCCCGAGGTCGAAGCTGCGCCCCCGGGAAAACGCGGTGTCGAGCAGCTGGACGTGCACCACCTCGGTCCCGTCGGGGTCGATCCCGCCAAGCTCGAGCAGCGCGAGCGCCCCGTAGTCGTCGGCCATCGCGCGCAGGCAACCCATCACGATCGGGCCCATGCCCGGCAGCGCCCAACGCACCCGGATACGGAAGTTCGACGGGTCGAGGCGCTCGAGCGTGATCTGGGGCATGTCGAGATCGGGAAGCGCGAGATGCCCGCGCTCGCCCAGTTCTTCGATCGCGTAGAGGAAATCGAGGAAGCCGGGCCCGGAGAAGCGCAGCAGCCGGCGCAGCGGCTCGAGATGTTCATCGGTGACGAGCCATGTTCCGATATCCTCGAGGAGCGCGTTCGGGTGCTTGTGGAGCACATGCGCCGTGGCCTGGAAACAGGCCATCGTCATGGCGTCGGGATAGACCAGCATCGCCTCGAAATCGTCGAATGGCAGGGCCGCCTGGCTGCGTACCTCGGCCCAGATCTCGGTGCCGTAGGTTGCGGTGACAAAGCCCTGTAGGGCGCGGTTCACCATGCCATGCATCGCCCAATCCCGAACGCTTCCCGCGGTCGCACCACGCAACCCGGCAGGCACATGTCTAGGCGGCAGGCGTAAAGGAACCCTTTCGCAAGCGGGGCGATATCAAGGCAGTCGCAGGCGCTCAGAAATCGGTCGGCGCGCCGCCCTCCTGCTTGCGGCGGGCGACGAAGGCGGCGAGTTCCTCGCGGATCGCCGGATCCATCGGCGGCGGCTCGAACTCGGCCAGGATCTTCTTGTAGATCCCGTGCGCGCGCTCGGCGGTCCAGACGCCGCCTGCCGATTGCCAGGCCTCGTAATTGCGCCAATCCGACAGGAAGGGGCCATAGAAGGCTTCCTGGTAGCGGTCCTGCGTGTGCTGGCAGCCGAAGAAATGCCCGCCCGGCCCCACCTCGGCGATGGCGTCGATGGCGAGGTCCGCCTCGGAGGTGCCGAGGATCTGCGGCTCCATGTAGCGCTGGAACTGCTGCAGCACCTCGCAATCCATGACGAATTTCTCAGGCGACGCGATCAGCCCGCCCTCCAGCCAGCCGGCCGCGTGGTAGACCATGTTGGTGCCCGACTGCACGGCGGCCCAGAGCGAATTCATCGTCTCCCACATCGCCTGCCCGTCGGGAACGTTGGCCGCGCAGACCCCGGACGACCGCATCGGAAGCCCGTAGAACCGCGCCATCTGGCCGGTCATCTGCGTCGCGCGGATGTATTCCGGCGTGCCGAAGGCCGGCGCGCCAGACTTCATGTCCACGTTCGATGTGAAGGTGCCGATCGCCACCGGGCTGCCCGGCGCGATCCATTGCAACAGCGCAATCGCCGAAAGCGCCTCGGCCAGGCTCAGCATCACGGCCCCCGAGAGCGTCACCGGTGCCATGGCGCCCGCCAGCGTGAACGGGGTGACGACCGTGGGCTGGCCGCGGCGCGCAAGCCGCATCGCGCCGTCCAGCATCGGCCAGTCATGCTTGAGCGGCGAGACGGAGTTGATGTTGGTATAGATCCGCGGGCTCGCCTCGAACTCCTCGTGGGTCAGCCCGCCCGCGATGCGGACCATCTCCATCGCGTCCTCGACCCGCTCGGCCCCCAGCGAATAGGTATGGGCGACCTTGTCGGTCAGCGTCAGCTTTTCATACAGGCAGTCGAGATGCCGGATGCCCGCGTGGATGTCGATCGGCTCCACCGGGTAGCCGCCGGCGAAATGGATGCAGTTGAAATACTGCGTGAGTTTCATGAACTCCTTGTAGGTCTCGAAATCGCCCGGCCGCTTGCCGCGCTCGAGATCCCAGGCGTTCGGCGGCGAGGAGACATTGCCGAACAGGATATGACCCTCGCCCACCACCAGCATCCGCTCGGGATTGCGCGGCGTCAGAGTGAAGGACGGCGGGGCCTTGGCCACCATTTCCTCGACGAAGGCGCGGTCAAAGCGCACGTTCTCGCCCTCGACCCGGCAGCCGGCCGCCTGCAGATGGGCGCGCGCCTCCTCGTTCAGGAACTCGATGCCGATCTCGTTCAGCACGCGGATCGCGCCGTCGTGGATCGCCTGCACCCCCTCCTCGGTCAGGGGCTCGGTCGGGCGGTCCAGGTTCCTGGGAAGCCGCCAGGGCATCTGCTCGATGGCGTGACCGCCGGACCGGGCGCTGTGACCGGCACGCCCCCCGGCGCGGCGACGGCGGTTCGGCGTTGCATCGTTCATCTATCGGGCCTTCCTCGCGGCGCTCTGGCCTGCGTCATGGAGCGGAAATCGGGTCTCACACTCGCGCAGGAACGCACCGCCCAATTGCCCGTATCCGACGCCTGAGGTCGCATTTTCACGAAACTGCGCGCCCGGCCCGGAAGCCGGGGGTCACGCCTGCGCGGCCAGCCACCCGGGCAGCGCACCGATGTCGGGAAGCACCGCGTCCGCCAGCGGCGCCAGGACGTCCGCCGTCGCCAGCCCGGTCAGGACGGCCACCGTGCGCATCCCGGCAGCGCGCCCGGCGATCAGGTCATGGGTGCTGTCGCCCACCATCACGCAGGCCTCGGGAGGAAGACCCGCCGACCGCGCGAAGGCAAGGCACATGCCGGGCTCCGGCTTGCCGCCATGACCCGAATCATACCCGAAGATGAACTGAAACTTGTCTAAAATTTCAGCATTTTGCAGATGGGCCCGCGCGGCGCCCTCGGCATCGTTGGTGGCCACGCCAAGGGTAAGGCCGGAGTCGCGCAACCCCTGGAGCAGGGGGCCGAGTGGCAGAACGGGCACCATCGCCGTCGCCGCCGCGCGCGCGGCAAGGCGCTGCTCCAGCGCGGGTGGCGCGATCGTCGGAAGCGCCGGGGCAAGCACCTCGACCACCTCCGAAAGCGTTCCCGCGATGGCGATGCTGTCGGGAAAGAACCGCCGGTTTTCCAGGTCGTAGGACAGGAGGGACGCAAGTTCCCCTGCGGTCGCCTGCGTGTCATCGGCAAGATCCCGGATCACGCCATGCGCCCACGCCGACCAGCTGCGGCCAAAATCGAACAGCGTCCCGTCCTTGTCGAACAACACTCCGTGAACCATCCCGAACAACACTCCGTGAACTATTTTGATATTTTCTGTTGCCTAATGCCGATGGGACTGGTGTGATCGCATCCGTCACGTTCGACAAGGTGAATATTGAACGTGACACAGTAGTAATCAGTGTTATATCGCGTGGTCACCATGGATGGTTCTCAGCCCAAATTCGGCCTCCACGACAGTGTAGGTCATCACATCACCCGAACTGCTCGGATCATCGAGCGACGGGTGGAAAACAACTTGCGTCGTTTCGGCCTGACCCGGGTGGGCTGGTGCGTGCTTCTCGCGGTTGCCGAGGAGGGCAAGAAGAACCCCTCGGATATCGCGGATTTCGTCGGCATCGACCGGACGGCGACCTCTCGCGCGCTGCGCGTGCTGGAAACCGAAGGGCTGATCGGACGCGAGATGGGCCGCGACGACCGTCGCACCACCGAGGTCAGGCTGACCGATGCCGGCGAGGAGCAATTCCGTGCCGTCCTGCCGATCTGCCGGGATGCGAACACGCATTTCCACGACAAGCTGACGGACGAGGAGCTGATGACGCTGCGGCGGCTTCTCACCAAGCTGACAGAGAACGAGACCGACTGAACGGCGCCTTTCGGCGCTCAGGTCCAGTTCGGCAGATCCCCGCCCGGCAACGCGGCGCGGATCTGCATGATGTCCTGCGGGGGCCATCCCTGCGCTTCGGCGCAGGCGATGATCCATGCGTCGTCGAGCATCAGGAAGTCCACCACCGAGGCGAGAAAGACCGGGTCCGCCGCGCGCCCCCGCAGGTCACCCTCGGTCACGCCCGTCGCGCCCAGGAAGACGGGCACCAGCTCGTCCTGCGCCAGCAGCCATCCCAGGATTCCAACTGCGCGGGTTTCCGCCAAGTCTTGCTTCATCACCAAGATACGATGCCTCGCTAAAGAGTTTGTTAACCATTGGGGGCGACAAGGGTGCTACGGTTCGCCGGGGCCATCAGGCGGGGCGACAAGACGAGTAGCGGCAAAGAGGCACGCATGACAGGGCGAATTCTGGTCGTAGACGATGTGGCCACGAACCGAATCGTCATGAAGGTGAAGCTGACCGCCGCCTGCTACGCCGTCGACCAGGCCGATTGCGGCACCGCCGCCCTCGCCTGCGCACGGGCGAACAGGCCCGACCTGATCCTGCTCGACGTGGTGATGCACGACATGTCCGGCCTCGATGTCTGCCGGCAGCTCAAGGCCGAGCCGGAGACGGCGGACATCCCCGTCATCCTGATCACGGCGCTGAGCGACCGCGCGGCCAAGATGTCCGGGCTCGAGGCCGGGGCCGACGACTTCCTGACGAAGCCGGTGGACGAGGTGACCTTGCTCGCCCGCGTCCGCTCGCTCCTCCGGGCGCGGGACACGGCGCGCGAACTGCGCCAGCGGGGCGAGCCGGTGCTCGGCTTCGCCGAGGCCGAGGCGGGTTTCGACGCGCGCGAGCGGCCGGGGCGCATCGCGCTGGTGGCCGCGGGCCCGAAAGGCGCCGTGATGTGGAAGACCGCGCTCGACGACCGGGTCGGCGGCGAGGTGACGATCCTGCCGCGCGACGCGGCCCTCGGCTGGCTGGGCACGGCCGGGACCGATGTGCCGGACGTCTTCGTCATCGCCGCCGATCTCGCCCACCGCAACGAGGGCCTGAGGCTCCTGTCGGACCTGCGCGCGCGCCCGGCGACGCGCAACGCGGCGACGGTGATGATCCTGCCCGAGGGCGACAGCGAGCGCGCGGCGATCGCGCTCGACCTGGGCGCGCATGACATCCTCTACGATCCCTTCGACGCCCAGGAACTTGCGCTGCGTATCCGCACGCAGATGGGCCGCAAGCTGCAGGACGACCGGCTTCGCGCCTCGCTGAAGGCCGGGCTCGAGATGGCGATGACCGACAGCCTGACGGGGCTGCACAACCGCCGATACGCGCTTTACCGGCTTGACCGGATGCTGGCCGGGTCGGGGCGCGGGGTGGCGGTGATGATGCTGGACCTCGACCATTTCAAACGGATCAACGACACCCACGGCCATTCCGTCGGCGACGAGGTGCTGCGCCGCGTGGCGCTCCGCCTGCGCAGCCAGCTGCGCGCGGGCGACCTGCTCGCGCGGATCGGGGGAGAGGAATTCCTGGTCGTCCTGCCCAACAGCGACCGCCACGCGGCGCTCGACTGCGCCGAGCGGCTGCGCGCCGCCGTGGGCGAGGAGGTCTTCGCGATCGGCGGAGATGTCCCGGGGCTGAGGGTGACCCTCAGCGCGGGCCTTGCGCTCTCGGACCCCGGCAGCGGCGAAGCCGGTCAGTGCCTGATCGACCGCGCCGATGCAGCCCTCTACGGCGCCAAGGCACATGGCCGCGACAAGGTCACCCAGGACCAAAGCATCTCGGCAAGCATGAAAAGAGGAGAGAACCTCAT
>WVSO01000116.1 GCA_015689745.1 Rhodobacterales bacterium HKCCSP123 | reverse complement strand
CGCGACGGCGTGGCGCGGGTGGAGGCGCAGGCGCTTGCCGAACGCCGCGAGCGCTCCGAGGCGTTGATGCGCCTGGCCGCCCCGCGGCTCGACGCGCTCTACCAGCTGGTCGGCAGTTCGGGCTGCGGCGTCCTGCTGACCGATGCCGAGGGCGTGGTCCTGGACCTGCGCAGTTCGGAGGCCGATCGCGCCATCTTCGACAGCTGGGGGCTGAGCCCCGGCGCCGACTGGTCCGAGGCGTCCGAGGGCACGAACGGGATCGGCACCTGCCTGGCCGAGAACCGCCGCGTCACGATCCACCGGGACGAGCATTTCCACGCCCGGAACACCGCGATGAGTTGCATGGACGCGCCGATCTACGGCCCCGAGGGCGAGGTGGTGGCGGCGCTTGATGTCTCCTCGGCGCGGGCCGACCAGACCGAAGGGTTCAACCGGCTGATCGCCGCCATGGTCGCCCAGACCGCCCGCCAGATCGAGACCGACACCTTCCGCGCCAGTTTCCCCAAGGCGCGCATCCTTGTCGCCGAGGCGCCCGAGACCGAGGCCGCGACGCTTCTGGCGGTCGATGGCGACGACATCGTCATCGGGGCCACCCGCGGCGCGCGCCGGGCCTTCGGCCTGTCCGCCACCGGGCCCCTCGCGCCGGTGCCCACGGTCGACCTTCTGGGCCGCGAGGACGGGCCGACGGGCTTCGACAAGGCCGAGCGCGCCGCCATGATGCGCGCGCTGGCCCGCGCCGACGGCAATGTTTCCGAGGCCGCGCGCGCCCTTGGCGTGGGGCGTGCGACGCTCTACCGGCGCATGAAGCGCCTCGGGATCGACGAGACGCGCTGAACCTGTCTCAGTCCTGAGACACCTGCGCCCCCTGCCCTCCTTCCCCCCTCCTGACAGGCGATGCCGCGCGCGTCATCTCCCTCCCATCCCGGCGCGGAGGGTGCCGGAGACCAAGGAGGAGATCCAAGATGAACGAGATGACCCAGATCGCGGCGACCTACACCTCGCCCTTCAAGCTGCGCTACGACAATTTCATCGGCGGGCGGTTTGTGCCCCCCGTGAACGGGCGCTATTTCGACAACATCACGCCGATCACCGGCGCCAAGGTCTGCGAAGTGGCCCGCTCGGACGCCGCCGATGTCGAGCTGGCGCTTGACGCCGCCCATGCCGCCAAGGACGCGTGGGGCCGTACCAGTGCTGCCGAGCGGTCGAACGTGCTGCTGAAGATCGCAGACCGGCTCGAGGCCAACCTCGACCTGCTGGCCCAGGCCGAGACCTGGGACAACGGCAAGCCGATCCGCGAGACGACCGCCGCCGACATCCCCCTCTCCGTCGACCATTTCCGCTACTTCGCCGGTGTCCTGCGCAGCCAGGAAGGCAGCATGTCCGAGATCGACGCCGACACCGTCGCCTACCATTTCCACGAGCCGCTCGGCGTCGTGGGGCAGATCATCCCGTGGAACTTCTCGATCCTGATGGCCGCGTGGAAACTGGCGCCTGCGCTCGCCGCGGGCAACTGCATCGTGCTGAAGCCCGCCGAACAGACGCCCGCCGCGATCATGGTGCTGGTGGAACTCATCGCCGACCTGCTGCCTGCGGGTGTGCTGAACGTCGTGAACGGCATGGGGGCCGAGGTGGGCGCGCCGCTCGCGCGCTCCAATCGCATCGCCAAGATCGCCTTCACCGGCTCGACCGAGACGGGGCGCAAGATCATGCAGGCCGCGACCGAGAACCTGATCCCGGTCACGCTGGAACTGGGCGGCAAGTCGCCCAACATCTTCTTCTCGGACGTGATGGCCGAGGATGACGCCTTCCTCGACAAGGCGGTCGAGGGCTTCGTCCTCTTCGCCTTCAACCAGGGCGAGGTCTGCACCTGCCCGTCCCGCGCGCTGGTGCAGGAAGACATCTACGAGGCCTTCATCGAGCGCTGCATCGCGCGGGTGAAGGCGATCGTGCAGGGCGACCCGCGCGACATGGCCACCATGGTGGGCGCACAGGCCAGTGCCGAGCAGCAGGACAAGATCCTGTCCTACCTGACCATCGGGGCCGAGGAAGGCGCCGAGGTGCTGGTGGGCGGCGATGCCGCGCGCATGGGCGGCGAACTGGCCGAGGGCTTCTACATCCAGCCCACGATCCTCAAGGGTCACAACAAGATGCGGGTCTTCCAGGAAGAGATCTTCGGCCCCGTCGTCTCGGTGACCACCTTCAAGGACGAGGCCGAAGCGCTCGCCATCGCCAATGACACGATGTACGGCCTCGGCGCCGGCGTCTGGTCGCGCGATGCGAACCGCTGCTACCGCTTCGGCCGCGCGATCGAGGCCGGCCGCGTCTGGGTCAACAACTACCACGCCTACCCGGCGCATGCGGCCTTCGGAGGCTACAAGCAGTCCGGCATCGGGCGCGAGACCCACAAGATGATGCTGGACCACTACCAGCAGACCAAGAACATCCTGATGAGCTACAACCCCAACAAGCTCGGCTTCTTCTGATCGCGGCTTGTGCCGTAGCGCGTATGGGCGGCCTTCGGGCCGCCCTTTTTCATGACGGGACCGGTTGGCGTGCGCCCGCACCTGCGTTCAGCAGCACCGCGGCAAGGATGAAGACCCCGCCCAGGAGCGTCGCGCGGCTGGCGGTTTCGCCGAGCAGCAGCCAGACCCAGACGGGCGCGAGCATGACCTCGATCATGGTGATCAGCGCCAGGTCCGCCGCCGCCAGCACCCGGCTGCCCAGCGTGTAAAGGACCATGCCCCCCGACAGCATGACCACCCCCATGACCAGCGACCACAGGGCGTCGGCCATCGGAACCGCCAGCGCCTGCCCCGCCGCGCCTGCCAGCGTCGCCGCCGTCGTCATCGCGAAAGCCCCGCCCAGAAAGACGGTGGGCAAGGGGTCACGCAGACCCGCCCGGCGCAGCGAGACGGTGAAGACGGCGAAGCCCGCGGCACTGGCGAGCGCGGCGAGGTTGCCGGCCAGCGCGCCCCGCTCGAGCCCGCCGCCCACCATCACGGCGATCCCCGTGACGGCGACCGCGATGGAAGCCCAGGTGCGGCGCCTGACCCGTTCGCCCAGCACCGCCCGGCCGAGGAGCGCGGTCAGGAAGGGCGAGGCCGCGAAGAGGAACACCGCGTTGGCGACGGTCGTGGACTGGATCGCGTAGACCGCGCCTCCGAAGGCGAAGACAAGGCCGATGGCGCCGATCACCGCTGCCGGCCCTGCCCGCAGGAGACCCGCGCAAAGGCGCCCCCTGCCCTGCCAGGCGATGAAGCCCGCAAGCACCGGCAGCATCCCGAGCGAGCGCCAGAACAGGATCGCCCAGGGCTCGGCGGCCTCGATCTGGCGGAAGACGAGGCCCTGCAGCGACCAGAGCACCGAGGCCAGGACCACCAGCGCCGCAGCGGTTCCGTATCGCATGTCCCGGGGTCCGTCCTGAGCCGTTGGTATCCGCTTGTCGCCCCGGCCTGCGCGCCCGTCGCGCCGGATCGCGACGCCGGTCCGCGCCGTTTTCCGACCTTTGCCCCGGATGGCAAGACGGCGCCCGAGGGCGCCGCCAGCTTTCGTCAGGACCGGGAGAGGGTCAGTCCTCGACCCACCAGACGTCGGGCTGCCAGCCGATCCAGTCGCCGTAGATCGGGATCACCTCGGGGTAGTGCAGCTCGGCGTTGTGGGCGATTCGGCTCACCGGGTTGTGCCAGAAGGGCACCACGTAGCGCATCGAGGTCAGCACCCGGTCGAGCGCGCGCACGGCGGCGACGTAGTCGTCCTGGCTTTCGGAATTGAGCATCCGCCCGATCATCGCCTCGATCGCCGGATGGCAGGCGCCCATGAGGTTGCGCGACCCGGTCACCTCCACGGTCTCGCAGCCCCAGTAGCTGTACTGCTCGTTGCCGGGGCTGAGCGACAGGCCGTAGCGCTCGTAGATCATGTCGAAGTCGAAGGCACCGCGCCGCTCGCGGAACTGCGCGGCATCCACGCGGGACACCTCGACCGCGATGCCGAGACGCTCAAGCGCCTCGGTGTAGATGTTGACGATGGCGTCATTCTCCGACGAGCCGGTCTGTAGCAGGATCTCGAAGGTGAAGGGCGCGCCCTCGGGCGTGGTCATCACGCCGTCCTGCACGGTGTAGCCCGCCGCCTCCAGCGCCTCGAGCGCGGTGGCGATCCCGGCGCGGTTGCGCTCGGTCCCGTCGGTGACGGGCATCGTGTAGCCTTCGCTCGCACCGGGCAGGAGAACACCTTCGAAGGGCATCAGGAACTCGGCCACGCGGCCCTCGGCGGGGCCCGGCCGCATCGCGAGGGGAGAATTCGCGAAATACGAGGTGATCCTCGGATCGACGCCGCCGTTCAGCGTCTGGTTGATGAATTCGGCCGGAAAGGCCTGGATCATGGCCTCGCGCACCCGCCAGTCCGAGAAGGGATCGTCGCGCGTGTTCATCACGAGGCCCGTCATGCCCGAGGGCCTCTGGTGCGGCACTTCCGAGAGCACCACCTCGCCCGACTGCACGCGGGGGAAATCGTAGTTCTCGGCCCAGGCCTGCGCCGAGGTCTCGCGCATCGTCGTCAGGATCCCGGCGGTGAAGGCCTCGAACATCGCGGTGCCGTCGGCGAAGAACTCCATCCGCACCTCGTCGATCACGTTGGTCCCGCGCCGGAACGGCAGATCGGCGCCCCAGTAATCGGGATCGCGGCGGAGCGAGACGAAGCGCCCGGCCTCGAAATCGTCGATGACGTAAGGGGCCGTGCCAACCGGGATCACGTCGAGCCCGCTTTCGGTGAAGGTGGCCTCTTGCCACTGCGCGGCCTGCAGGATCGGGCGCAGCCCCATGATCATGGCAAGCTCGCGGTCAGGGTCGGAGAAGGTGATGCGTACCGTCCGCTCGCCCGTGGCCTCGATCCCCTCGACGCGGGACCAGGCGCCAAGGTAGCGCGGGTGCCCCTCGGTTCCCAGGGTCTCGTAGGACCAGATCACGTCCTCGACCGTGACGGGGCTGCCGTCGGAAAACCGGGCCTCGGGGCGGAGCGTGAACTCGACCCAGGAGTGATCCTCGGCCACCTCGACCGATTCGGCGAGAAGCCCGTAAAGGGTGAAAGGTTCGTCCCAGGACCGCCCGAGAAGCGATTCGTAGGCCAGGAACCGCAATTGCCAGGGAACCGAGCCCTGGCGGATATGCGGGTTGAGGCTGTCGAAACTGCCCGTCTCGCCGGTCACGATGCGCCCGCCCGTGGGCGCGTCGGGGTTGGCATAGGGCAGATGGGTATAATCCGGCGGCAGCGCCGGGTCCCCATACATTGCGATCCCGTGCATGGGCTGCGCCATACCTGCCCCGGACAACCCGAGCATGACGCCCGCAGCAAAGGCGATTCGCTTGAAACAAACCGTCTTCATCTGGCAACAATCCTTCCTGCCTCAGTGCCTGCTGACATTCAGGCTATCCGCGGGTCGGGTTCGTTTCAAACTTTTCGGTTGGACAAGGATCAACCCATTGCTTATAAAGGACGCACTGCTCGATAGGTTTCTTGCCTGTATGAAACCTGCCTCAATGACTTAACCCCGGCCTCGTGCCGGGGTTTTTTTTGGCCTGCCCCGGTCATCGCGCCCCTGTTCCTTTCGCAGGCGCAGCATTAGGGTTTCGCGCGTAGGAACCACCACGGGAGAGCGACCATGGCCATCACCACCGACCTGTCCGGCAAGACCGCCGTCATCACCGGCTCGAACTCCGGGATCGGCCTCGGGATCGCGCGGGAACTGGCCAAGGCGGGGGCGGATGTCGTCCTGAACTCTTTCACCGACCGCAAGGAGGATCACGCGCTCGCCGAAGAGATCGCGGACGTCTGCGGCGTGACGGCGCGCTACATCAAGGCAGACATGTCGAAAGGCGACGACTGCCGCGCGCTGATCGAAGAGGCCGGGGCCTGCGACATCCTGATCAACAACGCGGGCATCCAGCATGTCGCGCCGATCCCCGAGTTTCCGGCCGAGAAATGGGACGCGATCATCGCGATCAACCTGAGTTCCGCCTTCCACACCACGGCCGCCGCCCTGCCGATGATGCGCAAGGCGGGCTGGGGGCGCGTCATCAACATCGCCTCGGCCCACGGCCTGACGGCGAGCCCCTACAAATCGGCCTATATCGCAGCCAAGCACGGTATCGTCGGCCTGACCAAGACCACCGCGCTCGAGACCGCGGAAGAGCCGATCACCGCCAATGCGATCTGCCCCGGCTATGTGCTGACCCCGCTCGTCGAGGCGCAGATCCCCGACCAGATGAAGGCGCATGACATGGACCGCGACACGGTCGTGCGCGAGGTGATGCTGGCGCGCCAGCCGTCGAAGGAGTTTGCCACCGTCGAGCAGATGGGCGGCACCGCCGTCTTCCTGTGTTCCGACGCGGCAGCCCAGATCACCGGCACCACGATCAGCGTGGACGGCGGCTGGACCGCGCTCTGAGAATCGGACCCGGGTTCAGGCGAGGCGCTCGGGCGGGAAGCCGCCCCTGACCTCGGCCTCGGCCATGGCGGCAAGGGTCTTGCGGTCGGGGAACTCCGCGACGCGGAGCGGCGTGTGATAGACCACCTCGACCCGGCCCTGTCGGGGCTGGGCCAGGATCGACAGGATCGATGGCCCGAGCGCCATGTCACCCCACCATCCGTAAAAGGCCGGGTCCGCCCCCTCGGGCGGGTGATAGACCAGCGTCACGGGCTGGATTTGCAGCATGTCGCGCAAGCGCTCCGAGAGGAAGGCCTGGAAGAGCGTCGTCTTGAAGGGCAGCACGCGCCGCCCGTCGGTCGAGGTGCCCTCGGGGAAGAACAGGAGCCTGTGACCCGCACGCAACCGGTCTTCGAAGAGCCGCGTCTGGGCCGCCGCCTGCCGCCGGTCGCGGTCGATGAAGACGGTGCCGGTGCCGCGCGCGAGCCAGCCGATGCCGGGCCAGCCCCCAACCTCGGATTTCGCCACGAAATAGAGGCGCTTGCCGGCGTTCAGCACGAGGATGTCGAGCCAGCTCACATGGTTCGCGACATAGGCGCCCGGGCCGGTCATCGGCGTTCCGCGCGTGCGGCGGCCGAGGCCGATCAGGTCGCAGGACAGGGCGCAGACGCCCCGGGTGATCCAGGGCGTCACGGGCCGTGCAAGGCCGAAGATGAGCCGCTCGGGCAGGCGCAGCAGAAGCAGAAGCGGGAAGGCGGTCGCCAGAAGCAGGATCACCGGCACGCCCCGTCGCAGCACCCGCAGCCAGTCCGCGGCGCCGAGGTCCCGTCGCGGGGGTTCGGGCAGGCCCTGCCATGTCTCGCTCATGACGCGCCCCCGCGCTGGTAGATCGCGCGGTGCTTCTCGGGGATGGTCGCCACGTCCATCACGAGGCAGACGTCTATGCAGTTGAAGGCGCGGTCGATATAGGCCCCCTGCCCCACGAATCCGCCGAGCCTGAGATAGGCCTTGATCAGCGCGGGCGTCGCGCGGATCGCGGCGGGCCGGTCGAGATCGGCCTCGGCGATCAGGTCCATCCGTTGAAATCCCTCCGGGCGCGCCACCGGGCGCAGCGCGGGCGGCGCGAGGTGGCGGTGGTGCAGAAGCGAGAGCGGCCCGGCCAGCGGCGCGGGGTCGAGGCCGTGGAAACTGGCGACGCCGAAGAGCACCTCGATCCCGTGCGCGGCGATATAGTCGGCCAGCCCGGCCCAGAGGTGCATCATCGCCGTCCCGCCGCGGTAGTCGCGGTGGACGCAGGAGCGGCCGAGTTCCAGAAGACGCCGCCCCGAGGCGCGCAGCGGGCCGAGGTCGTATTCCTCCTCGGAATAGAACTGCCCAGCCCGCGCCGCGGCCTCTTCCCGCATCACGCGGTAGACACCGATCACCCGGTCGTGGTCGGGGCGGCGGCGGTCGAGCAGCATCAGGTGGTCGAAATACGGATCGAACCTGTCCGCCTCGCGCCGGGTCGCGTGATCGACCATGGCCCCGTCGCCGCCCAGTTCCTCGACGAAGACGGCATAGCGCAGGCGCTGCGCGGCATGCAGGTCGGCCTCGCAATCGGCGAGGCGGAGCTCGAAATGGCTGTCGTCCAGCTGCATGTCCCGCCCGTGTCCTGCCCGGGTCCTGCCCGCGTCATGGCGCGGCTTTAGCAGGCCGAACCGCGGTTGCAAACCGCGCGCGCTTGCGCGCCCCGCCCCTCCTCGCGTTAAGCTCATGTTAACCGTGGCGCCCTAGTGTGGCGGCGATACCGGCGGGGGCGTGATGAGTCAGTCGAGAAAAACAAGCTCAAGCGGCACGTGCCGCGCGTCGAGGACGAGCTTGCCCTCGTTCTCGAAATTCACCGTCACCCGACCGCCCACGTTCGATTGCACCTGCCCCAGGCCCCAGTCGGGCCGGTCGGGGCAGCGCACCAGCATGCCGGGTTCCAGTATCGCGCTCAGATCGTCCTGCATGGGAGTGTGCGTTTCATGAATGACCAGTCTCCGCAAGGCCCGCAAAGCCTGGCCGATCTGATCGCGTCGCGCCTCTGCCATGATCTCGTGAACCCGCTGGTGCGATCGGCAACGGGGTCGAACTGATCGAGATGACCGGCTCCGTGCGCGGGCCCGAAATGGAGCTGATCCGTGATGCGGTGCGCGACGCGCAGGCGCGGATGCGCTTTCTGCGCATCGCCTTCGGCGCGGCCGGCGACACGCAGATCCTGAGCGCGCGCGAGGCGCGGATGACTGCGCTGGCGCCCTGGCAGGGCGCGCGGCTCGTGCTCGACTGGACGGCGCGCGGCGACCTGCCCCGGGTGCAGGTCCGGCTGGGTTACCTGATGCTGCTCTGCGCCGAGACGGCGTTGCCGATGGGCGGTTCGGTCAGCCTCGGCCAGGACGCGGGCGGCCAGTGGCGCCTCGAGGCTTCGGCCCCGCGCGTCGCGATGGACGAGGCGCTGTGGTCCGTGCTGCGCTTCGGGATGGCCGCCGCGGGCCGGGCCCTGCGCCCCAGCGAGGTGCAATTCGCCGCCCTGCATGCCGCCGCGGGCCCGTTGGACCGCACGGTGAACTATGTCGCGCGCGAGGACGGGATCGAGCAGAACGAGATCTCGGATGTGAGCCCCGTCGGAACGTCGCCGATC
>WVSO01000115.1 GCA_015689745.1 Rhodobacterales bacterium HKCCSP123 | reverse complement strand
GTTCGACCATCGAGGTCGGATGGACCGGGCCGGACAATCGCAACGACTACATCGGCATCGGCGCGGCAGGGGCCGTCGGCAGCGACAGGTGGGAGAACTTCGCCTATACCGAGCGCGGTAACCCCGCTGAGCTGGTGATGCCGACGGAGCCGGGCGCTTACGTGATCCGCTACTTCCTCGACCAGGATCGCGTGGCCATCGCCGAGGTTCCCATCACGGTGACGGCGGTCGCGGCCTCGATCACGGCGCCGCCGACCGCCGTTGCAGGCTCGACCGTCGGGATCGGCTGGACCGGCCCGGATTACCGCAACGACTACATCGGCATCGGCGCGGCGGGGGCCGATGGCAGCGACCGGTGGGAGAACTTCGCCTATACCGAGCGCGGCAACCCCGCTGAACTGGTGATGCCCGTCGAACCGGGGGCCTACGTGATCCGCTACTTCCTCGACCAGGATCGCGTCGCCATCGCCGAGGTTCCCATCACGGTGACGGCGGTCGCGGCGACGCTAAGCACCAAGGACCCGGTTGCCGCCGCGGGCACAGTGATCGAGGTGGAGTGGACCGGCCCCGATTATCGCAACGATTACATCGGGATCGGCCCGGCGGGCGCCGACGGCAGCGACCGGTGGGAGCGGTTCGTCTACACCGAACGGGGCAACCCCGCCCAGCTGCAACTGCCCGAGGCGCCGGGGGCCTACGTGATCCGCTATTTCATGGATCAGGACCGCACGCCGGTCGCGGAGCTGCCGATCACCCTGCAGTGACGAAAAAGGGCGGCCCGCCGGGGCCGCCCTGTTCTCACGCGCCTCGGCGAGACGTCAGATGTGGATCACCCGGTCATAGGCGTCGAGCACGCTTTCGTGCATCATTTCCGACAGGGTCGGGTGCGGGAAGACGGTTTCCATCAAGTCTTCCTCCGTCGTCTCGAGCTTCTGGCCGACGACATAGCCCTGGATCAGTTCCGTCACCTCGGCGCCGATCATGTGCGCGCCCAGAAGCTCGCCCGTCTTGGCGTCGAAGACGGTCTTGACCATCCCCTCGGGCTCGCCGAGCGCGATCGCCTTGCCGTTGCCGATGAAGGGGAAGCGGCCGACCTTGACGGTATAGCCCCGTTCCTTCGCCTTGGCCTCGGTCAGGCCGACGCTCGCCACCTGCGGGTGGCAATAGGTGCAGCCGGCGATCGATTCGGGCTTGATCGGGTGGACCTTGTTCTTGCCCGCGATCAGCTCGGCCACCATCACGCCCTCGTGGCTGGCCTTGTGCGCCAGCCAGGGCGCGCCGGCCACGTCGCCGATGGCGTAAAGCCCCTCGACGCCCGTGCGGCAGTATTCGTCCGTCACGACATGGGTGCGGTCGATCTTCACGCCCAGCTTCTCCAGCCCGAGGTTCTCGACATTGCCGACGATGCCGACGGCCGAAATCACCGTGTCGAACTCCTGCGTCTCGACCTTGCCGTCCACCTCGATATGGGCGGTCACCTTGTCGGCCGCGCGGTCGAGCTTCTTGACCATGCCCTTCTGGATGATCTTCATCCCCTGCTTCTCGAAGGATTTCTTGGCGAAGGCGCTGATCTCGGCATCCTCCACCGGCAGGATGCGCTCCATCACCTCGACCACGGTCGTCTCGGCGCCCAGCGTGTTGTAGAAGCTGGCGAACTCGATCCCGATGGCGCCCGAGCCGATCACGAGCAGCTTCTTGGGCATGTGCGGCGGCGTCAGCGCGGCCTTGTAGGTCCAGACGCGCTTGCCGTCGGCCTCGAGCCCGGGCAGCTCGCGCGCCCGCGCACCGGTGGCGAGGATGATGTTCTTCGCCGTCAGCTCCTCGGTGCCCTTGTCGGTCTTGACGGTGACGCGGCCCTTGGCCGGGATCGTCGCCTCGCCCATGACGACGGTCACCTTGTTCTTCTTCATCAGGTGGCCCACGCCCGAGTTGAGCTGTTTCGCCACCCCGCGCGAGCGCTTCACCACCGCATCGAGGTCATACCCGATGCCCTCGGCCTTCAGGCCGAATTCCTTGGCGCGGTGCATCAGGTGGAACACCTCGGACGAGCGCAGCATCGCCTTCGTCGGGATGCAGCCCCAGTTGAGGCAAATGCCCCCCATGTGCTCGCGCTCCACGATGGCCGTCTTCAGGCCGAGCTGGCTGGCCCGGATGGCGGCGACGTAGCCGCCGGGGCCTGCACCGATCACGATGACGTCGAAACTCTGTGCTGCCACGGGTCGTTCTCCTCCGGTATGCGTTTGTTCAACGTTAAACCATTTTCCCGCACAGGGACAATCGGCGTTGGGTCGCAGGCGGCTTTGCGCGTGGCGCAAGGCTTGTCCGGGTGAAACGAACGCCCGGAACGGCCCGGATCAGGCCGCCGAGGTGTCGAGCTGCCGCAGGATGTCACCGTAGCCGCCGCCGGTGAGGAAGGCCCCTTCCTCCGGCGTCGAGACACGGCCGAGGGCCGCGTTGCGATAGGGGAAGCGGCCATAGCGGCGGATGATCTCGCGGTGGGCGCGCGCATGGAGCAGGTTGTTCGTGCCCTCCATCCGCGCCTTCATCAGGCGCACCGAGCGGTCCTGGTCGGTCAGGTGCTCGGAATGCATGTAGGGCATGTAGAAAAACTGCCGCAGATCGCCGGTGATCTTCAGGTCCCAGCCCCGCGAGAGCGCAAGGCTCGCGATGCGGAGCGCGCGGGTATCGGTGGCGAAGGCGCGCGGGCTGTCGCGGAACATGTTCCGCGGGAACTGGTCGAGCAGGACGATCAGCGCCAGCGCGCCGCGCGGGCCTCGCGCCCAGTGGTCGCAGGCGCCGGTCGCGGCACTGTCCCAAAGCCTGCCGAACCGGTCGCGGATGGTGCGGTCGAAACTGTCGTCCTGCCTGTACCAGGCGTCGGGGCCGGCCTCCTGCCAGAAGGTCAGGACCTCGCCCGCCCGGTTCGGCGTTTCCCTCAGCATCATCGGCACGGCCTCCTGTTCGTGTCAGCCCCCGGTGCGCCCCGCGACCCCCTGGCCGCTGTCCTCGTTCGCCTCGGCAAGTTCCCCGGTGGCTTCCACATACAACTCCTGAGCGGTCTCGACCGCAACAGGAGATGCGGCACCCGGCAGGATGTTGGCGTAGGAGACGGCCTCGTAATTCTCTTCCCCGGCATAGGCCGAGGGGCGGCGCGTCATCCGCCAGAGGCCATAGAGCGCGGTCAGGAACAGGCCCAACGCCATCATCAGCCAGTAGCCCCCCGGGCCCATCGACGACATGGCGAGGCCCGCAAGCGGCGGGCCGGCGATCGCGCCGAGGCCGTTGAGAAAGATCAGCCCGCCCGAGGCGGCCGGCATCTCCTCGACCGAGAGATAGTCGTTGGTGTAGGCGATGAGCAGCGCGTAAAGCGGCTGGGAGAGGCCGCCCACCACCGCCGACACGGTCAGCAGCACCCAATAGGCCTGGGCGAAGGCGAAGCCCGCCATCCCGACCAGCCCGGCGAGCCCCGCGCAGCCCACGATCAGCACGCGCCGGTCCATCCGGTCCGACAGCCACCCGATCGGGTATTGCAGCACGATCGCGCCGAGGAAGATGGCCGAGATGAAGAGCGAGATCTGCCCAAGGCTCAGCCCTACCTCGGTCGCGTAGACCGAGGCCATGCCGAACTGCATGGCGAAGACCGCGCCCATCACCAGCATGCCGACCACCCCGAAGGGCGAGGCGCGGTAGAGCTGCAGCAGGCTCATGGGCCGCGTCGCGTCGAAGGCGGGCGCGGGCTGAACCGACAGGAGGATCGGCGCGAAGCTGACCGAAACGAGGATCGACGGGATGATGAACAGGAGGTACCCCGACGGGTCGCCCGCCGACAGGATGCCCTGCCCCGCCACCAGCCCGAACATCTGCACCAGCACATAGGCCGAGAGCGACTGCCCCCGCGTCTGGTTGGTGGAAGCGTCGTTGAGCCAGCTTTCGGCGGTGACGTAGACCCCCGACAGGCTGAAGCCGAGGATCACCCGCAGCGCCATCCAGGCATAGGGATCGGTCAGGACCGGGTAGGAGATCAGCGTCGCCGAGATGAGCGAGCCGAGCGCCGCGAAGACGCGGACATGGCCCACCTTGGCGATGAAGACGGGCGCGAAACGCGAACCGCCGAGGAATCCCAGGAAATAGGCCGAGGCGATGAGCGACAGCTCGAAGGTCGAGAAGCCCTCGATCGCGCCGCGTACCCCCATGAGCGAGCCCTGCAGGCCGTTTCCGATCTGCAGAAGGAACATCCCGAGCAGAAGCGCCCAGGAGGCACGGATGACGTTGATCATGACGAGGGCCGTCCTTTCCTGTCCGCTCAGTCTCGGGGGGCGGTCCGGCCCCGGTCTGTCACATCCGCGACGGAATAAGCAAGGAGGCGTCGCCGTAGGAAAAGAACCGGTAGCCCCCGGCGATGGCATGGGCGTAGATCTCGCGGATGCGGCCCTGCCCCATCAGCGCCGAGACCAGCATCATCAGCGTCGATTTCGGCAGGTGGAAATTCGTCATCAGCGCGTCCGTCACCTTCCAGGCATAGCCGGGGTAGATGAAGATATCCGTATCGCCCTCGAAGGGGCGCATGGTGCCATCCGGGCTGGCGGCCGTCTCGATCAGGCGCAGGGCGGTGGTGCCCACGGGAATGATCCGGCCGCCCGCCGCGCGGGTGGCGTTGATCTCGCCCGCGGCCTTCTCGCGGACCTCGCCCCATTCGGCATGCATCCGGTGCGTGGTGACGTCATCGACCGTGACCGGCAGGAAGGTGCCCGCGCCGACATGGAGCGTGACGAAGGTGAAGTCGATCCCCGCCTCGGTCAGCGCCGCGATCAGCGGCTCGTCGAAATGCAGGGAGGCGGTGGGGGCCGCGACCGCGCCCGCGCGCTTGGCCCAGACGGTCTGGTAATCCTCGCGGTCGCGCTCGTCGGGGGCGCGCTTGCCCGCGATGTAGGGCGGCAGCGGCATCGCGCCCGCCGCCTCGAGCGCGGCGTCGAAATCGCTGCCCGCAAGGTTGAAGCGCAGGCGCAGCCCGCCCTCGAGCGCCGCGACCTCGGCTGACAGATCGTCCGAGAAGACCACGGTTTCGCCGAGCGCCAGCTTGCGCAGCGGCTTGGCGAGCGCCGACCATGTGCCATCGGCCTGCGGCTCCATCAGCGTGACCTCGATCTTCGCCGTGACCTGTCCCTGCGCGCTCTCTTTCGTGCGGCGCCCCGTCAGGCGGGCCGGGATCACGCGGGTGTCGTTCAGGATCAGCCGGTCGCCCCGCCGCAGGATGCGCGGCAGGTCGTAGACATGCGCGTCCCGCGTTTGCGGGCCGTCGGCCACCAGCAGGCGCGCCGAGGAACGCGGCCGCGCGGGCCGCGTGGCGATCAGCCCCTCGGGCAGGTCGAAATCGAAATCGTCGAGCTTCATTGGCTTTCGGGCAGGGTTGGCGGCGGCCTGCGGAAGATGTCGCGGAACACGCCCGGGGTCAGAATCGACAGGGGGTTGACCGTGACCTGCGGGTTTTCCGCAGGCCCCGTCAAGCGGTAGGCGAAGCCGAAGAGCCCTTCGCGCCGGGGCGAGAAGATCGCCCCGAAAAGCCCGTTCACCGCGTTCAGCGGCGAGATCACGCCGGCCATGTCCAGTTGCTGCGCCCCAAGGATGTAGCGGCCATCCATCGACAGGCCGAGCGACGGCCCGACCGCCACGCCCTCGCTCACGATCACCTCGGTCGGCGTCAGGCGGAAACTCGCCTCGACATCGCCGAGGTTGATGCCCTCGCCGCCCAGTTGTTCGATCAGCCCCACGACCGACACGAGATTGAGAAGCTCCGCCATCGCCGGCGCGTCGCGCAGGCGCGGGCCATCGATGGTGAGCGTGCCGTCATAGGTCCCTTCGGCACCGGTCGCGCGCAGGATCAGCTCCATCTCGCCGCCATAGGCGGAGCGGAAGATACCGGTCGCGCGCAACACGGCGCCCCCGTCCTCGGCGCGGATGCGCACCGCGGGGCCGGCCTCGGCCGCCACCAGCGTGCCCATGACGGGCGTCTCGCCGTTGACCCGTCCGCGGAACTGGCCCGAGAGCCCGCCCTCGCTCGTCAGCTCGGCCACGAGGCCCGTCAGCGCGATCCCCTGCGTGATCTGGAGCCGGTCGAGCGTGGCCGATATCGGACCACCGCCCGAGCCGGAGCCGCCCTGGCCCCGCCCCTGCGGCGCACCGCGCAGGTCGATCGTGCCGCCCGAGACGCGCAGCTCCGGCACCCGGCCTGCCCCGCGGTCCACGAGGGCGCCGGTCACGTCGAGCCAGCCGCCGATGCGCAGCTGCGACACGTCCAGCCGCTCGAACCTGCCATCGCCGCGCAGGCTGGCCCTTCCGACCAACGAAAGGCCGCCGGCCTCGATCCGGAGATCCGTGAGTTCGGGCGCGCTGCCCAGCCGGACCTCGGCCTCCAGGCGCCCCGTCGAGGCAGAGGCGAGCCCCCATCCCAGTTGCGGCACCGACAGGCTCGCCCCCGCAAGATCCGAGGAGAGCCGCAGCAGGGGCGCCTCGCCATCGGCCAGCGCGAGCGACAGCGTCATCTCCGTCTCGCCGCCCATCATCCAGGGCGGCAGGCCCACGCCCAGCGTGGCCAGCCGATCCCGCGTCACGCGCGCGCGGGCATCGATCCGCGAGGTGCCGGTCGCCGCCGCGCCGATCGGGCGGCTGAACGTGCCGGAGAAGGGCACGCCGTCGAGCCGCGCCTGCCCGGTGACCCGGACGACGTCCGGCTCCACCTCGAGGCCAAGCGTCTCGGCCTCCAGGGTCCGCCCGGGGATGAGGCCATCCGAGACATAACGGGTGACCTGCCCCGTGACCCGAAAGGACGTGCCGTCCATCCCCTCCTGCCGGATCAGGCGGGTGTCGATGGCCGCGGCAAGCTCGGCGCGGCCTTGGCCAAGTCGATCGGCCGTCATCGCCCCGCCTTCGAAGAGCCGCACGGGCGGTTCCCGGAGCAGCCGCAGCACATCGGGCAGGTCCCCGCTCACGGCAAGGTCGATCCGTGCCGCCGGGCCGGGGGTCCGCGTGTCGGGCACCGTCATCACGGACCCGTCGAGCGCCACCGCGCCGCCGTCCGGCGCCGTGATCTGCCCCTCGTCGACCCGCAGGATCAGGCGCGGCCCCACGAGACTGACATAGCCTGCCGCCGCCTCGATCGGTGGCAGGCTCCGGAGCGCGCGCAGCGCGACCCCGTCGAAATCGAGGCTCAACGCATGTTCAGGCGCCTCGCCCGCCGCCTGCCGCAACGCGAAATCGACGCCGCGAAGCCGGCCGCCGATGACGTTCCCGGCCAGCCAGGCGCGCGTGCCCGACAGGGCCGACTCGGGCCAGTATCCAAGGACCGTCCCCGTCTCGGCCTCGGGCAGATGGGCGTCGATGGAAAGCTCCAGCCCCTCGGTCCGCGCCGCGATGCGTCCGCGTGCCCGGAGCTCGAGCCCCTCATCGTGGATCACGGCCTGGCCGATCTCGATCACGGGCTCGGGCCCAAGCGTCAGGCGCAGGTCCAGCACGGCCCCGTCGAGCGCCAGCGGTGCCGGGTAGAGATCCGCGGGCGCGACGGTGATCCCGGACATGCGAAGCTGCGCCGTCAGGCGATTTCCGTCCTCCGACACGTCGGCATGTCCGCTTGCGGCAAATCCCAGTTCGGTCGCCGAAAGGTCGAACCGGTCGACGCCGATGCGCCCCGATGCCGCGTCGTAACGCAGGGCGGTCGAGATGGCATCGAAGCTCAGCGGCGTGCCCTCGGTCGCCATCGCGACCCGCCCCGGACCGATGTCCAGCTCCATGCGCAGATCGCCCAGCGACCCATCCTGCAACAGCGCGCCGCCGATGAACCCCGAGATCGGTGCGCGCATCAGATCGACCCAGGCAAGCGCCGGCCCGATGGTGGCGACGTCGCGCGCGGCCAGCCCCTCGAACCGGATCCCGAGGGTGGTGGTCCCGCTCGCCGCATCGCGCGTCATCGCGATGTCGAGGGTCGCGTCGCGGCTGCCCTCGAGCGCGCCGCCCACCGACAGGCTCAGCACCCCGTCCTTGCGGTGCAGCTCGAAGCGCGCCTCGCGCGCACGCATGACCTGGTCGGTCATCTCGTCCGCCATCAGCAGCTCGAGACCGGTGCCCGCGATCGTCTCCAGTTCCGCGAAGGCCGGCGATGCGAGCATGGCGTCGAACCGGGCAAGCGTGTCGGCGAGGCTCAGCTCGCTCGCCGTCGCGCCCGTGGTCAGCGCCAGGTCGATCCGTCCCTCGGCGTCCCGCGCCAGCCTGAGGCCGGCCCCGGCAAGATCGACGCGCACCGGATGGACCTGCCCGCGCAACAGCGCCTCCGTCGAGAGCCCCACCGTCAGCCTGGGCAAGCCCGCGCGCAGGCCGCCGTCGGGATCGGTCAGCCGCACGTCCTGCAGGATCAGGTCGAGGCCGCGCGCGCCCTCGGGAGGACGGACAAGGTCGATCTCGCCGATGGTTATGGTGTTGGCGGCCATCGCGGAATCGATCCGCGCCTCGATCCGTCCCGAAATCGCCTCGGGCAGCGTCACGGGCCCCGTCCCCAGCCGCAGCCAGACCCCGACCGCCAGCATCATGGGCAGGGCCGCGACCAGCACGAGCGCGGCGACGAACGGCCGGCGCCGGCGCGGCCGCCGGTTGGCGCCGTCGGTGTCTTGCGTCTCGCTGCTCATCGGTCGCGCCGTTTGCGCCATCCCATTGCCTGCACCCCTGCCCTTTATATTCGTCGCAAAGCCCCTAGCTTGCAATTCATCTGCCGGGCCGCCCCCCCGGCGCCAACCTGCAAGACAAGAGGCCCAGATGACCGAGATCGGCGCGCCCGCCCCGGATTTCACCCTGCCCCGCGACGGCGGTGGCGAGATAAGCCTGTCCGCCCAGAAACCCAAGGCCGTGGTGCTCTACTTCTATCCCAAGGACGACACCTCGGGCTGCACAAAGCAGGCGCAGGGCTTCACCGAGATGGCCGATGCCTTCGCCGCTGCGGGCGCCGTGGTGATCGGCGTGTCCAAGGACAGCGTGGCCAAGCATGACAAGTTCATCGCCAAGCACGGGCTGGGCGTCATCCTCGCCTCGGACGAGGAGAGCGATGTCTGCGAGCGCTACGGCGTGTGGGCCGAGAAATCCATGTACGGCAAGACCTACATGGGCATCGAGCGGTCGACCTTCCTGATCGACGGCGCGGGCGTGCTGCGCGCGGAATGGCGCAAGGTGAAGGTGCCGGGCCATGTCGAGGCCGTGCTCGAGGCGGTCAAGGCGCTCTGACGCGGTGACGGGGCGGCGCGCTTGACCCGGCGGGCGGCGCGCTGCACATGGCGGCCATGACCGAGATGATGCCGCTGGCGCAGATGGCCGAGGCCGTGCTGCGCGCCGCCGAC
>WVSO01000114.1 GCA_015689745.1 Rhodobacterales bacterium HKCCSP123 | reverse complement strand
CGACGATGAACGCAACGGTGCGCCGCGCGGGGCTCGCGTCGTGGGCGAACAGGTCGGCGTCGCTCAGCGCCGCGATGGCGAGGGCCTTGCCGCCGCCGCCCGCGCAGTAGTCGAGGATGCGCCCCCCGGGCCAGTCCACCGCCTCGACCGCGCGCTGCGCCGAGAGGTCCTGCACCTCGACCCAGCCCTCGCGGTAGGCGGCGCAGGATTTGACCCGGCGCGCCCCGGACGTGACCTCGAGCGCCCTGCCCCCCCGCGGGTCCGCCCGTGCCACGACACCCTCGTCGGCCAGCCGCGCGATGGCCCCGTCGCGCGTGGCCCGGCGCGTATTGACCCTGAGCCAGAGCGGAGCGCGCCGCTGCATCGCCTCGAGAAGCTCGTCCTGCCGTGCCCCGGCCCGGCGCGCGAACGCAGGCCGCATCCACTCCGGCACGTCGATCTCGGAATGGGGCATCGGCGCGGACAGGCCGGCCTCCTCCGCCGACAGCGCGGCGGGCGCATGGCCCTCTCCGGTGAACAGCGACACAGGGTCCACACCCTGCAGCCGCATGAGGCCGATCATCAGCGCCCGGCCCGTCTCGCCACCGCCGAGCGCCGCGCAGGTGCCGCGCCGACGCAGCACGTCGTAGACGTGGTCACGGACCGCAGCCCTGTCGCCGGACCCGGCGTAGCGCGCGCCGCGGGCCCAGTTCGTCAAGGCCTGTTCCGCGGGCTGTCCCCCGGCCCAGGCCTCCAGCACGCCGATGGCCGCCGCGACGCGGGCCGCGGGCGTCAATGCATTGCCTCAAGATCACGCCGCAAACCATTCATCCCATGCGGTAATTCGGGCTTTCGCGCGTGATCTGCACGTCATGGACATGGCTTTCCTTCAGGCCCGCGCCGGTGATCCGCACGAAGCTGCAGTTCGAGCGCATCTCCTCGATCGTGGCGCAGCCGGTGTAGCCCATCGCCGCCCGCAGGCCGCCGATCAGCTGGTGGATCACCGTGCCGGCCGGCCCCTTGTAGGGCACCTGACCCTCGATCCCCTCGGGCACCAGCTTGTCGCTGGCGGCATCCTTCTGGAAATAGCGGTCAGCCGAGCCGCGCGCCATGGCGCCGAGGCTGCCCATGCCGCGGTAGCTCTTGAAGCTGCGGCCCTGGTAGAGGATCACCTCGCCCGGCGCCTCGTCGGTGCCCGCGATCATGCTGCCCACCATGGCGCAATGCGCGCCCGCCGCGATCGCCTTGGCGAAATCGCCCGACAGCTTGATGCCGCCATCCGCGATCACCGGCGTGCCGGTGTCGGCCGCGGCCGCGGCGCAATCCATGATCGCCGTCAGCTGCGGCACGCCCACGCCCGCCACCACCCGCGTCGTGCAGATCGAGCCCGGACCGATGCCCACCTTGATCGCATCCGCCCCCGCCCCGATCAGTGCGCGCGTCGCCTCGGCGGTCGCCACGTTGCCGGCGACGACCTGCACCTCGTTCGACAGCTTCTTCACGCGCTCGACCGCCCGGGCCACGCCCTCGGAATGGCCGTGCGCGGTGTCGATCACGATCAGGTCGCAGCCCGCGTCGATCAGCGCCTCGGACCGCTCGAAGCCCGCGTCGCCCACCGTGGTGGCCGCCGCCACGCGCAACCGTCCCAGATCGTCCTTGCAGGCGTTGGGGTTCAGGACCGCGCGCTCGGTATCCTTCAGCGTCAGGAGACCCGTGAGCTTGCCGGAGGCATCCGTCACCAGGAGTTTCTCGATCCGCCGCGCCTTCATCAGGCTAATCGCCTCGGCCCGGTCGGCCGGCTCGCGCAGGACGGCGAGGTTCTCGGCCGTCATCATCACCCGCACCGGCGTGTCGTCGGCCTGCGCGAAGCGCATGTCGCGGTTGGTGACGATGCCCAGCACCCGGCGCTGGTCGTCGACCACCGGGAACCCGGTGAAGCCGTAGCGATCCATCAGCGCGCGCGCATCGGCGAGCGTCTGGTCGGGCGTGAGCGTGATCGGGTTGTAGACGATCCCGCTCTCGAAGCGCTTCACGCGGCGGACCTCGCGGGCCTGTTCCTCGACGCTCAGGTTGCGGTGGATCACGCCCATGCCGCCCGCCTGCGCCATGGCGATGGCCATGCGCGCCTCGGTCACCGTGTCCATCGCGGAACTGAGCAGGGGAATGTTGAGCGTGATCGCCTTTGTCACGCGGGTGCGGGTATCCGCATCGGAGGGCAAGACGGAGCTTGCACCGGGAACCAGCAGAACGTCATCGAAGGTCAGCGCCTCGCGAATCTCCATCGGGATCTCCTCGGATCGGGGATTGCGTTGCGCGTGCCCTATCCCATGGGTCGCCCCCGAAGGAAAGCCCGAAATATGGGGTCAGCCGCGAAACCCTGTCGCAATGACGAATTTCTCGGAACTGTCCGACCGGCTCGCGGGCGGTTTCACGTTCGCCACCTTGTCGAAGCGCTGCTTGAGAAGCGTCTGGAGCGACCCCTCGGCGCCGCCCGCCAGCACCTTTGCGACGAAGGTGCCGCCCGGCTCCAGCACGTCGAAGGCCAGCTCGGCGGCCGCCTCGCAGAGCGCGACGATGCGCAGGTGGTCGGTCTGCTTGTGCCCGGACGAGGCCGCCGCCATGTCGCTCATGACCACGTCCGCGCGGCCCCCGAGCCAGGCCTTGACCTTGTCGTCGGCGCCGTCCTCCATGAAATCCAGCACGTGCAGCTCGACCCCCGCGATCGGCTCGACCTCCTGCAGGTCCACGCCGATGATCCGGCCCACGGCCTTGCCCGATTTCTCGCCAAGCGCGTTGACCCGCGGCACGGCCACCTGGCACCAGCCCCCCGGCGCGCAGCCAAGGTCGACCACCCGCGCCCCCGGCACGAGGAAACGGTACTTGTCGTCAAGCTCCATGATCTTGAAAGCCGCGCGCCCCCGGTAGCCCTCGCGCTTCGCACGCTGGACATACGGATCGTTCAGCTGCCGCTCGAGCCAGCGCGTCGAGGAGAGCTTGCGCCCGCGGGCGGTCTTCACCTTCGTGCGCAGCTCGCGCTGCCCGCGCCCGCTCGTGTTCGTCCCGCTCGGCTTCTTCGCCATCGTCCTGCCGTCCCCAGCTTCACCTTTCCCCAAATACGCATGTAGGGACGGAAAGGCAAAGCGGGACGGCAGGGTATCGCCCCACCGCCGCCAAGGGGCCCCGCGCCGCGCCAGCGGCGCGCCCCCATCCCGCCGATTTTTTCAAAAATCGGCGCTGTCCGGAGGCCGCGTCAGGCGCGCACGTCCACCACGACGCGCCCCCGCACGCCGCCCTTCAGGATCGCCCCCCCCAGCTCCGGCAGATCGGCCAGCGTGGCGGGTTGGATCATCGCCTCGAGCTTCTCCATCGGCAGGTCGCGCGCGATCCGCTCCCAGGCGCGAAGACGGTTCTCGTAGGGCTGCATCACGCTGTCGATGCCCAACAGGTTCACCCCGCGCAACAGGAAGGGAATCACGGTCGCGGGCAGGCCCGCGCCCCCGGCAAGACCCACTGCGGCGACCGAGGCACCATATTTCATCTGCCCCAGCACGCGCGCCAGCATCGCGCCGCCCACGGCATCGACGCAGCCCGCCCAGGTCTCGGCCTCGAGCGGGCGCTTCACGGTCTCGGCCAGGTCCTCGCGCGGAACGATCCGCTTGGCCCCCAGACCCTTCAGGTAATCCTCCTGCTCGGGCCGGCCGGTGACGGCGGCCACCTCGTAGCCGAGATGTGCAAGGATCGCCGTGGCGACCGACCCCACGCCGCCCGCGGCGCCCGTCACCAGAACCTCGCCCGCGCCGGGCTTCAGCCCGTGATCCTCCAGTGCCATCACCGCCAGCATCGCGGTGAAGCCCGCCGTGCCCACGGCCATGGCGGACCGCGTCGTCAGCCCCTCGGGCAGCGGCACCAGCCAGTCGGCCTTGACGCGGGCCTTCTCGGCATAGCCGCCCCAATGCACCTCGCCCACGCGCCAGCCGGTCAGCACGACCTTGTCGCCGGGCGCATAACGCGGATCGTCCGAGGCCTCGACCGTGCCGGCAAAGTCGATGCCGGGCACATGCGGGTAGCTCCGCACCAGCCCACCGCCCGGCCCGATGCACAGCCCGTCCTTGTAGTTCACCGTCGAATACTCGACCGCGACCGTCACGTCGCCCGCGGGCAGCCGGTCATCCTCCAGCACCATCACCGAGGCCGAGGTCGGCCCCTGGTCTTCCTTCTCCACCACCAATGCACGGAACGTCATCTCGGGTCCCCTCTCTTCGCGCGACACATGAAGAACGCGCCGCAATCTCTTGGTTTCAAATCCAGAACGTCTCTCGCACGCGCGCCGGATAGGCGCTGTCCTGGGTCTCGACGATCAGCTCGGTGCCCTCGTCCCAATGGGTCATGCGCACCATGCCGATCGCCACGCCGCAGCCGAAATCGGGCGATTGCGCCGCCGAGGTCACCTGCCCCACCTGCTTTGCCCCCGCCATCAACGGCCAGGGCCGGTCGCAGCGCGGCAGGCTGGTCGAGCCGATCTCGATCGCGCGGACCTGTTTGACAGGCCCCTCCTTTGCCACCCTTAGCAGCGCATCGCGCCCAATGCAGCCGATCGCGGTGGCGGTGTTGCAGAACCGGCCCAGCCCCGCCTCGTGCGGGGTGTTGTCGCGCGTCATGTCGTTGCCGTAGCTCAAGAGCCCGCCCTCGACCCGCTCGATCCCGTTCGGGCAGCCCGCCCGCACGTCCAGGTCGCGCCCCGCCTCCATCAGCGCGTGCCAGAGCGGCATGCCGATGTCGGCGCCCTCGACATAGATCTCGAAGCCGCCCTGCTTGGAATAGCCCGAGCGCGCGACGACCATCGAGCGCCCCTGAAAGTCGAAAAAGCCGAAGCGGAAGAAGCGCAGGTCGCGCACCCCGTCGCCGAAGACCCGGGCCATCAGCTCGTCCGATTTCGGCCCCTGCACCGCCAGCGGCGACACGTCCGGTTCGTCGATCAGCACGTCCAGCCGGTAGCCATGGGCGATGCCCTTGACCCAGAGCAAGAGGTCGCTGTCGGCGATGGAGATCCACCAGCGATCCTCGGCGAGTTTCACGGCCACCGGATCGTTCAGCATGCCGCCCGTCTCGTCCACCATCGGCAGGTAGTAGCATTGCCCCGGCAACATGCCGCGCAGGTCGCGGGGGCTCAGCATCTGGACCAGCTTGGCGGCATCCGGCCCCCGCACCTCGACCTGCCGCTCGCAGGCGACATCCCAGACCTGCACTGCGGATTTGAGATGCCGGTAATCCTCTTCGACCGAGGCGAAGACGGTCGGCAAAAGCATGTGGTTGTAAACCGTGTAGGCGGAGACGCCCGCGGCCTCGACCCCCTCGGAAAAGGGCGTGCGGCGCAGGCGGCGGGAGGGGGAGATCAGCGCCATTCGGGAACCTCGTCCGGCATGAAGGGAAGATCGGTGTCGTCGGGCCTTGCCCCTGCCGCGGTCAGCATGGCGTGGACCTGGCCGCGGTGATGCGTCTGGTGGTTGAAGAGATGCACGACGCAGAGCCCGTAGGGTTTGCTCATCTCGCGGCCCATGGCGAAGGAATACCAGGTCAGATCGCCGCCAAGCTCCTCCTCCGTCACCATCCAGGACCAGCCCGCGATGCGCGCGTCGAGCCTGGGCCGCTCGGCCCAGAGCGTCGGCCAGTCGTAGCGGCCGGGCGAGTCGGCGATGCTGCCCCCCGGCCCCTCGCCGCCGTCGAAGCGCGCCATCCACATCAGGTCGCCCCACATCAGGTGGCTGAGCGTCGCCCGGATCGAGCCGAAGAAGGCGCCCCGGTCTTCCTCGCGCGCAGCCTCGGACAGGCCGGCCGCCGCATGGTAGAGCGACTGGTTCTGCCACGCGTTGTAACGCGCCATCGTCTGACAATAGGCCGGCGTGATCACGCGCCTTACCCCTTGCCCGGCCCGGACCAGTCGATCTGGCAGATCTCGGCCGAGCGCCCGCCGAAATCCCAGACCCGGCCATAGGCGCGCACGCGGCCCTTCGACGCGGTGGCGACCGTGATGTCCGGCCCCATCCAGTATTTCGTGTTGCGGATCACGATATCCTCATCGGGGTCCTTGCCGCCCACGGGAAAGACCACGCCCTCGATCTTGCGGCCCACGGTGATGTGGCGCGTCTTGCCGTCGGTCTCGTAGCTGACGGGCTGACGCTCCACCCCGATCACTTCGCCGACAAGGACCTGGAACAGGCCGGTTGTGCCCTTGGCCTTGCCCGAGAAGATGTCGACCAGCGCGTTATAGGCCGCGTCGCTGGCGCGTTCGTCGATGAAAAGCGCGACCTTCCAGTTGCCGCGGCTCATCATGCCGGGGATCTCGATCAACAGGCCGATGTTGAGGCCCGAGAGGTCCGTGTCGCCGTAATGCCCGTTGTCGATGCGCACGCCGCCCCAGGTCTGGCAATGCCCCTCGGTCGGCGGGTGCAGGCCGAGCGAGACGACGCAGGGGCAGAAGACCGTGCAGTTGCAGTTCAGGATCAGCTCGCCCTTGATCGCCCAGGGCACGGACCCATGCCCCGAGCGGGGGGCGTTCGCGGCCCGGTTGTCGATGCGCGAAGGGGTCGCGATGCGGTCGCTTGCCATGTCTGTCTCCCGTTTCAGAATGCGGTCCAGAGGGTCACGGCGCTTGCTGCCAGCAAAAGCGCCCCCAGCGGACGGGTCAGCCAACGCCCGATCTCGGGCAGTTTCTCGAGCGCCATCAGGATCGTGGCGATCCCCATGAACACCAGGTTCATCGTGCCCCCCACGAAGGCGAGCAGCATCAAGGCCCAGCAGCAGCCGATGCAGACCGCGCCAAGGCGCAACCCGTTGCGCCACGGGCCTTCGTCGAAATGCTGCAGGAAGAACATCATCGGCGCGCGGCATTTCGACAGGCAGGCCTCTTTCAGGGGCGTGAACTGCCACGCGCCCGCCAGCGCCAGAAGTGCCGCCGACAGGACCGCCGACAGGCTGGTGCCGAACGGGTCCAGAAGCCCCGCCTGGAACAGCGCCAGCTGCGCGGCGGCGGCGAAGGCGGAAAAGCCGACCCAGATAGCGAGGTATCCGGCGACAAGACCCGCAAGCCGCGTCTCGGCCCCCGCTTGCCCGAGGTCCTCGTAGGTGGCAAGCGCGGGCAGAGCCGTGGGAGCCATCATCGCCGCCGACATGATCGACCACATGGCCAAGAGCCCGAAATAGCCCGCCGCGTCAGGCGTCGCCACGCAGAGCGCGGCAAGGAACTCGATCCCGTAGAGCGAGGAAGCCGCGCGCAGATCGGCGGGCACGGCCATGGCGTAAAGCAGGCCCCAAGCGCCCAGGATGAGGCCGTAAAGGCCCAGCCAATGGGGCGCGCCCATGGCGCGGATGCGGGCTGCGATCATGGCGTGCCGCCCTCCCCGACGACTCGTTTCGCTGGACAATCAAATGTCAGACTTTTAAATGCCTGACAAATGAAAATCGACCCGAACAATCCCGCCGACCTCTCCGCCCAGATCGCCGCCGCGATCCGGGATGCGATCGTGTCGGGCAAGCTGATCGTGGGCGACCGCCTGCCGTCGGAGGCCGAGCTTGCCGAACAGTTCGAGGTCTCGCGCCCCACGGTGCGCGAGGCGCTGAAGCGGCTGGCCGCGCAATCGCTGATCCGCACGCAGCGCGGGGCCTTTGGCGGGGCTTTCGTCAACCGCTTGAGCTATGCCGATGCGCATGCCCAGCAGATCACCACCTCGACCCTGCTTCTGGGGATGAACGATGTCAGTTTCGACACCGCCTGCGAGGCGCGTTTCGCGATGGAGCGCGCCTGTGCGCCTCTCGCCGCCGAGCGGCGCGCGCCCGATCACCTGGCCACCATGCGGGCCGAGATCACCCGGCAGGGCCAGCCGGGCCTGAGCGACGAGGCGTTCTGTGCCTCGGACGTCGCCTTTCACCGCGCGCTCGTCGATGCGGCGGGCAACCCCGTCCTGTCCTACCAGCTGGCCGGCGCGGTCGAGGCGATGCAGCCGCTCATGAACATGATCACCTTCACCGCCCGCTCGCGCGAGGCGATCGTGGCCCTGCACAGCCGCATCGCGGATGCCGCCGAAGCGCGCGATGGCGCGGCGGTCGGCGCGGCGCTGGAAGAGCTCGAGGCCTATACCCGCGAACTGGCGCGCTCGGTCTTCGCCGCCCGCCACGCGGATCGCACGCCCCGTTGACCCCCCTTGCAGCCACCAGATACGGGCCCTAGGGTCCTTGGCGATTTCCACGCTCACTCACCAACAGGGAAACCAGCATCATGACCCATCGCCCGGCCCTCGGCACCGCCCTGGCCCTCGCGCTGACCGTACCGTCCTTCGCCGCGGCGCAGGACCTGCTTGTGTTCGACTACTCCGGCTTCGAAGACCCGTCGTTCCATCAGCCCTTCATCGACCAGCACGGCGGCCAGCCCGAATTCGTCTTCTTCGGCGACGAGGACGAGGCGTTCCAGCGCCTTCTCGCCGGCTTCCGGTCGGACGTGACCCACATCTGCGCAGGCTCCGTGCCGCGCTGGCAGGAATCGGGCATCATCGAGCCCTGGGACCGGTCGCGCATCGCGGCCTACGAGACGCTGAACGCGGACCTCGTGGGCGAGGACGTGCTGGCCGGCTCCGCCGATCTCTACTTCCTGCCGACCGACTACGGTTCGACCGCCGTCGCCTACAACGCCGAGGAAGTGCCGGCCGAGGATGTCTCGACGCTCGAGATCTTCAACAACCCCGCCTATGCCGGCCGGTTGTCGATCCCCGACAACGTGGATGACGCCTATGCGCTGGCCTATCTCGCCACCGGCGTGACCAACTGGGCGAACGCCACCGACGAGCAGTTCGAGGCGGCGACCGCATGGCTGCGCGGCATCCACGAGAACCTGCTGACCTACTGGGTCGACCCCGCCGAGATCCAGCAGCTGATGGCCTCGGGCCAGGTTCTGGCCGCCTGGGCCTGGAACGAGGTTCCGGTCTCGCTCGCCGACGAGGGCTTCCCGGTCGGCTTCTCGCGCAACACCGCCGAGGGGACCTCGGTCTGGCTCTGCGGCTACGTGAACATGACCGAGGGCGAAGGCTCGGAAGACCTGGCCTATGACTTCGTCAACGCGATGCATGCCGACGTGTCGGCCGGCCCGCTGCTTGAAAACGGCTTCGGCTCGGCCAATGACGCCGCCCTTCAGGCGCTGGGCGCCGAGGCGATGGAGGCGGCTGGCCTCGGCGCGGTAACCGTGCCGGTCCTGGCCCAGCTGCCGATCTCGAACGAGCAGCGCGAGCGCCAGGCCGAAGCCTTCGAGCGGATCAAGGCCGGTTTCTGATCGCCGGATCACCGAGATCGGACGGGCGCCCCGGGGCGCCCGTTTGCGTTCAGGGGGCAGGCCAGGCCGTCCCCGGCCCGCCGGTCGCGCAGGTCGGGCGGCGGCAGGTC
>WVSO01000113.1 GCA_015689745.1 Rhodobacterales bacterium HKCCSP123 | reverse complement strand
GGATCCCGATCGGCGGGAGCCTCGTTTCCGGATGGTACAAACTCTGCCCGCGCCGTAGCCCGCCTGCACGATCACGACCGTGTTCACGATCACGAAGGCGCCCGCCGCCGCCGCCGCAAGGTTCAGCGCCAGAAGCCCCCTCAGCCGCGGCGTCGCCAGGTAGATGCGCGCCCCCCGCGTCAGCCGCTCGGGAAAGGGCCGCTGCGCCTGTGCCTCCATCCGCGGCGGCAGGGCGGTGCCCATGACCAGCAGCGCCGATCCGATGAACCCCGCGACCGTGCCTGCGAAAAGGCCGTGGTAGCTGATCACCAGCAGAAGCACCCCGGCGAGCGCCGGGCTCAGGAGCGACTCGAGATCATAGGCCAGGCGCGACAGCGACAGCGCACGGGTATAGTCGCCCTCCTCCGGCAACACGTCGGGGATCACCGCCTGGAAGGCGGGCGTGAAGCTGGCCGAGGCCGCCTGCAGCACGAAGATCAGGACATAGACCTGCCAGACCGCGTCGATGAAGGGCAGGGCGAGCGCCACCGCCGCCCGGACCAGGTCGGCCCCAACCAGCACCGCCTTGCGCGGCAGCCTCTCGGCCAGCGCCGCGGCGACGGGCGAGAGACCGACGTAGGCCACCATCTTGATTGCCAGCGCCGTGCCAAGCACCGCGCCTGCGGCCTCTCCGGCCAGGTCATAGGCCAGCAGGCCGAGCGCAACCGTCATGAGCCCCGTTCCGATCAGCGCGATGACCTGTGCCGAGAAGAGGCGCGCGTAGACGGGATGGGTGAGAACCGAGAGCATTATGGGCAAAGCCTAGCACCTGCGCCCCGCGCCGTGCCAGTGCCGCCCTTGCCTCAGCGCCGCCGCCCGCGCAGCCAGCGCAGGATCGGCAGGATGTCAAGCGCCGCCACCGCCAGGCCAAGAGGGATCATCCAGAACCCCAGCACCGGCAGAAAGCCGAAGATACCGCCCGTCATCAGCAGAAGCCCGAGGATCAGCCTCAGCCCCGGCGGCACCCGTTGGCGCACCCGCACCAGCAGGCGCTTCGCCCGCATCCGCCAGGCCCGCCGGCGAGACGTCGACCCGCCGGACAGGTCCATGCGCAACATGTCCTGCGGGCCCGCGCGCCCCTCCAGCCAGTCCTGCCCGGTGTCGGCAAACCCGCCCTTGAGGTAACAGGCCCGCGCGGCCCCGTTCGCGTGGTTCACGGTCAGGTCCACCGCCTCCGCCGCCGGGTACTGGCGCGCAAGGTAGCCGCCGAGCGCGCGCACCGCGGCCGTGGCGATCCCCTCGCCCTGCCGGTTCCGGTCGATCATGAAGGCGCGCAGCCCCAGCGCGCCCGGCGCGGCGATGGGGATGGTCCGCCGGTAGTCGCGGTCGATCTTGAAGAGGCCCACGGGCACCCCGTCCGCCTCGATCACGTGCAGGTCGAAGCGGGCCGGATCGGTCTCGAAGGCCTCGGCAAAGGCCTCCTCGACGGTTCCGGCAAACACCTCCTGCCCGGGCGCCAGGCGGATATGCGCCACCCGTGCCAGGTCACCGGCCCCGAGCGGCGCAAGGGTGATCTTCACCCCTCCATCGCCTCCAGTTCATCGATGAGCCCCTCGATCATCGACAGGCCCTTGTCCCAGAACGCGGGGTCGGATGCGTCGAGGCCGAAGGGCGCGAGCAGCTCCTTGTGATGCTTCGAGCCGCCCGCCTTGAGCATCTCGAAATACTTCTCCTGGAAGCCCGGCTCGCCCTCCTCGTAGACGGCGTAAAGCGCGTTCACCAACCCGTCGCCGAACGCATAGGCATAGACGTAGAAGGGCGAGTGGACGAAATGCGGGATGTAGGCCCAGAAGGTCTCGTAGCCGTCCATGAACTCGAACACGGGTCCGAGGCTTTCGGCCTGCACGCTCATCCACAGCGCGTTGATGTCGTCCGGCGTCAACTCGCCCCCGCGGCGCGCCTCGTGCAGCTTGCACTCGAAATCGTAGAAGGCGATCTGGCGCACGACCGTGTTGATCATGTCCTCGACCTTGCCGGCCAGCAGGACCTTCTTCGCCTTGTCGTCCTTCGCCTCGGACAACAGTTTGCGGAAGGTCAGCATCTCGCCGAAGACGCTCGCCGTCTCCGCCAGCGTGAGCGGCGTCGAGGACAGCAACTCCCCCTGGCCGGCCGCAAGCCGCTGGTGCACGCCATGCCCAAGCTCATGGGCCAGCGTCATCACGTCCCGCGGCTTGCCGAGGTAGTTCAGCATCACGTAGGGGTGCACGTCCACGACGGTGGGGTGGGCGAAGGCGCCGGGGGCCTTGCCCTCCTTCACGCCCGCGTCGATCCAGCCCTCGGTGAAGAAGGGCTCGGCCAGCTCCGCCATCCTGGGGTCGAACCCGGCATAGGCCTCCGACACGACCTTGCGCGCCTCGTCCCAGCCAAAGACCTTCGTGGTCTCCATCGGCAGCGGGGCGTTGCGGTCCCAGACCTGCAGGGTCTCCAGCCCCAGCCATTTCGCCTTCAGCGCGTAATAGCGGTGGCTGAGGCGCGGATAGGCGGCGACCACCGCGTTGCGCAGCGCCTCGACGACCTCGGGCTCGACATGGTTCGACAGGTGCCGCGCCATCTGCGGGCTGGGCAGCTTGCGCCAGCGGTCCGAGATCTCCTTTTCCTTGGCCAGCGTGTTGTGGACCCGCGCGAAGAGCGGCAGCTTCTCTGCGAACCCCTCGGCCAGCGCCCGCGCGCCCGCCTCGCGCTGCGCGCGGTCCTGTTCCGTCAGCAGGTTCAGCGTCGCCTCGATGCCCATGCGCTCGCCATCGACGTCGAAACTCATCCCCGCGATGGTCTCGTCGAAGAGCTTGTTCCACGCCGACGCGCCCACGACCGACTGGTCATGCAGGAACTTCTCCAGCTCGTCGGACAGCTGGTAGGGCTTCATCGCCCGCATCCGGTCGAAGACCGGCTTGTAGCGTTGAAGCGCCGGGTCGCCGCCGAAGACCGACGCGTAGCGGTCGTCGGGGATGCGGTTGAACTCGAGGCTGAAGAAGACGAGCGGCGTGGTGAAGCCGGTGATCCTGTCCTGCATGTCGGACATGAACTTGGCCCGCGCGGGGTCGGTGGTGTGCTGGTAATAGCGCAGCCCCGCGAAGGACATGATCCGCCCCGCCACCACGTCGATCTTCTCGTAGCGGGTGATGCACGCCAGCATCCCGGCCGTGTCCAGATCGGCAAGCTTGCCCTCGTACTCGGCGGCGAAGCCCGCGCATTCCTCCTCGAGCCAGTCGAGGTCGGCGGTCAGCTCCGGTGCATCGGGGGCCGCGTAAAGATCCGTCAGGTCCCAGTCCGGCAGATCGCCCAGCGGCGCCCCCCCGGTGTCGGCGGCGGCATCGCGGGGCAGGGCGGCGGGAAAGGGCAGGCGCATGGAAAACCTCGGCTGAAAGTCGCGTTCCCGGAAGATATGGACCGCCACGCCGCTCCCCTCAACCCGATGCGGCCCCCTTATCTTCTCCGTTTCGGAAATATCCCGGGGGGAAGGCCGAAGGCCGTGGGGGGCAGAGCCCCCCCGAATTTTCGTACGAAAATTCGCAACCGCGCCGCGTCAGCGGCGCGCCCCCCTCCATCGGATTTCGCACCGAAATCCGCGCCCGCTCTCAGAGCTCCACCTCGCCCTCCTCGCCGACCCCGGCCTCCGGCGCGGCCTCGAAGGGCGGCGCGTCGGGGCTGCGGCGGATGAGGATGTCGCCATTGGGCAGCCGCTCGGGCAGCTCGTAATAGCTCAGGTCATCGACCAGCTCGCCCATCCGGTCGAGCAGCGGCAGGATCTCCTCCTCGAAGAAGGGCCGCGCCTCTTCCAGCATGGGGCGCATGTCTTCCATCAGGCCTTCGAGGATCTGGCTCATGCCCTCTCCCAGCAGGTCCAGCCCGTCGCGGACCGACCCTTCTTCCTCCTGGGCGGCCGCGGGTGCGGCAAGGGTCAGCATCAGTGCCGTCAGGATCACGTGTCTCATGGCTCTCGTCCTCCATGTCCCCGCCCTCCGACATAGGTGCGCGGGCCGTCCGTTTCACCCCTTCGGCTGCAGGTCCAGGGTCACCGGGAAATGATCCGACGCCATCAGGAGCGCGTCCCGGAGCGCCTCGTCCTCCCAGCAGCCGGGGTCCTCGAACGGGTGCCAGACCCGCCAGCGCCGCGCGGCGTCGCGCAGGTCGGGCGAGACGAAGATGTAATCCAGAAGCGCCGAGAGATACCGCCCCTCGCTCGCGATGTAGAACCGCGCCGTGGTGGGCGCGGCCACGATCCGCCGCTCCAGCGCCTTGGCGGCATGGGGGTCGAACATCAGCGCGCCGTCGCCATCGCCCCAGCCCATCACGATCTCGACGCCCGAGCGCCCGAAGAGTTCCTCGTAGACGTCGAGGCCCGGGCCGTCGTTCAGGTCGCCCAGCACGATCAGCGGCGCGCCCTCGCCCAGGTGCGCCTCGATCCGGCGGCGCAGCCAGATGCATTGCGCCAGCTGCTTGCGCCGGTTCGTGATCGCGATCTTCATCGCGTGATCGGGGTCGCGCGCGCCATGGGGTGCCTTGGATTTCACATGCACGCCGATCATCCGCAGGGGCCCCAGCGGCGTGTCCAGCCGCATCTCGAGCGGCGGCTTCGAGAACTCGACCACGTCCTCGGTCGCATCGACATCGAGGTCGATCCGGTATTGCCCGTCGAACCGCGGCGCGCCCAGCTCGACCGGGTCGTGCCGCGCGGTGATCACGTCGGGATCATACAGCAGCATCAGCTCCTGCTGGGTGTCGTTGGCGAAGCCGAAACAGACCTCGCGCGCCCGGATGCCCGCGGCATGCGCGAAATTCGCCAGCGCAACGGCCCCGTTGCGGTGCCGCGAGATGTCGGGCGCCTCGACCACCATCACCGCATCCGCGTCCATCGCGCGGAAGACGGTCGTCAGCGCCTCGACCTGCTGGCGCCGCGTCACGTTCTGGCGTGCCGACCACCGGTTGTCGGACAGCAACCGGCCGTCATCGTCGAACAGCGCGTTGAACCACTCCACGTTGTAGGTCGCGATCCTGAGCCGCGTCCCGGCCATGTCCTCAGGCCCGTTCCGCTGCGCGGGCCGAGATCTCCTCCCAGGCCCGGTTGACCGCGATCAGCCGGTGCTCGGCCAGCTTCACCGCCTCTTCCGGCACGCCGCGCGCCAGCATCCGGTCGGGATGGGTCGCGCGCACCTCGGCCCGCCAGGCCGCGCGGATCTCCTCGATCGGCGCATCGGGCGCGACGCCCAGCACCGTCCAGGGGTCGGGCGCGGCCCCCTCGACCCAGCGCGCGCGGATGCGACGGAAGCCCACCTCGCCCATGCCGAAGATCTCGGCCACGCGGGCGAGGAACGCATCCTCGGCGGGGTGGTATTCGCCATCTGCCGTGGCGATGTGAAAGAGCCCCTCCATCAGGTCGCAGAGCACGCTGTCCGCCCCGCAGGGCTTGTCCCCGGCGCGGAACATCCGCGCGATCCGGCGCGCGTAGTCCTCGAACCCCGCCACGTCCTCGCGCGCCAGGTTGAAGACGCGCGCCGCCGCGCGTTCCTCCTCGGGGGGGATGTGGAAGATCTGCCGGAAGGCCGTCACCTCGTCCCGCGTGACAAGGCCATCGGCCTTGGCCATCTTGGCCGACAGCGCGATCACCGCGATGGTGAAGGCGACCGAGCGTTCGGGCGGGGCGCGGAGCCGGTCGAAGACCGCCGACAGCCCCTCGCCCTTGGCGAGCGCGGACAGGGCCTCGGTGATGCGGGTCCAGAGCGACATGGGGCCGGAGCCTATCGGAAAAGCCCCGGGAATGTCAGGGGAAACCCGCCCGGATCAGAGCATTTTCTGCATCAGCACAAGGTCGTGCCAGCGTCCGAACTTCCATCCCACCTCCGGCAGGCGCGCGATCTGCCGGTAGCCCAAGGCGGCATGAAAGGCGGCCCCGCCCGCGTTCTCGCCGGCCACGCCCGCGATCATCGAATGCATCCGCGCAGATCGTGCGTGATCCTCGGCCGCCGCCATCAGCGCCCGCCCGATGCCGCGGCCCCGCGCGCCCTCGGCGACATGGACGGAATGCTCGGCGGTGAACGCATAGCCCGGGCCGCCCCGGAACTGGAAATAGGTGACAAAGCCCAGCACCCCGCCGTCATCGGCGACGAGATAGGGCTGGTCGGCCATCTGCGCGGCCAGCACCTCGGGCTCCTTCTCGGCGGTGGTGAAGGTCTGCGTCGTCTCGCGGATCACCCGGTTCCAGATCGCGCAGATCGCGTCCGCGTCCCCGGACAGGGCCGCGCGGATCACAGCACCACCTCGCCCCCGGGCGTGGCGATGCGCGCCTCCATCCGGGGGGCGGGGCCGTCGACCACCTCCACCCGCGGATCGTCGATCAGCCCCGACAGGGCGGCGCGGAGCGCCTCCGCCTCGGGCGAGACCAGGCGCAACCCCGCCAGCCGCGCGCCCACCTCCGTCAGCCGCGGGGCAGGGTGGGCCGCGCCGTCCCACTCGATCAGCGCGGGGAAAAGCCCGCCGAAGGGCAGTTTCCCGTCGCGCGGCACGGCCATGCGCCAGCGCAGATCGCCCCGCGCCAGCGACCAGGGCACGCCCGTGCCCTCCGGTGCCGCCGCAAGCGCCGCCTCGAGGTCGTCGCAGCGGCAGATCCATGTCGTCGCCCGCGTCGCACCGCTGAAATTGTCCAGATCGAACCACCGCGGCTGCGCGGGCGCGGTGCCCTCGGGGTCCACCGAGATCACCTCCAGGTACTCCGCCCCCAGCCCCATCAGCCGGTTATGCGTGCCCATCGCCGCATGTTGCCCGCCCGGCTGCAAGGGCAGGCCAAGCGCGCGCTCCACCGTCTCGGCCCCCTCGGCCAGCCGTTCCGCGGAAATCGCGATATGGTCGAGTGTCAGCATCCTGTCGCCCCTTGCCCCTGTCCCGTCGCGCCCGGCCTTGCGCCGCGGGCCCAGGCCCTATTCAGTCCGCCCCATGTCCGACGTCAAGGCCGCCCTCCGCCAGACCGCCTATGCCGCCCGAAAGGCGGCCTTCGCCGCGCGCGCCGACACCGGGGCGGTCGCCGCCGCCACGGCGCATCTCCTGGCCGAGATCGGCCCCCCGCGGGGCCGTATCGTGACGGGCTACATGCCGATCCGGACCGAGCTCGACCCGCTCGCCGCCATGACCGCGCTGCACGGACAGGGCGCGCGCCTCGCCGTGCCGGTCATCGCGGGCAAGGGCCAGCCCCTCGACTTCCGCGAATGGACGCCCGGCTGCGCCCTGACCGAAGGCCCCTTCGGCGCGATGATCCCCGAGAGCGGCGACTGGCTCACGCCCGACACGCTGATCGTGCCGCTGGTGGGGTTCGACGCCGCCTGCAACCGGCTGGGCTACGGCGGCGGCTTCTACGACCGCACGCTCGCGCGGCTTGCGGCGCAGGCCCCCACCCGAGCCATAGGCTTCGCCTTTGCAGCCCAGGAGCTGCCCCCCCTGCCGGTGGAGCCGACGGACATCGCCCTCGACGCCATCGTGACCGAGGCGGGCGTCCTCCGCCGGTCCTGACCGATTTCCACCTTGCCCCGCGCGCATGCGCGACCTAATCCAAGCCCATGCGTATCCTTTTCCTGGGCGACGTGATGGGCCGCGCCGGCCGCGCCGCGATCACCGACCGCCTGCCGAAACTCCGCGAGCAATGGCGCCTCGACTTCGTCGTGGTGAACGCCGAGAACGCGACCGCGGGCGCGGGGCTCTCGGCGGCCCATGCCCAAGCGATCCTCGAGGCGGGCGCCGATTGCATCACGCTGGGCGATCATGCCTTCGACCAGCGCGAGATGCTGCAGTTCATCGGGCAGGAGCCGCGCATCCTGCGGCCGCTGAACTTCGCCAAGGACGCACCGGGCGCGGGCGCGCGCGTCTTCAAGGCGACGCAGGGCCGGCAGGTGCTGGTGACGCAGGCGCTGGGCCAGGTCTTCATGAAGCGCCCCTTCGACGACCCGTTCTCGGCGCTGGACGCGACGCTCAGGAAATACCCCCGCGGCGGCACGGTGCAGGCCGCGCTCGTCGATATCCACGCCGAGGCGACCTCGGAAAAGATGGCCACCGGCCATTTCTGCGACGGCCGCGCCTCGATCGTCGTGGGCACCCACACCCATGTGCCCACGGCGGATGCGATGATCCTGCCCGGCGGCACCGCCTACCAGTCCGACGCGGGCATGTGCGGCGACTACCACTCCGTCATCGGCATGGAGAAATCCGAGCCCATGCGCCGCTTCGTGACCGGCATGCCGAAGGACCGCTTCACCCCCGCGAACGGCCCGGCCACCCTCTCGGGGCTTTACGTCGAGACAGACGACCGCACGGGCGCCGCGACGCTGGTGCGCCCGGTCCGCACCGGCGGTGCGCTCCTGCCCGAAGGCCCCGCGGATGCGGCGTGACTGGGCGGGCTATGTCGCCATCCTGGTCTTCTGCGGCGCCTGCTGGGGCATCACCCAGCCCTTCGCCAAGATCGCCGTCTCCGAGGGCTACCGCCATTTCGGCATCATCTTCTGGCAATTCGCCCTCGGCGCGGGGGTCCTCGCCGCGCTGAACGCCGCGCGCGGCCGCCCCTTGCCCCGCGAGGCGCGCCACATCGCCTTCTGCACGATCATCGCGCTGATCGGCACGCTCCTGCCCAACTCGGCGAGTTACACCGCCGCGATCCACCTGCCCTCGGGCATCCTGTCGATCGTCCTCTCGCTCATCCCGATGATCGCCTTTCCCATCGCGCTTGCGCTGGGCATGGACCGCTTCTCGATCCGGCGCCTCGCGGGGCTCCTTCTGGGCCTTTCGGCGATCCTGCTGATCGTGCTTCCGCAGGCCAGCCTGCCCGACCGCGCGATGGTCTGGTGGATCCCCATGGCGCTGATCGCGCCGACCTTCTACGCGGTCGAGGGCAATTTCGTCGCCCGCTACGGAACCGAGGGGCTGGATGCCGTGCAGGTCCTGCTCGGCGCCTCGGTCGTCGGCACGATCCTCGCCGCGCCGCTCACGGCGATGACGGGGCAGTTCATCTCGCCCCTGCCGCCCTGGGGGGCGCCGGACCTCGCCATCCTCGGCTCGTCCCTGGCGCATGTCATGGCCTACACGCTCTATGTCTGGCTGGTGACGCGCGCGGGCTCAGTCTTCGCCGCGCAGGTCTCCTATCTCGTGACGGGCTTCGGCATCCTCTGGGCCAGGCTCATCCTGGGCGAGACCTACTCCCCCTGGGTCTGGGCCGCGCTGGTCCTGATGCTCGCGGGCCTTGCGCTGGTGCAGCCCCGCGAACCGGCCGAGCCGCAACCCCTGCGTTGATCGCAGCGCCCGCTCCGCCGGGTGTTTCGAAGCCTTCGGCTCCGACCCGGCGGCGCAGCGCGTCGGGCCCCTGCGGGGCCACTCCTTGCTGCGCTGGCCGCGTGTGTCGTGCGAGGCGCCTTGTCCGGCGCCCTCGGGGCATGTGGTGGGTTCGCGAGCCCCCCTTTCGGCGGCAAGGCCGCCTGTCGGGCAATGGGCGGGGACGGTCGTGAAACGGAGACGCGAGGGATCGGGAGACGACCCCCGGCATTCGAGCGTCCCTAACGGGGCTTCTCCGTTTCACAAGTATCCCGGGGGAGTCGCGGATGCGACGGGGGCAGAGCCCCCTCTTCGGGAGCGCCCTCGTCATCCCGCGCGGCGCGCGACGAGCGAATGGGCAAGTTCGTGCAGGATCAGGCTGCCGAAGAGG
>WVSO01000112.1 GCA_015689745.1 Rhodobacterales bacterium HKCCSP123 | reverse complement strand
CGACGGCGCCTACGCCCGCCTCGAAGCCCTCCAGTCCGCAGGACTGACGCCGCAGCTTTGAAACAACACCGACGGCCCGAGGGCGCCGGAAGGCCCGCCGACAGACGGTTCGGGGCGGCGCCTGCCCAATTCAGACAGCGCGGACGACGTTCTCCTGCCGCCCCAGCCCCTCGACGGTCAGGCTGACGCGATCGCCCTCGGCCAGGTAGCGCGGCGGGGTCTTGCCCATGCCCACGCCGGGCGGTGTGCCGGTCAGGATCAGGTCGCCCGGTTCCAGCAGCACGAAGCGGCTGAGATAGGACACGATATGGGCGACGCCGAAGATCATGGTGGCCGTGCTGCCCTGCTGCATCGGCGTGCCGTTCACCGACAGCTCCATCGAGAGGGCCTGCGGATCGGCCACCTCGTCACGGGTGACCAGGACCGGACCGCAGGGACAGAACCCGGGATAGCCCTTGCCCTTCGACCATTGCCCGCCCCGCTCCAACTGCCAGTCGCGTTCCGAGACATCGTTCGCAGCAACGTAGCCGAAGACGTGATCCATCGCGCGGTCCTCGGCGATGTTCAGACCGGGCGTACCGATGACGACGCCCAGTTCGGCCTCCCAGTCGAGACGGGTCGAGCCCGCAGGCAGGGGGATCGGATCGTTGGGGCCGCTCACGGCGGAGCCGGGCTTGGTGAAGAGAATCGGCTCCTTCGGGACGGGCATGCCCGATTCTGCGGCGTGGTCGGAGTAGTTGAGGCCGATGCACCAGACGTTTCGCGGGCGCGCGATGGGCGCCCCGATCCGGGCGCCCGCCACGTCCACGACGGGCAGCATCCCGAGCGCCGCGCCCTCGAGCGACCGACCGAGCGTGGCCAGGGTCTCGGGGCCGATGTCGGGCACGTGCCGCGAGATGTCGCGCCACGTGCCATCGTCCGCCTGAACCACCGGGCGCTCCGCCCCGACCTCGCCGATACGCATGAATTTCATGTCGCTGCCCCTCCCCTGCCGATGTCGCAGGGTTGTAAGCACAGCGGGTCGCCTGTGTCACGGCCCAATGCGCCGGTCGCGCAGGACGGAAGCCCCTGGCATGCCGGAACAGGGTTGGAACGGTGCGGTCGAGGGGTCTCAATGGCTGCACCAGCACATGCCATGATCCTCTCGCGGGAGGCCGATGATCCGGAGTTTCATGACCTCTCGCCTGTCAGTCCGTCTTGAGACATCGCATCCAGCCTCACCGAGCCTGGGCGCACCCTGGAGGACACACGTGCCCAAGCTTGGTGCCCTCCTCGTCAAGCCGGCTCCGCCCGGGAGCATGGGGACGGAAACGGACCACGCCTGATCAGGGGTCATGACGGTAGGTGTCAGAGGGTCGTTTTCCGCAACATCTCCGGGCGCCGCCGAGATCCGGGACCTCGAGGCCGGGATCGCCGGCCAACCAGACCGTCAAGCCGTTCAGGTCTCGCCGCCGTAAATCGGCGTTCCGTCCGGCTCGTATCCGATCACCCCCGGCTCCCACCACCAGATCGGGTTGGCCTTGAAGCTTTCGCGTTCGTCCAGTCGGTCCAGGAGAGCAGCCACCTTCCTGAACCGCTTGAGTTCGAGCGCGACCCCGAGGGGTCTGGCCTGAACAAATCGCACATGGGCGGCTAGAAAGATGTCGTGGATGGAGAGCCAGCCTTGCTGAAATCCACTATTCCGGTCAACGAGGTGATCCTCGAGCCAGTCGAGAATGTGGATGAGCTTTTGGGCTGAACGCTCCAGGTGAGCGTTTTCGTCGATTGTGACCCCTGTCCACTTCATTTGCGAGATTGTCGTCGCCGCGGTTCCGAAGGCCTGGATCGTCGAGAAGGTCAGTTTGTCCCGCCACGCTGCGTCTGCTCGGAAGGCCTGCGGCGCCAACGGAGGCTCCACCACTGCCCGCTGGGGATAGGTCGACAACAGGTACTCGGCGATGGTGCCGCTTTCCCAGAGCGTCAGTTCGCCATCCCAGAACGTCGGGACCTGCAAAGTCGGAGCAGCGGCCGCACGCTGCTCCACGCTTGGTGTCGTGACCTCTTCACGCCGTTCATAGTCGAGGCCAATCTCGTCCAGGATGATGCGGACGGCACGGGCAAAAGGCGATCCGGATGTGAAGAGCAAGGCGCGCATGGCGATCCCTCGGAAGTGTCACGGGCAGGCACCAGAACGGGACGTTCGCGGAACCTGTCGGCATATGAATGCTCGGCGCATCCGGGCGAAGCATCCGATCAGAAAGGGCGTCATCCGCGAAGGATCAACGCCGAACTAGACGTCGCTCCCATCCCCGATACGCCAGTGGTTCGCATGAATGCGCCCGGGGTTGATCGACCCATCCGGCGCCCTGCGGTGATCGGTGAAGGCCTCGATCTCTGCGATGACCATGCCGCTGGGCAGGGCCTCGGAAAGGAAGATCTGGATTGCCGTTTCGGGTGACACCTCGATCCGGTTCGGATGGTCCAGCGAACCGCGAAAGACGCCGACCTCATCAAACCGCGCGCCCGTCAGCCACAAGGCAGAACCGCACTTCGCGCAAAACCGCCTTTCCAGCATCGCTCCGCTGCCGCCTGCGTGCCGGAAGACGCTGGGTGTTCCCTTGGTGACGCGGAATCTGTCGGGTCGCCACAGGAGTTCGAAGTTGACACCTGAGCCAAGGGATTTCTGGCAAGACCGGCAATGGCAGATGACCACGGCCTCGGGCTGACCGTCGGCCTCGTAGCGGACCGCGCCGCACAGGCATCCACCGGAATGGGGTTCCGACCCGACCTCCAACGTCTCGTTCAAGCTATGGTGGTCGAACACATGCTCGACGGCGGGCGATCCGTCCGCGGGTTCGCAGTGCCCTTCAAAGGCCTGAAAGCCCTTGGGCGTGATCGTGCCGGATTGGGCCGCCTTGAGAAACAGGTATCGAAGCCTCTCCGGGTCGAAGCGCACGTCACCTGGGTCGTCGAAACTTGTCGTGAAGACATTCATCCCGTCGTCCCAGCGTTGGAAGGTCAGGAACAGGTGCCCCCCGCAGTGCCTGCAGAAATGCAGATACACCTCTTTCCCGCTGCCGTCCGATACATGGGTGTAGCGGACAGGTTCGCCGGTCAGGATCTCGATCTCCTGCTTCGAAAAGCAGTGTTCGACCAAGAAGGGCCCGCCCGTCATCTTCTGGCAGAAATGGCAGTTGCAGACATAGGCATTGCCCCTGTGAGGGCGGGTCCGATAGCGGATCGCGCCGCACATGCAACCGCCGCTGTGGCCGTTCGTCTTATCGTCGATCAAGCGCCGTTCTCCCCATGGCATGACGGGTGCCGTGTTCGACGAGTATGGCACATCACATGCGATGAGTCCGGTCCGGGGCTGAACTGACATTCGAGCAGGATTGCCGGCATGGCCGGGTCGCGGACGAACCGGTCATGCGCATCTCCAGTCGGGACCGTCTTTCGGAAGGTCTTTGCACGAGGGGACGCCACGTGTAGCTTTCCCGGCACATGGAGGAAAAGACATGGCGGCACACAGCGCAACGGAGCTGATCAGGATATTTTCAGAGTGCTTCGCCGCCGGTGACATGGATGGCCTGATGGAACTCTATGAAGAGAACGCGGTTTTTCCGAACCATCATGGAACATTCACGGGAGCTGAGCAGATCCGCCCCGTCCTGCAAGGCTATATCGACTCCGGCGCCAAGATCGAATTCAACCGCCAAGTCGCGTTTGAAACCGGCGATCTTGCGCTTGTTCAGAACGGGTGGACCCTGACCACGACGGGGGGCGATACCGTCACCGGCGTAAGTGTTGAAGTTGCGAGGAAGCAACCGGACGGCACCTGGAAATACGCGATCGACAGCCCCGACGGAGCGGCTCTTCTCCACGACTGAGCCTGCCGGTTTCCCGGCGAAAGGGCATGATGGGGCTGGGAACCGCCCATGGCTCAAGCTTCGATCAAGGTCTGCCCCCACCGGGAACGGCCGCAGGCCTCCCGTGACCCGACCGTCCGGGTTGCGGATATTGCGGGCGCCCACCAGGTGCAGCGGTCACGAGCAGATCATGGGCCCGGCCTAACACAGGGCCGTGCGGGCAGCTTCAACGAACTCCCCGACGGCAATGCCTGACCGGTGATGCCCCACCCGCGTCTCGAAGTTGCAGATCGGTGCGAAGGCGCGCTTCAGGCGCTCTTCGGCACGTCCGACGACGCGTCGGATGTCATCGTCGTCGTCATGGGCCAACCCGGACGTCAGTCTGACATAGGAAAAGGAGAACCGGGACAATAGGCGGTCGCCTTCGGCCTGGCCCAGGATCGCCCAGTTGTCCCTTGCAAAGAAGACGCGGTTCTCGCCGGCATTGCAGCCCCGATCCCGCACGATGACGTCCGCGACCGACGGAGCGCCCATCGCGCGCAACGGGTGGCTGTCCTGAAGGGCGAGAAGGCTTCTTGCCGTTCGGCTCGAGATGCCGACGTTGCTTCCGCGCATCGAACAGGTGGCAATGTGCTTCTCCCACCGCGTTCGCAGTATGTTGCCGCCAAAGGGTGTTCCCGAGCCCGTCTTCCCGTTGTGGAAAAGACCAACGTAGATGAGGCCGGGTGCCGGGGACTTTTCGGCGTCGAAGAAGATTCCATAGAGACCCGCGCCCTTGAGATTGTCCTGATCGCCAAGGCGGCTCCTGAAGGACAGGTTCATGAAGGGCAGTTCCCTGGCAGGCGGGGGCACCTCCTCCACGGTGAACAGATCGCGCGCGCCATAATGCACGGTCTCGATCGGCCGCGCACTGGACCCCGCGACCGAGGCGGCGACCGAGGCGGCGACCGGCGGGTCGGCCTCACCCTGCGACGGGGGCACCTTGCCGACCGCTGCCGAATACCCGCGCACCTTCGACGTGCTCTTCTTTGGTCCCTCGCTCTCGATGTCGTAGATGTCGGGGTAACGATAAGCATCGACAACCATGGGGGTAATCGCGTTATCCCCGTGACCGAAGCGGGTCAGGACGGGCCGAAATTCGCTGAGCACCTCCCTGCTGACGCGGTATCGCCCCTGAAGCCACCGCAGCATCGAGACCAGGTCATCCCCACGCCGGAGCGCTTCGAAACCTGCCGGATCCGATCCGGGCCTGAAACCGGCTCTTCGAGTCTCAGGTAGCGCCCCGGCTCGTCGTCCTCGCGCCAGGGTCGCCAAGCACCGGGAAAGTCGCTGCCGCAGACCCCTTTCTCCACGGCGTCGCCCACGACCTCCCTGGTCGCCCAGACATGGAGGCAGGTTGCTGCCTGGTGATTTGTCGTGGAGGCGTCCGTGCAAAGACCGAAACGCTCAACGAACTGGTCATGGCGCTGCTCGCGATCCTCATCGGTTTGATCGCACTTTCCCTGTTGTTTTGGACGTTCCGCCTGGTGTGGAACATCATCCGGTCACCCGTCGCTTTCGCGATCCTGCTCGGTCTCCTGGCCTTGTTGACGAGCCTGATGGCGCTTGGGCCAGCGGCCGGCCAGGCGAGGGGGCAGATGGTCGAGGATCAGATCGCAATTCATGCGCATCGCGAGAGCGCGACCGGGAAGCGTATCGATGATTGGCCGATTTGGGCGCGACGCGGGTGATTGCCGCGCTTGCCACGATCCTCCGCCGCGACCCGGAGCAGCCGCGGGGTCCGCCAGTGCCGATAGGCGGCACGCGAAACCCTGCCGTCTCTTCGCCGTGACGGAGTGTGTGGGTCACGCCCCAAGGATCGCTGACCTGTTTCACAGTGCGATGCCCCGCGATCGCAGCCGGTGTCTCTCGCTCACGCATGTCCGCGCGGTAATCGGACGAGGCGATCGGCATGCTCCGTGATGGTATGTTGCTTCGCCGTTCGTGGGTCATCGCTGCCGTCAGTGGCCCGACTGTCAGCCGGGGGGCGCCAGCGTTGCCTGCACCATCCTGACCGCCTCGTCCGGTCCTGCTTCGGTGCCGACACCATCCAGAGGCTGAGTCCAGGCGAAATAGACGCCCCCCCCGGGCTTGCACCATGCGAGGGAAGTTGATCGAACCGGGCACATCATTGGTCGTCACCCTTTGAGGGTTCTCGCAGTTTGACCCCGGGGTCACCCGACAGGCGAAGAGGACCTCGGCCCTGTCCATCCACTCGACCCACGAAATGATGGCGGACCCGTCGTTCAACTGCACGGCGTCCACCCGCCCGACGGCGTTGCCCCTGTCCACCCGCGTTGGCGGGCTGAAGGTGATACCGGCGTCGCGCGAGAACGCAACGTTGACGGACGGTGCATCCTCCGCCGCGGTGAACCAGGCGAGAACCGTGCTTTCACCAAGCGAGTCGATCGCCGGACCGTTGATCGGGCATCCCGATATCTCCCAGCCGTCGTCGTGGACGGTGACGGGCTCGGACCAAACCCCGTCGGCGAACCGAACCAGCGAGATATCCCTTACGTCATGTTCGCTCCGATCACGGTACGCGACAAGGACCGTCCCGTCATGGGTGGTCGTCGCGGCTGTCTGACAGCAGGTACAGGTTCGGATATCCAGGACGCGATCCTCTGCAAGCGCACCGTCTGCGGTCAGCCGCGTCGACCGAAGCTGCATCGCGTTGTCGAAAGCGTCTGCACGTTCACCCCGCGCGCCCGAGTCGTAGGCGCGACCGTCCAGCCACACCACGATCAACTGCCCATCGGGCAAGGGCTGTAGGGAGACAAACCCGTGTTGCACCGGGCTGCGATCCCGATGCGGTACCAAGGCCGGCCCCCAGGATTGCCCGTCGTCTCGTGATAGCGCGAGGCTGATGTCGTAGGCATAGGGGCTGCCGGCCGAACGGGTGAGCCAATGAACGGCGAGGCGTCCGTCCGGAAGCGCCGCGATCGACGGAAAATCGGCATGGTTCACGAAAAGATCGGGAGATGCGGCCACGGTGCCAGGACGCGTCCAGCCATCGGGTCCGAGGATGGCGGTCCGGACGGCATAATCATCGCCCTCCGGACCCGTCCAACTCATGACGACACGGCCATCCGGCATGGCGGCAAGAGTGGGCTCCCGCGCGGCGGCTTCGACCGGCGGAGCGAGTTCGACGATTGTTGAAAAGACCTGTGCGCCGGCCGGGCAGCAAAGAGCCAGCCAAACACCCGCCGCTGCCAAGGCCGCATGTCCCACGGATTGATACATGCGGCCATCATGCCCTCTGGCACGAGATTTGCATATCACTCGATGAAGGGACCACCCAGGCGAGACAGGCATTCCCTCAATGGTATCCGGCCCAACTCTGATCGTCTGTGAAGGCACGACCCGGGGCGATGCGGATCGCCTCGTAGCCGTCGGGCAGCGATGGCAGCCTGTCCAACGGACGTGGGGAAGCGGCGATCAGGATATTCGCGGTCCCGCGGGTGCCAGGCGGGCCGGCGACTGCAACAACGTGCGGATAGAGGCTGTCGAGGATCGCGTGGGTGCCGACGGCCAGGGAGCCGCCCGGCTGGCCGATCAGGTTGACGTAGACCGGCCCGTCCACGATCTCGCGCAGGCGCTCGTACGTCTCCACCGTGGCGAGGTGGGCGGGTACGGACCCTGACGAGAACGCGTCCATGACCACGGCATCGAACCGCCTTTCGGTTTCGTTCAGGTAGACCCTTCCATCTGCATGGACGATCCCGAGCCTGCCGTTGCGTGCCGGGTCGATGGACGCGTCGTAAGCCGTTCGTTCAAGCATCTCGCCGGCCCATGGCATCCGGTTGCGAACAACCTCCGTGATCAAAGGGTCAATCTCGACGGCAACGGCTTCCGCGTCGGGTCGTGACGACAAGAGCTGGGTCGGCAGGGTGTATCCGCCGCCGCCAATGAACAGCACCGACGGCGCCGGCCCCAGGTCGCGGTCCATGCGCGCCCACATCCACTGCGTGTAAGGCAAGGCCAGCCGCTCTGCCCCGGACTCGGGCGCGTCGGCTCGCGGAACCAGTTCAGCCGCCTGTCGGGTCCCGTCGGAGTACAGGCTGATGGTGCCTCCGGTCCGGACGACATCTATGCAGGACTGGCCCGACTCGTAGCGGCAGACCGGTCCGAGTGCAGCGCTCGCAGCGATGAGAAACCCCACTGGAAGAAGCGGCGCGAGGGAACGGTCGGCCATCTCGACCCCGCCGTGTCCGCCCCGCCCGCCCCCGTGAAGGAACGCCACGCAGACGAGTGTCGTCGCGGCGCACCCCGCGAAGGTCGCGGCGGACCCGAAGAGCGGCAATGCGACGAAACCCGCCAGAACCGCGCCCAGAATGGCGCCGAGCGACCCGGCTGCCAGGACCATGCCAAGGGACGACCCTTCCCGGCCCGGCCGGGAGTCCACCGCAAGCTTTGCAAGCAGGGGCGATGGAGCGCTGATGAGAATCGAGGCCGGGAAGAAGGCGAAAAAGACAGCCACCAGCATGCCGCCCGTACCCCGCGCGCCCCACGAATGGATCAGCGCCAGGACGGTCGGAGAGAGCGCAACGAGAACCGCCGTCACGACGAGCACCACGCGAACGTCCTTCAGGGCCTTGCGCTGCTCACGTTCGGCGATGAGCCCGCCGATCGCGTTGCCAAGAGAGAAACCGGCGAGAACGGTCGCGATGACTGTCGTCCAGGTCAACAGGGACGTGCCGAAGAACGGAGCCAGCACCCGGCCGGCAGCGATCTCGTAGGTCAGTCCGGTCGCCGAGAGCAGCAGGATCAGGACGATCGCTGTCCAGAATGGCATGGTCACCCCCCGATGGTTCGATGTTCAGCGGGTGGAAGGTAATGCGAAACTGCCCGGGTCCACCCACCAATCCAGGCTTCTCGACAAATCCGAGGCATGGGTGCCGTCGGTCCGAGACCGGCTTCCGGGAAAGGACCGCCTGGCCACGCGAAACGACCAGGTCCCGTTCGGGTCTGGAGGCGTCGGTCGCCGCAGTCGCGTTGAACCTCCGCCGCGACCGCAAGTGGCTGCAGCTTCAGGGAACGGCCATCAAGAGCCGGGCGGACGACACCGACGGGGCAGTACCCCGTTCCGACCCGGCCGCTTCTCAGCCCAGCTCCGCCGGCATCCTGCCGTCAATCAAGGGACTGATCGGGTCGTCTGCCCGCAACACTGCTTGCCTTCCTGGATGGGTGGGCATGGCACCGTCCCGTAGGAGCAATAGACACAACAATCACCGGGGAGGGGTTTGAGGACCTGACCACAGGACGAGCACTTGTAGAACCACAGACATGCGTCCGTTGGCATCGTTTCCTCCGCCTCATACCCGCAGTTCGGGCATGTCAAAGTGCTCTGAAGGCCAATCTCCATGGCTCAGGACCATGCTGACGCCATCTCGCGCCGCACCTCGCCAACCTGGCGCGTGATCTCGCCGATATGGCGGCCATCCGTGCCGCAGCAGCCGCCCCAGACGTTGATGTGCGGAAAACGCCGTGCAATCTCGGCCATCTGGCTGCCGAGCTCTACCGGATCCCCGTCTTCGAGATGGCCGAGCTTGCACAGATCGAGCGTCTCCATCGCCACGGCATTGGGCATGAAACCACCGAGCCGTGACGTCCAGTCTCCTGCGGTCAGGGCCGGGGAGAACTCGGTCGGATGGGTGCAGTTGATCATGTAATATACGGGGGCACTGTCCGTCGCGGCATCGACTGTCGCGATGGCCTCCTCCAAGGTCTCCCCGCCCTTCAGATTGCCACCCTTCGCAACGAAGAACGAGATGATTACGGGCATCTCTGCGGCCTTCGCGGCGCGGGCCAGACCGATCGCCTCCTCGACGCTCGAGAACGTCGCCGCGGTCACGACATCGGCACCCGCCCTCTTGAAGGTCAGGATCTGCTCGGAGTGATAGTCCTCCGCCTCCGCCGCGTCCGGCGTGCGCCCGACATTGTAGGCTGTCCGTCGTCAGATGATTTGGGACATGCGGGCCGTGTGACGAGCGGAGGCTCTG
>WVSO01000111.1 GCA_015689745.1 Rhodobacterales bacterium HKCCSP123 | reverse complement strand
GCGCGCCGGCCGCGACGCGGCGCAGGCGCTCGATGACCTGGTCGCCCGGATCGGGGCGCGCGTGGGGCTGGAGCGGATCACCCGCGAGCACCCGACCGACAGCCACATCCCCGAGAAGACCTCGGCCACGCAGGCCGCGGCCTATTCGCCCCCCGCGCCCGACTGGCCGCGGCCCGCGCGCCCGCGCCCGCTGACGCTCTTCCGCCCCGAGCCGGTCACCGCCCCGTCCGACCCCACGCCCCCCGCCGAGTTCCGCTGGCGTGGTCGCCGCTTCGAGACGCAGGCCGCCCAGGGCCCCGAGCGCATCGCCCCGGAATGGTGGCTGGACGATCCGAACTGGCGTTCGGGCGTGCGCGATTACTGGCGCGTCGTGACGACCGAGGGGCACCGGCTGTGGCTGTTCTACGCCCATGGCGGCGCGGTCTCGGGCGGGTGGTTCGCGCAGGGCGATTTCGGTTGAGCCGAGTCCGCAGGCGGCATCGTCCATCAATCCCGGACAATCCGAGGGAAGTGCACGCATTGTTGCCCGACAGCCCATGCAGCCCGCAAAGAAACCACTATCCAACCGGTTACGCCACCGATACCTTCCGACCCCAGCGACCCCGACACGGGAACGCCGCGCGCCGGACCGTTCCGGCCCGCGCGGCATGACAGGATACCGGCGCGCAGATGCCGGATCACGAGCAGCGATCATCCCAGGCGCCGGACCGGCGTGACGTCGTCGGGCGCGCTTGTGCGTGTGAAGGCCTGTGCGTGTGAAGGAACGAGTGATGCTGTTCGGACTTCTCCCCCTGCTTCTGGTCGGCGTCGCGCTGACCTTCCTTCTCGATGGCGGTTCGGATCCCGACCCGCCCCCGGAGGATGACAGCCAGCTGAACCTTACGTCCGGCGACGACGCGCTCGACATGTCCGAGACCGACGCGACCACGGTGAACGCGCTCGGCGGCGACGACACCATCACCTCGGACGAGCAAGGGCCGCTTCTGCTGCGGCTTGGCACGGGGGATGACACCGCCGAACTGTCGAACGGCACGGCCGAGGTCTACGGGCGCGAGGGCGACGACCTTGTCACCATGACGGACGGCAGCCTGCGCGCCTTCCTCGGGCTCGGCGACGACACGCTCACCGCGATCGACAGCCAGGTGGAGGCCTATGGCGGCGGTGGCGATGACCTGATGCGGTCCACCCAGTTCGACGACACGCTCGACGGCGGTGCGGGAAATGACACGATCACTTCGCTCGACGGCAAGAACCGGCTGCTGGGCGGCACGGGCGATGACAGCATCGAAGGCGGGTCTGATACCGACACCCTCCTTGGCGGCGATGGCAACGACACGCTGAACGGCCGGGCGGGCGGAGACGACATCCTGATCGGCGGCAGTGGCGACGACCTGATCGAAGCCGACGGCCGCGGCGACACGCTGTACGGCTACGCCGGGAACGACACCCTGAGCGCCTATTCCCTGAGCAGCCTCGAGAGCGACCTGCCGGGCGCGGTGCTGGACGGCGGCACCGGCAACGACGAGCTGTTGGGCGACCTCAACTCCACCATGACAGGCGGCGAGGGGCAGGACGATTTCACCGTCGTCACCGAGTTCGGCAGCCTCGACAGCCCCGCGGTGATCACCGATTTCGACCCGTCCGGGAACGACCGCCTGTTCCTGACCATCACGCCCGACGCCTTCGGCGATCCGCGAGACGGCGCGGATTACGAGATCACGCGCCGGCTCGCCGCCGATGGCAGCGGCGCCGAGGTCCTTGTCAGGGGCGAGGTTTACGTGAAGCTCGAAGGGGTCACGACGCTGGAGGGGTGGACCGTCAATGTCAGGGAGAATTTCATCTGATCGCGGGTTCCGCGTTCGCGGCCTCGGCGAGGTCGCCATCCGCTGCAACGACATCGGGGGGATGGCGGCCTTTTACGAAGGCATCCTGGGGCTCGAGCGGCTGGAGGGGAACGCCTCGGGCGACATCGTCTTCTTCCGCCTCGCGGACGGGTTTCAGGGGCACACGCAGGTCCTGGCCCTTTTCGACCGCCGCGTCGGCGCACGCCCAGGCGAGGGGCCGCCCGAAACCGGCCCCGGCTCCTCGCTCCACCATGTCGCGCTGACCCTCCCCTTCGACGAACAGGAGGCCGCGATGCGCTGGTTCGAGGCCAAGGGGCTCGATTACCGGATCGAGCAGTTCGGGTGGGTCGGCTGGCGCGGCGTCTTCACGCAGGACCCCGAGGGCAACACGGTCGAACTGGTGGCCTACAGCCCCGACATGCTGACCGGCTGAGCCTTCATCTTTCCAAAAATACGCAATCGACATCGGGGATGTGCGGCCGCTGCGGCATGGGCCCTGGCGAACATGGTGCCGGGGGGCGGAGCCCCCCGGCGGGTCGCCGCCGCAGGCGGCGAAATCCCCCGGTCGTCAGACCGCCGCTTTCCGCATCTCGTCGAGGTAGATCTCGCGCAGCCGTGCCGCAACATGGCCCGGCTTGCCGGTGCCGATGGGCTGGCCATCCATCTCGACCACGGGCATCACGAAGCTGGAGGCCGAGGTGATGAAGGCCTCGTCCGCGGCCTTGGCCTCGTCCACCGTGAAGGGGCGTTCCTCGACCGTCATCTGCGCCTCGCGCGCGAAACGCAGCACGGCGGCGCGGGTGATCCCGTGCAGGATCTCGGTGCCGAGGTGCCGGGTCACGATGGTATTGCCCTTCACGATATAGGCGTTGTTCGAGGTGCCCTCGGTCACATGGCCATCCTCGACCATCCAGGCGTCATCGGCACCCGCGGCCTTGGCCATCATCTTGCCCATGGAGGGATAGAGCAGCTGCACCGTCTTGATGTCGCGGCGGCCCCAGCGTTGATCCTCGATCGAGATGACCTTGATCCCGGTCTTGGCGGCGGGCGCATCGGCCAGCCCCGGCTTGGCCTGCGTGAAAAGCACGATGGTGGGCTGCGTCCCCGCGGCGGGATAGGCGAAATCCCGGTCGGCCGCGCCGCGGGTGATCTGGAGGTAGATGAGCCCCTCGTCGATGCCGTTCAGGCGCACGAGCTCGCGGTGGATCTCCAGCAATTCCTCCTCGGTCACCGGGTTCGCCATCTCCAGCTCGTTCAGCGAGCGCTGAAGGCGCTTCGCATGGCCCGCGAAGTCGATCAGCTTGCCGTCCAGCACGCTCGTCACCTCGTAGACGCCATCCGCGAAGAGGAAGCCGCGGTCGAAGATCGAGACTGTGGCCTGATCCTCGGGCAGGTACTGGCCATTCACATAGACGGTGCGGGTCATCGCGGGTTCATCCCCAAAGCTCTGGCCGCGGAGGGTGGACCCCGGCGGCGTCGTAATCCAAAGGCGTTGCGCGGTCTTCGGCCAGCAGGAGCGGGCCGTCAAGGTCCACGATCGCCGCGCCCTGCGCCACCAGCACGGCGGGGGCCATCGCCAGCGACGAGCCCACCATGCAGCCGACCATGATGCCGTAGCCCGCCGCCTCGGCCTGCGTCTTCAGCGCGAGGGCCTCGGTCAGGCCGCCGGTCTTGTCGAGCTTGATGTTGACCATGTCGTACTTGCCCGCGAGGTCGGGCAGGCTGGCGCGGTCGTGGCAGGATTCGTCGGCGCAAACCGGCAGGGGGCGGGCGATCTCGGCCAGCAGGTCATCCTGACCGGCGGGCAGGGGTTGCTCCACCATCTCGACGCCGAGGCGCAGCAGGTGGGGGGCGAGGTCGGAATAGACCTTGGCGGTCCAGCCTTCGTTGGCGTCCACGATGATCCGCGCCTCGGGCGCACCGGCGCGGACGGCTTCCAGCCGCGGCATGTCGTCGGGCGTGCCCAGCTTGATCTTGAGCAGCGGGCGGTGCGCGTGGCGGGCGGCGGCGGCCTGCATCTTTTCGGGCGTGTCGAGCGACAGGGTGAAGGCCGTCACCACGGGCCCCGGCGCGGGCAGCCCGGCCAGCTTGTGAACCGGGCAGCCCTCGTGCTTGGCCTGCCAGTCCCAGATCGCGCAATCGACGGCATTCCGCGCCGCGCCGGGCGGCAAGGCATCCTGCAGGTCCTGCCGCGAGATATTGCCCGGCAGCCCCTCGATCTGGGCGGTGACGCTCTCCAGCGTCTCGTCATAGCGCGCGTAGGGCACGCATTCGCCCCAGCCCGTCACCCCCTCGCGCATCACGCGGACGGTGAGCACGCGCGCCTCGGTCCGCGATCCGCGCGAGATGGTGAAGGCCTCGGCCAGCCGGAAGGTGTCGGGCGTGACCGAGATCATAGCGCCTCCAGCGCGTCGGCGAGACGGGCGGCCCCCTGCCGGAACGGATCGACGGTCGGCAGGCCCATGCGCTTTTCGGTGGCTTCGAGGTAGCTCAGCGCCTCGTCCTCGCCCATGGCGGCGGTGTTGATCGAGATGCCGACGACCTCGCAGGCCGGGTTCGCGATGCGCGCGAGCGGCAGCGCGGTGTCGCGCAACGCCTCGAGGCTGGGCAGCTCGTAGCCCGGCAGGCCGCGCATATGGGCGCGGGTGGGCTCATGGCTCAGGATCAGCGCGTCGGGCTGGCCGCCGTGGATCAGCGCCATGGTCACCCCGGAATAGGAGACGTGGAACAGGCTGCCCTGCCCCTCGATATGGTCCCAGTGGTCGGCGTCATTGTCGGGGGTCAGCCATTCGACGGACCCGGCCATGAAATCCGCGATCACGGCGTCGAGCGGCACGCCCTCGCCCGTGATCAGGATGCCGGTCTGGCCGGTGGCGCGGAAACTCGACTTGAGCCCGCGCTTCTTCATCTCGGCATCGACGGCGAGCGAGGTGTACATCTTGCCCACCGAGCAATCGGTGCCGACGGCAAGGCAGCGCTTGCCGCTGCGCTTCACGCCGTTGGCGATCGGGTATTTCACCGACGGCACCCGCACGTCATGCAGCTTGCGGCCGGTGGCATGGGCCACGGCGCGCAGGTCTTCCTCGTCCCGCAGAAGGTTGTGCAGGCCGCTGGCCAGGTCGAACCCTTCCTCCAGCGCCTGCACCAGGACCTTCTTCCACTCCCGCGAGATGACGCCGCCGCGGTTGGCCACGCCGATCACCAGCGTCTTCGCGCCCGCGGCTCTGGCGGCGGCGAGGTCCATGTCGGGAAGGCGCACGTCGGCGCGGCAGCCCTCCATCCGGTACTGGCCGACAGCATTGTCGGGCCGCCAGTCGCGGATGCCCTGGGCCACCTTCGCGGCCAGCTGGTCGGGCGCGTCGCCGAGGAAGAGGAGATAGGGGGTTTCGATCATGGCAGAGCCTCCGGAGGCGGGATTCGCTCGTGCAAGGATAAGGCGCACGCACCGCGGAAGGGTTGCAATCTACCCCGCCCAAAAGGCCCGTTGTCGAAGATTTGTGCGCCTTGGCGCCTTGGCGCGCGAAATTCCTGCGCCGATCAGCTCGAGGGCAGAAGGCCCACCGGCCGGTCCTCGGCCCGCTCGAAATCCACCGGGGCACTGGCCGACGCGGCTGTGTTCCGCTTGAACTCGTAGCGCATCAGGTCGCCGATCTCCTCGGACGCCACGATCAGCGCCTGGTACAGGTGCCGTGGCCCGTCGTAGATGTCGATGAACCCGCGCAGTTTCGGCGCGGTGTCCGCCTCGACCGAGAACCCGTCCTCGGTCATCTCGAGGATCGGATAAGCCTCGTCGCCCACCTGGACGACCCGGGTCGCCCGCTTGCGCCGCGCGCTCTTCTGGGCGGCGGCGAGTTCCTTTCGAACGGCATCGGGCAGAAAGTCCGACATGGCGTTGGTCCTTTCAGACGCATCTGGGAAGCAAGATGGGGCAATTACGGATTTGGTCAATGAAATGAATATGCTGCAGGTGCAAACGTTTCCCGCGTGCCACAGGGCACTGGACGCGCACACCGGAAACAGGCTAAAAACGGTTAGCGACCCAAGCGCCGCGTGAAAGCCAGGCCAGAGATGAGCACGACCGAAGCGGGGCACCCGGCCCTCGCCTTCCTCAACACGGTGACCGACGACGGCAAGACGCGCGCGGCCAACAGCTTCGCCGATGGCGAGGCGCTGCTGGCCCAGCTCCTTGCCACGGGCGCCGTGCCGCGTGGCCTTCCGGTGCCGGGCGGCCGGCAGATGGCCGAGGCGGTCGCGCTGCGCGAAGCGGCCTATGCCGTGCTCTCTGCGATGGCGGCTGGACGGAAGCCGGGGCGCGAGGATGCGCTGACGCTGGAGACCGCGATCAAATCGGCCCTCCAGGACGCAAGCCTGGCATTCGGACCACGGGGCCTGACCCTGTCACCCGGCCCCCTCGGGGGATTGCAGGATCACCTTGTTCTCGCGCTGCTCGACCTGCTGCTCCGCGACGACCTCGACCGGCTCAGGGAGTGCAGGCGCTGCACGCACCTGTTCCTGGATCATGGCCGTGGGCGCGGGCGGCGCTGGTGCGCGATGGCGCGCTGCGGCAACCGCGCCAAGACCGAGGCGTTTCGCGCCCGCCAAAGAGCCGCCGGCGGGTGAGTTGTGCAGCCGTGCAGGGGCCGCCCTGCACCGGTCGCGGTTTTGCAGGTCCGTCTTGCAGGCTACCTCGGGGGGCAAGCAACCGGAGGATATCCCATGGGCCTGTTGATCGACGGCGAATGGCGCGACCAGTGGTACGACACGAAATCGACCGGCGGCGCGTTCAAGCGGCAGGAAAGCACGTTCCGCAACTGGGTCACGGCCGACGGCAGCGCCGGTCCGACCGGGGCGGGCGGCTTCAAGGCCGAGAGCGGGCGCTACCATCTCTATGTCAGCCACGCCTGCCCCTGGGCCAACCGCACGCTGATCTTCCGAAACCTCAAGGGGCTCGAGGATCACATCGGGGTCTCGGTCGTGCATCCCGACATGCTGTCGGACGGCTGGACCTTCGACACGGGCTTTCCCGGTGCGACGGGCGATGCGCTCTTCGGCTCGGCCTATCTTCGCGAGATCTACCAGCGCGCCGACCCGAGGGCGACGACGCGGGTAACCGTGCCGGTCCTGTGGGACACCGAGACGGGCACCATCGTCTCGAACGAGAGCGCCGAGATCATCCGGATGTTCAACCGGGCCTTCGACGGGATCACCGGCAACACCGACGACTACTGCCCCGAGGCGCTGCGCCCCCGGATCGACGAGATCAACGCCCGCGTCTACGACACGATCAACAACGGGGTCTACAAGGCGGGTTTCGCAACGACGCAAGCCGCCTATGACAAGGCCGTCCAGGCCCTGTTCGCGTCGCTCGACCAGATCGAGGGCGTCCTGTCAGGGAACCGCTATCTTGCCGGCGACCGCGTGACCGAGGCGGACTGGCGGCTCTTCACCACGCTGGCGCGGTTCGACGCGGTCTATCACCTGCACTTCAAGTGCAACCGAAACCGGCTGATCGACTTCCCGAACCTCTGGGCCTATGCGCGCGAGCTGTACCAGTGGCCGGGGGTGGCCGAGACGATCCATTTCGACCACATCGTGCGGCACTACCACTACAGCCATGAGAGCATCAATCCGCACCGGATCATCCCGATCAACCCGGTGATCGACTGGATGGAGCCGCATGGGCGCGAGGGACTGAAAGCCGCCTGAACCCCGGCCCTTGCGGGATTGCGCAGCCTTGCTACTCTGCGGGAAATTCGAAAACCGACAGGGTATTTCCAGATGATGCGTTTCCTGACCGCCGGGCTCTTGTCGCTCGGGCTTTCGACCGGGGCGGCCAGTGCCCAGCAATGCGGCGGAGATTTCGGCCAGTTCGTGCAAGGCCTGCGGGCCGAGGCCGCGCAGCGCGGCTTCAGCCAGGAGGCGATCGACGGCTTCTTCCGGCACGCCAACTACTACCAGCGCGCCATCGACGCGGACCGGAGGCAGGGCATCTTCACCGTGCCCTTCACCGAGTTCTCGCGCCGCCTGATCAGCCAGAACCGCATCGACAACGGCCGCCGCAACGCCGAGCGGCATCGCGCCGTCTTCGACGAGATCGAGCGCCGCTTCGGCGTGTCGCGCGGGATCCTTCTGTCCTTCTGGGCCTTCGAGACGGATTTCGGCGCCTTCCAGGGCGACTACAACACGCTCGACAGCCTCGTGACGCTGGCCCACGACTGCCGCCGCCCCGAACTGTTCCGCCCCGAGATCTTCGCCGCGCTCGAGCTTTACACCCACGGCGATTTCGACCCCGTGAACACGCAGGGCGCATGGGCCGGCGAGATCGGCATGGTCCAGATGCTGCCCGAGGATATCGTGGCCCATGGGATCGACGGCGACGGTGACGGGCATGTCTACCTTCAGACCTCCGCCGCCGACGCGCTGATGTCGGGGGCGAACATCCTGTCGTCGCTCGGCTGGCGCCCGCGCGAGCCCTGGCTGGTCGAGATCACCGTGCCGGGCGACCTGGACTGGTACCAGACCGGCATCCACACCTCGCGCCGCGTGTCGGACTGGGAGGCGGCCGGCGTCCGCGCCCGGGCGGGCGGCAGCCTGCCGATGTCGAATGCGCAGGCCTCGGTCATCCTTCCCGAGGGGCGGAACGGCCCGGCCTTCCTGGCCTATCCGAATTTCAACGTGCTCTTCGAGTGGAACCAGAGCTTCACCTACGTCATGACCGCCGCCTATTTCGCCACGCGGCTCGAGGGCGCGCAGGTCTTCGACGCGCGCAACCCCGAGCCGGGGCTGTCGGGCGACGAGATGCGCGAGTTGCAGCGCCGTCTGCAGGCGCGGGGGTATGACGTGGGCCGGATCGACGGGATCCTCGGGGCGGGCACGCGCGCCGCCGTGCGCGAGGAACAGCGCCGGCTGGGCCTGCCCGCCGACGCCTGGCCGACAAGGGCGTTGCTGAACGCGCTGTGAGGGTGGCGGATCTTTACTTTTCGGTAGGAATTCGGGTATAGGCTGACCCCACGAAAGTTGTGTTTCCTTCAAGGACTCACCAAAAGCTGGCCCCACGAAGTTGCCTCTTCGTGGGGCCTTTCCTTTTCAGGCTAGTGCCCGATCAGGAGGCGGATGACCGCAACCGCCAGCGTTCCCGCCGACAGCAGAACCATCCACCTTCGAAAGTTCCGGTCCTTCAAACACATCACCTCCTGTCACCGCGAAGGGTCGCGGCAGGAGGGACGCTAGACAGGCTTGGTCAACAGCCCGTTAACGGACCGCTCAGGCGACCATCTGCTCGGCCTTCTTCAGGTCGACCGAGACCAGCTGCGAGACACCCTGTTCGGCCATCGTCACACCGAACAGCCGGTCCATCCGCGCCATCGTCACCGCGTGGTGCGTGATGATCAGGAAGCGCGTCTCGGTCTGGCGGGTCATCTCGTCGAGAAGATCGCAGAACCGCGTGACGTTGGCGTCATCGAGCGGCGCATCGACCTCGTCGAGCACGCAGATGGGCGCGGGGTTCGCGAGGAAGACCGCGAAGATCAGCGCGAGCGCCGTCAACGTCTGCTCCCCGCCCGACAGGAGCGACAGCGTCGAGAGCTTCTTGCCCGGCGGCTGGCAGAGGATTTCCAGACCGGCCTCCAGCGGGTCGTCGCTTTCCACCAGCACCAGCCGCGCCTCGCCCCCGCCGAAGAGATGGGTGAAGAGCTTGGTGAAATTCGCGTTCACCTGGTCGAAGGCCTTGAGCAGACGCTCGCGCCCCTCGCGGTTCAGGCTTGCGATGCCGGTCCGCAACTTGGCGATGGCGGCCTCGAGATCGGCCTTTTCGGCGGCGAGCGTGTCATGCTCCTCCTGCACCTCGCGGGCGTCCTCCTCGGCGCGCAGGTTCACCGCGCCCAGCGCGTCGCGTTGACGGCGCAGGCGGTGGACATCGGCCTCGATCCGGTCCGAGGGCGGCATCGGGTCGGGCAGATCGCCAAGGCTCTCGCGCAGGGCCTCGGGCGTCGTTTCCATCTCTTCCTCGATGCGGGCGGCGGCGGCCTCCACGCCCTCGCGGGCGGCGTCGCGGCGGGCCTCGGCG
>WVSO01000110.1 GCA_015689745.1 Rhodobacterales bacterium HKCCSP123 | reverse complement strand
TGGGGGCCGAGGCCGTGATCGACGCGCGCGGCGCGGAGCTCGCCGAGGCGATGCGCGCGGCGACCGGGGGCGGCGTCCATGTCGCGCTCGAGGCGCTGGGGTTCCCGGTGACCGCCGAGAACGCGTTGAAGAGCCTGCGCAAGCTGGGGCGCATGGTGCAGGTGGGCATGCCCGCGGGTGATCATGCGCGGATCGAGCTGCCTTGGGACGCGCTCTATTCCGGCCAGTTGGCAGTCTATGGCACGCGGGGGATGCCCGCGCATCGCTATCCCGCGCTGCTCGAGTTCATCGCGGCGACGGGCCTTGACCTGTCGCCGATGATCGCGCGGCGCGTGGCGCTGTCGGATGTCTCCGCCGAACTGGCCCTTTTCGACGGCGCGGCCCCGCCCGGCGTCGCCGTCATCACCGATTTCACCCGTTAGCCCGAAAGGTCCCGACCGATGAAAGCTGCCGTTCTCGTCTTCCCCGGTTCCAACTGCGACCGTGACCTTGCCGTGGCCTTCCGGGCCGCCGGTTTCCAGGTCGACATGGTCTGGCACAAGGATGCCGAGCTGCCCGCGGGCACCGACATCGTCGGCGTGCCGGGCGGTTTTTCCTACGGCGACTACCTGCGCTGCGGGGCCATCGCGGCGCAATCGCCGATCATGCGCGCCGTGGCGCGCCATGCCGGGTCCGGGGGCTACGTGCTGGGCATCTGCAACGGCTTCCAGGTGCTGTGCGAGACGCGGCTCCTGCCCGGTGCGCTGATGCGCAACGCAGGCCTCAAGTTCGTCTGCCGGATGCAGGCGCTGAGGGTCGAGACCTCGGACAGCGCCTTCACGAGCGGTTACACGGCAGGGCAGGAGATCACCGTGCCGATCGCCCATCACGACGGCAATTACGTGGCCGATGCCGAGACGCTGGCGATGCTGAAGGCAGAGGACCGCGTCGCCTTCCGCTACATCGGCAGCCCCAACGGCGCGATGGACGACATCGCGGGCATCCTGAGCGAGAACCGCCGGGTGCTCGGCCTGATGCCGCATCCCGAACGGGTCGTCGATGCGGCGCAGGGCGGAACGGACGGGGCGGCGATGTTCCGGGGCCTCGCCGAGGCGCTGGTCGCGGCCTGACACGTCACGTTGCTTGAGCGGGGGTGGCTCCGGGCCTACCATGCCGACCATGAGCCTGACCGAAAGCCAGACCCTTCCCGAGCGGGCGCAGCGCCGGCGCACCTGGATGCTGCGCGCGTTCCTCGTGGTCTTCGTGATCGCCGCCATCGCGGCGATCTGGGTGTCGAACACCTGGCTCACGCAGCGCTTCACCGAGACCACGCGGAACCGCGCCGAGATCCGGCTGGCGATCTATTCGGGGACCGTGCAGTCGGAGCTGCAGCGCCATTCCGTCGTGCCGCTCCTGCTGTCACGCGACCCGGTCCTGATCCGGTCGCTGGAACAGATGACCTTCACCGACACCTCGCAGCGCCTGATCTCCTACGTGGACGAGATCGGCGCCGCCTCGCTGGTGCTGCTGGACCGCGAGGGGCGGATCGTCGCCGCGACGGACCGATCGCGGCTGGGACAGCTCAGGAACTCCGATCCGTTCTTCGTGCAGGCCACCCGCTCGCCCGACACGGTCTTCACCTCGAACGAGCCGGAAACGGGGCGCTACGATTTCACCTTCTCGCGCGCCATGCGGGGGACGGAGAACCGGCTTCTCGGGGTGATCCTGGTGGAGGTGGACCTTGCGCGGATCATCGACCGCTGGCGCGGCACGACCGAGGCGGTCTTTCTCACCAACAGCCAGGGCGAGATCATCCTGTCGACCGAACCGCGCTGGCGCGGCCGCACCGAGGCCGAGGCGCTGGCGCTCCAGGCGCCGCAAAGCGCGATCCAGCGCGCGCTCGACGTGACCGGCGATTTCGCCTTCGGTGACCAGCGCCCGGATTTCTTCGGCTCGGACACGATCCGGCTGGAAAGCCGCATCCCGTTCCGGGGCTGGCGCATCATCAGTTACACCGCCTACACCTCGGTGCGGGAGCGGGTGAACGCGGTCCTGGCCCTGGAGATCATGGGATTCGCCCTGCTTCTGGCGGGCGGGTTCTACGTTCTCAGCCGCCGCGCGCGGTCGCAATCGGTCCGGCTGGCGCGCGAGTCGGCAGAGCTTCGCCGCCTGAACGCGCGTCTCCAGCGGGAAATCGCCGAGCGCCAGAGGGTCGAGCGGACGCTGGAAGAGGCCGAACAGAGCCTGCAGCAAAGCCAGAAACTCGCCGCGCTGGGCGAGATGTCGGCCGCCGTCAGCCACGAGCTGAACCAGCCGCTTGCGGCGATGAAGACCTATCTCGCGGGGGCGCGCCTGCTGCTCCAGCGCAAGCGGTTCGAGGAGGCGGCGTCCTCCTTCCAGCGGATCGACGACCTGATCGAGCGGATGGGCGCGATCACGCGGCAGCTGAAATCCTATGCCCGCAAGGGCGGCGAGGCCTTCGAGCCGGTCGATCTGCGCGACGCGCTGAAGGGCGCGATGACGATGATGGAGCCGCAGCTCAGGACCACGAAGATCGAGATCACGCAAAGCCTGCCGCGCCGCCCGGTCATGGTGATGGCCGATCGGCTGCGCCTTGAGCAGGTGATCATCAACCTTCTGCGCAACGCGCTGGACGCGATGAAGGACGCCGACAAGCGCGAACTGGACCTGCTGATCGCCGAGGGCGAGGAGGCCGTGCTGACCGTGCGCGACAGCGGCAAGGGGATTGACGATCTCGACGCCTTGTTCGAGCCATTCTACACGACGAAGAAGCCGGGCGAGGGGGTTGGCCTCGGGCTGGCCATCTCCTCGGGGATCGTCACCGACCTGGGCGGGCGGCTGACCGCGCGCAACGGGGAGGAGGGCGGCGCCGTCTTCGAGATCCGCCTGCCGCTGATCGGCGAGGGCGGGGCGAAGGCGGCGGAATGACAGGAAAGGACGAAGGCCGATGAAGATCGCCATCGTGGATGACGAGCAGGACATGCGGCAGTCGATCAGCCAGTGGCTGGCGCTGTCGGGCTTCGAGACGGAAACCTATGCTTCCGCCGAAGAGGCGCTGAAGGCGATCGGGCCCGATTGGCCCGGTGTCGTGGTGACGGACGTCAAGATGCCGGGGATGGACGGCATGGCCTTCCTCAAGCGGCTGATGGGGGTGGACAGCGGCCTGCCCGTGATCCTGATCACCGGACACGGCGACGTGCCGATGGCGGTCGAGGCGATGCGGATCGGGGCCTATGACTTTCTCGAGAAGCCGTTCAATCCCGACCGGATGACCGACCTTGCCAAGAGGGCGAGCCAGCAGCGCCGCCTGACGCTCGACAACCGGGCGCTGCGGCGCGAGCTCAGCGACGGCACGGTCCTCATGCGCAAGCTGATCGGCTCCAGCCCGATCATGGAGCGGCTGCGCGAGGATATCCTCGACCTCGGGCAGGCCGACGGCCATGTGCTGATCGTGGGCGAGACGGGCACCGGCAAGACGCTGGTGGCCCATGCGCTCCACGCGGTCGGCCCGCGGGCGGGCAAGAGCTTTGTCGCGCTCTCCTGCGCGGCGCATGACGAGGAGACCCTGTCGTCGAAACTGTTCGGCCCGGTGGGCGAGGACCAGGACAAGCCGCTGGTGGAACAGGCGCGCGGCGGGACGCTGGTGCTCGAGGACATCGAGAGCCTGCCGGGGCCCCTGCAGGCGCGGCTTCTGACGGTGATCAACGAGCAGGGCAGCCCGGCCGAGACGCGGATCGTGGCGATCTGCAACGCGCCCGAGCCCGAGACCTGCGAGGTCTCGCTGCGCCCCGACCTGTTCTACCGCCTTGCCGCCATGCGCATCGACCTGCCCCCCCTGCGCCAGCGCGGCGAGGATATCCTGACGCTCTTCACCCGCTTCGGCGAGCAGTTCGCCGAGGAATACGGCACCGAAAGCCCGCAGGTGACCGCGCAGGAGGCCGCCCAGTTGTTGCAGGCGCCCTGGCCCGGCAATGTACGCCAGCTCATCAACATCGCCGAGCGCGCGATCCTGCAGCAGCGTCGGGGGTCGGGGTCCATCGCCTCGCTTCTCATGGCCGACAATGCCGAGATCGCGCCGCAGCAGATCGGCGAGGGAAAGCCGCTCAAGGAATATGTCGAGGCCTTCGAACGCATGCTGATCGACAACACGATGCGGCGGCATCGCGGCTCCATCGCGGGCGTGATGGAGGAGCTGTGCCTGCCGCGCCGGACGCTGAACGAGAAGATGGCCAAATACGGGCTCAGCCGGTCGGATTATCTCTGACCGGCCGTCCGAGGGACGAATTGCCATTGTCATTCGCTCCAACCGCCCCTTAATGTGAGGCGACCGGCCTTGCGCCGGTCTGACCAGTTTCTCTGCATCTCCGCTCCGCGCCTGAAAGACCGCGCGAAAGGGATCGCAGGTCACTCGGGCCGAAGGCGCCACATACGCCCGGGCCCACCCGAAACCGTCCCGATCCGGGGCAGAATGGGCCGACCGGCATGCCCGGCACGGCCGGAGACAGACGCGATGCAGCGCAGGGGCGCAGACATGGTGAGACGGACGGGGGCAAGGCCTCTCTCCGCGGCCACGCCCCGTGGCACCGCGCCCAACACACAACGCGACATGACACTCCCGTCCCGCTGCGGTGCGCCGCCCGGGCGACGGTGGGGGTCGTCGCGGGCAAGGACATCATGGCAAAGAAGATGCTCATCGATGCCACCCATCCCGAGGAAACCCGGGTTGTCGTGGCAGACGGAAACAAGGTCGAGGAATTCGATTTCGAGTCGCTGAACAAGCGGCAACTTGCAGGCAACATCTACCTGGCGAAGGTCACAAGGGTCGAACCTTCGTTGCAGGCCGCCTTCGTGGATTACGGCGGGAACCGGCACGGCTTCCTCGCCTTCTCGGAAATCCATCCCGACTACTACCAGATCCCGGTCGCCGACCGCGAGGCGCTTCTCGCCGAGGAGCGCGAATACGCCGAGGCCATGGCCGCCGAGGCCGAGGCCGAGGAGAACAAGCCCAAGCGGTCGCGCCGGTCGCGCCGCCGCAAGACCTCGGACACGCGCGCCGAGGCCGCGGCCTCCGACGCGGTAACCACCGGCGAGGTGTCGGGCCCCGCCGGCATGGATGTCGTCGACTTGGGCGAGGACGACACGGATGAGGCGGGCCCCTCGGTCGAAGGGCTTTCGCCGATGGAAACCGTCGCCGAAACGCCCGTCGAGGAACCCGAGGACGATGCCGCCGACTTGGGCGACGACGATGCCGCCGGGGATGCCGACGAGGGCGAAGGCGAAGAGAGCGAGGCCGCCCCGTCGGCCGAGACCGTCGCCGACGACGACACCGAGGAGGACATCCGCCCGGTCCGCAAGCCGCGGCCGCGGAAATACAAGATCCAGGAGGTCGTCAAGGTCCGCCAGATCATGCTGGTGCAGGTCGTCAAGGAAGAGCGCGGCAACAAGGGGGCGGCGTTGACGACATACCTCAGCCTCGCGGGTCGCTACTGCGTGCTCATGCCCAACACGGCGCGGGGCGGCGGCATCAGCCGCAAGATCACCAATGCCGCCGACCGCAAGAAGCTGAAGGAGATCGCGCAGGAGATCGAGGTTCCGCAGGGCGCGGGCCTGATCATCCGCACCGCGGGCAGCCAGCGCACCAAGGCCGAGATCAAGCGCGATTACGAATACCTGCAGCGCCAGTGGGAGCAGATCCGCGAGCTGACGCTGCGCTCCATCGCGCCCGCCCCGATCTACGAAGAGGGCAACCTGATCCACCGCGCGATCCGCGACCTCTACAACCGCGACATCGACGAGGTGATCGTCGAGGGTGACGGCGGCTACCGGCAGGCCAAGGACTTCATGAAGATGATCATGCCGTCCCACGCCAAGAACGTGAAGCACTACACCGATCCCACGCCCTTGTTCGCCAAGCACAAGGTCGAGGGCTACCTCGCCGACATGTTCAACCCGACCGTGCAGCTGAAGTCGGGCGGCTACATCGTCATCGGCATCACCGAGGCGCTGGTGGCGATCGACGTGAACTCCGGCCGGGCCACCAAGGAAGGCTCGATCGAGGAGACCGCGCTCAAGACCAACCTCGAGGCCGCCGAGGAGGTGGCCCGCCAGCTGCGCCTGCGCGACCTTGCGGGCCTGATCGTGATCGACTTCATCGACATGGATGAGCGGCGCAACAACGCCGCGGTCGAGAAGCGTCTGAAGGACAAGCTGAAGACCGACCGCGCCCGCATCCAGGTGGGCCGCATCTCGGCCTTCGGCCTGCTCGAGATGTCGCGCCAGCGCCTGCGCCCCGGCATGCTCGAGGCGACGACCCAGCCTTGCCGCGCCTGCCATGGCACCGGCCTGATCCGCTCGGACGACAGTCTCGCACTCTCGATCCTGCGCCAGCTGGAAGAAGAGGGGCCCAAGCGCCGCGCCAACGAGGTCGTGGTGACCGCGCCCGTCGGGATCGTGAACTACCTGATGAACGAGAAGCGCGACTATCTCGCCGCGATCGAGGCGCGCTATGGCCTGTCGATTCGCATCGAGGCCGACGCGATGCTGGTTGCGCCCGACTACAAGCTGGAGCGCTCCAAGACCGCGACGCGCCGCATCGTCGCCGCGGCACCCATCGTCTCGATGGACGCCACGCTGATGGATGACATCGAGGAGGAGGATGCGACGGTCGAGGAGGAGGACACCTCCGACAGCGTCGAGACCCCCAGCCGCCCCGAGGCCGAGGGGGATGACGATCAGCCGAAGAAGAAGCGCCGCCGCCGCCGTGGCGGACGTGGTCGCCGCAAGCGGTCCGACGAGGGGCAGGACGAGACGTCCCGCTCGGAGGGTGACGAGGACGGGGACGAGGACGGCACCGGGGCACCCGAGGCCGAGCCCGTGGCCGCCGAGCCCGTGGCCGCCGAGGTCGAGGTCGCGCCCGAGGCGGAGGCCCCGGCAGAGCCCGAGGAGAAGCCGAAGCGCAAGCGGGCCACGCGCAGCCGCAAGAAGGCCGAGGAGGCGCCCGCGCCCGAGGCGGATGCGGCGGCACCCGATGCCGCGCCAGCGCCCGAAGCCGCGACCGAGGCCCAGCCCGAGCCCGAATCCGAGGTCGAAACGACGCCGGAACCCGTCGCAGAGACGCCGGCCCCAGCAGTCGAGCCGCAACCGGAACCGGCGATGGAGCCCGCCGCCGAGGCCGAACCGCCGAAGCCGAAGCGCCGCGGCTGGTGGTCCAAGGGCTGACCTCGCGACGACCGCAAACGAGAAAGGGCGCCCGCCGGGCGCCCTTTCTTCTTGTCCGGCCGATGGGTTACGGCGCGGTGTCGCGAAGCTCCGCCACGATCTCCAGCATGTCGTCGAGGGGCACGGCGCCGCGCACCATCTGGTTGCCGAAGACGAAGGTGGGGGTGCCCGAGATCTGAAGGCGCTGCGCCAGGGCGTGATTGTATTCGATCGTCTGCATGACCAGCGGATCCTCGAGCGAGGCCACGATGGCCGCGCTGTCGAGGCCCAGATCCTCGGCCAGCGCCATCAGCGAGGGCTGGGTCATGTCGCCGCGCATCTCCATCAGCGCGTCGAAGAGCGCGACATAGGCCTCGTCGCCCAGGGCGATCCGCGCCGCGATGGCGAAGCGCGAGGCCAGCAGGGACTGTTCGCCGAGGATCGGGAATTCCTTGACCACGAAGCGGATGTTGCCGTCGAACTCCAGCAGGTTCATCACCTCGGGATGCGCGCGGCGGCAGTAGCCGCAGCGGTAGTCCATGAACTCGACGACGGTGATGTCACCCTCGGGATTGCCGAGCACCACGTCATAGGCCGAAGCGAAAAGCGCGTTCGCATTCGCCGCCACGGCCATCGCGTCGCGCTCCACCTCGGCCTCGGCCTGGCGCTGCTCGAGCACGGCGAAGGCCTCCATCAGCACCTCGGGATTGTCCAGCAGGTAGGCCCGCACCTCGGCGCGGAACGCGTCGCGCTCGGCCTCGGTCATGTCGTCGAGGTCGGTCGCCGCGGCGGGCAGGGCGAGGGCGAAGGTCAGGGCAAGGGCGAAGAGATGTTTCAGCACGGCGGTCGCTCTTTCGTTGCGGTGTCGGACCTGCCTAGCATATCCACGCGCGCTTGCCAGCACCGACACCCCTCACAGGGGCGTGACCGTTGACGCGGGCAGGCGGGGCTGGTTCAAGGCGGGCACCTGAACACCGGAGGGTCCCATGCGCGTCTCACGCCGCAGCGCCGTCGATCCGTTCATCGTCATGGATGTCATGGAGGCCGCCCGCGCGGCCGAGGACGAGGGGCGCGACATCATCCACATGGAGGTCGGCCAACCCGGCACCGGTGCGCCCGAGGCGGCGCGGCGCAGGCTGGCCGGGGAGATGGAGAAGGGGCCGCTCGGCTACACCGTGGCGCTCGGCCGCCCTGACCTGCGCGCGGCGATCGCGGCGCTTTATGGCGAGTGGTACGACCTCGACCTCGACCCGGGGCGCGTGATCCTGACCTCGGGGGCGTCCGGCGGGTTCATCCTTGCCTTCTCCGCGCTCTTCGACGCGGGCGACAGGGTGGGCCTGGGCGAACCCTGCTACCCGTCCTACCGCCAGATCCTGACCGCGATGAGTCTCGAGCCGGTCGCGCTCCGCACCGAGCTTGCGACGCGCTACCAGCCGGTTGCCGGGCAGCTGACCGCGGACCTGGCCGGGCTGATCGTGGCGAGCCCCGCCAACCCGACCGGAACGATGCTGGGCAAGCCGGAGTTGCAGGGCCTTGCCGATTCATCAGCCTCGCTCGATATCGCGCTGATTTCGGACGAGATCTACCACGGCCTGCAATATGAGGGCCGCGCCGTCAGCGCGCTGGAAGTGACCGATGACGTCTATGTCGTCAATTCCTTCTCCAAGTATTTCTCGATGACCGGCTGGCGGCTTGGCTGGATGGTCGTGCCGCCCGATCATGTCCGCGTGGTCGAGCGGTTGGCGCAGAACATGTTCATCTGCCCGAGCCACGCCAGCCAGATCGCGGCATTGGGCGCGCTCAGCCCCGAGGGGCGCGCTGAGCTGGATGAACATCGCGCCGTATATGCCCGGAATCGAAAGGTTTTGCTCGACGGACTTGCCGGGGCTGGACTGACCGGAACCGCCCCTGCGGACGGGGCCTTCTACGTCTATGTCGATGTTTCGCACCTGACCGGCGACAGCCTTGGCCTGTCGTCCCGCATCCTTGCGGAGGCGGGCGTCGCCGTCACGCCGGGCCTCGATTTCGACAAGGCGCGGGGGGCGGGGTTCCTGCGCCTCTCCTACGCGCGCTCGACACCCGAGATCGAAGAGGGGGTGCGGCGGCTCGGGGCGTTCTTCGGCGCCTTGTCCTGAACCCTGGCAGCGAAGAGCCGTGCGATGGCGATTTTTCGGGTCGCACGCCCTCTGGCCCTTGGGGCAGGCGCGCGGCTCTGGTAGGGTTGGCGGCGACAAGACCAGACCGGGACCAAGCCCGTGCACAGAGCAGTGTTCACCAGTTGCCTGGCAGGCCTTCTGGTTTGCCTCTTCACCCTCACCGCCGCGGCGCAGGGATTTGGCGCGTTTGCGCGTCTTCTGCCCGAGGAGAGCTGGATCGAGACCGTTGACGACGGCGTGTCGGTCACTCTCGGCCTCAGCCAACCGGTGCCGTTTCGCGTCTTCACGCTGGAGGACCCGGCGCGCGTGGTGGTGGATTTCCGCGAGGTCGCCTTCGGCGCCTGGCCCGAGGCGACGGATCTGCCACGGGGTCTGGCGGCCATCGCCGCGGGGCCCGCGCGCGAGGCTGGCTGGACGCGGCTGGTGCTGACGCTCGAGACGCCGCTCGCGCCCCGGACGGCCGCGATGACGACCGATGCGGCGACCGGGCGCGCGCATGTGGTCCTGACCCTCGCAGCAGGCGAAACCCCCGCCAAACCCTATTCCGCGGCCTGCGCCACGCGCCGC
>WVSO01000011.1 GCA_015689745.1 Rhodobacterales bacterium HKCCSP123 | reverse complement strand
GCGCCTCCCCTTCAGCCAGCACCATGGCGAGCGGCGCGCCCACGGCAAGCTCGCTTCCGAGGTCGGCCAGCAGCTCCGTGACCGTGCCGTTCTCGAAGATCTCGATCTCGATCGCACCCTTCTGCGTCTCGACCACGGCGACCACGTCGCCGCGAAGGACCGTGTCGCCGGGCTTGACCAGCCATTCGACGAGCCTGCCGGCCTCCATGTCCGCGCCGAGGGAGGGCATCGTGAAAACGCCCATGTCAGCGCCCCATCTGCGCGCGGGCGGCGGCGACGATCCTGTCCACCTGCGGGATGGACGCCTGTTCCAGATGCGCGGGATAGGGGATCGGCACCTCCTCCGAGCAGACGCGCGCGACCGGGCCGTCGAGGGACCAGAACCCCTGTTCCATGATCCGCGCCATGATCTCGGCGGCAAGCGAGCCGCTGCGCCAGCCCTCGTCAACGATCACAGCGCGGCGGGTCTTTTCGAGCGAGGCGAGGATCGTCGCGTCGTCAAGCGGGCGAAGGCTGCGCAGGTCGATCACCTCGGCCTCGATACCCTCTTTCGCAAGCGCCTCGGCGGCCTCCAGCGTCTTCCAGAGCGAGCCGCCATAGGTGATGAGGCTGAGGTCCTTGCCCGCACGCCGCACGGCGGCCTTCGAGATGTCGACGGGCCCGGCGGCCTCGTCGATCTGCCCGGCCCTGTTGTAGAGCATCACGTTCTCGAAGATCAGCACCGGGTCTGGATCCTCGAGCGCGGTCCAGAGCATTCCCCGCGCGTCTTCGAGCGTGGCGGGCGCCAGGACCTTCAGCCCCGGAATGTGGGCATACCACCCTTCCAGCGAATGCGAATGCTGAGCCGCAAGCTGCTTGCCCGCGCCGGTCGCCATGCGGATCACGAGGGGCACGCCGAACTGCCCGCCCGACATGTGCCGGATCGTGGCGGCGGTGTTCATGATCTGGTCGAGCGCGAGAAGGCTGAAGTTCACCGTCATCAGCTCCACGATGGGCCGCATGCCCGCAGCTGCAGCCCCGATGCCCGCGCCGGTGAACCCGGATTCGCTCAGCGGCGTGTCGCGGATGCGAGCCTCGCCGAACTCGGCCATGAGGCCCTTGGTCACCGCGTAGCACCCTCCGTAGGCGCCCACGTCCTCGCCCATCAGGAACACGCGCTCGTCGCGCAGCATCGCGTCGCGGATACCCTGCTTGACCGCCTCGCGGTAGGTCGTCTCGACCGTCTTTCCGGACGGTTCCGGCGCAGCGGGCGGCGCGGGTTGCGGCCCGAGAACGTGGCGGGTCAGGGTCTCGACCGGCTCCCAGGTTCCCCGTTCGGCGAACTCGACCGCATCGGCGATCTCGGCAGAAACCTGGGCCTCGATCTCGTCGACATCGGAGGCGTGGATCAGCCCGTTCTCCAGAAGCCAGCCCTGGAAGCGGACGATGGGGCCCTTCTGCCGCCACTCCGCCACCTCGTCCTTGTCCCGGTAGAGCTGGGCGTCGAACATCGAATGCGCGCGGAACCGGTAGGTGGTGCATTCGAGGAAATGCGGACGCCCCGTCTTGCGGATGCGGTCGATCGCGCGGCGCGCCGCGACCTCGACAGCGACCACGTCCATGCCGTCCACGCGCTCGGCCTCGATGCCGTAGGCGGCGGCCTTCTCGAAGATGTCCGTCTCGGATTCAGTCCGCGCAAGGGCCGAGCCCATCGCATAGCCGTTGTTCTCGCACACGAAGAGAACGGGAAGGTCCCACAACTCGGCAAGGTTCATCGTCTCGTGAAACTCGCCTTCGGCGACCGCGCCCTCGCCGAAGAAGCAGGCGGTGACATTCGTCTCGCCCCGCATCCGGTCGGCCAGGGCAAGGCCGCCGGCAAGCGGCAACCCGCCCCCGACGATGGCATTGCCGCCGTAGAAGTTCGCGGCGGCGTCGAAGATGTGCATCGACCCGCCACGGCCGCCCGAGCAGCCCTCGGCCTTGCCGTACATCTCGGCCATCACGGTGGTCATCGGCACGCCGCGCGCCAGCGCGTGACCGTGTTCGCGGTAGGTGGCGACGACGCGGTCGGCCTGCCCCAGAACGGGGATCACGCCCGCCGCGATCGCCTCTTCCCCATCGTAGAGATGCAGGAAGCCGCGGATCTTCTCCTGCGTGTAGAGCTCGGCGCATTTGTCCTCGAAGCGGCGGATGCGGATCATCTGGCGCAGCAGGTCCAGAACATGTGTCCGGTCGAGGCGGGGCTTGAAGGTCGCGCTCATGTCTCGTCGGTCTCCAGGGTGGAAATGTCCCCCTCGGGAAGGCCCAGTTCGCGCGCCTTCAGAAGACGGCGCATGATCTTGCCCGAGCGGGTCTTCGGGAGCGTCTTGCGGAACACGACGTCGCGCGGCGCGACGGCGGGGCCGAGTTTCTTCCTCGCGTGGCCACGAATGTCGCGTTCCAGCGCCTCGGATGGGGTGTAGCCGGGGTTCAGCGTGACATAGGCCTTCACGATCTCGCCGGCGGTCTCGTCAGGCACGCCGATCACGCCGGCCTCGGCGACGGCGTCATGCTCGATCAGGGCGCTTTCCACCTCGAAGGGGCCGATCAGGTGACCGGAGGTCTTGATGAGATCGTCTGCACGACCGACGAACCAGAAATACCCGTCGGCGTCCCGCATCGCGAGATCGCCCGAGAGGTACCATCCATCGACAAAGCACTTGTCGTAGCGCGCCTGCTCATTGAGGTAGGCGCGCATCATCGACGGCCAGCCGGGGCGCAGGGCAAGCTCTCCGATCTCGCCCGGTCCAAGCTCCCTCAGCGTGCCGTCCTCACGTTCCACGATGCCCGCGACGACGCCCGGCAGCGGCTTTCCCATCGAGCCGGGCTTCACCTCCATGCCGGGGCAGTTGGCGATCATGATGCCGCCCGTCTCGGTCTGCCACCAGTTGTCATGGAAGGGCTGGCCGAAGACCCCGGCGCTCCAGGTCACTGCCTCGGGGTTCAGGGGCTCACCCACCGAGGCAAGGAACCTCAGCGAGGAAAAGTCATAGGGCCTCGCCACCTCGGCGCCCTCGCGCATCATCATGCGGATGGCCGTGGGGGCGGAATACCAGACCTCGACCTTCTCGTCCTGCACGGTGGAATACCAGCGCTCGAGGTCGAACTCCGCCTCGTCGATCAGCATGCGGGCCCGGTTCACCAGCGGCGAGATGATCCCGTAGGAGGTGCCCGTGACCCAGCCGGGATCGGCGGTGCACCAGTATGTCACGCCGGGCCCGAGCCCCAGCGCCTTGCGGCCCGAGAAGGCGTGGTAGAGCACGGCGTTGTGGACATGGACCGCGCCCTTGGGCTTGCCGGTCGTGCCCGATGTGAAGTGGATGAGCGCGGGGTCTTCCGGCCTGGTCGCCACCGTCTCGAACTTCGGCGAGGCCGAGGCCATCGCCGGGCCGAGCGCGACGCAGCCTTCAGGCGCGTCGTCCCCGAGGATGAGGATCAGCTTCAGCGTGCGGATCTCCTGCGCCCAGGGCGCGATCTTCCGGCGGTAGATGGCTTCGGTCGTGACGAGGACATTCGCGCTGCCGATCTCCATGCGCGTGCGCACCGGTTCCGGCCCGAAAGCCGAGAAGAGCGGCGTGAAGACCAGCCCCGCCTTCAGCGTGCCGAGCGCGGCGGCATACAAGCCGGGCACCCGGCCCGCCATGGCAAAGACGCTGTCCCCGGGTTTCAGGCCGTGATCCGCCAGGACGTTGGCGAAACGGTTCGCTTCTGCCTGCAGGTCGGCATAGGTCAGGTCCCGGCGCTCGCCCGACTTGCCGAGCCACCGAATAGCGAGATCACCACCGTGACCGGAGATCACGTGCCGGTCCAGCGCCTCATGCGCGATGTTGATCCCTCCCCGCCAGCCGTCGATCAGGCTTCGGGCCTCTGCCCATGCGTTCGACCCGGCACCCGGCGGCGCCCCCACGCCACCGGCCGCGGACTGCAGCGCGTCCATGTCCTGTGTCATCGGTCTCTCCTCCTGCGACCAGTCTGCGCAGGGCTGCAGACCGGGGAAATGACACAGGTCAAATTGTTGTCGAAGGCAATGACTATGCAGATCGATGCACTTCCGCCACGGGACCCGAGCGGAAGCGCAGCGCGGTGGCCCTGTGCACGGCATCGCAGGCCACGTCCCGGCCCGGCTTACAGATTGAGCGGTAAGCCAGACACTCCCCCAACTTTCGCCACAGTTCGACCCAACTCAGAGATCAAAACAGTTTGAAAAGACAATAATAGACTGCGGAGGCGCGGCTTATGAAAAGGGTGTTGCGCAGTTTTCGTGTGTACGTCGATGAGGAAGCAGGCACGACATCGGTGGCGTTCGCGATCTGGATGCCATTCCTCTTCGGTCTGATCGTGATGATCACCGATATCTCGGTGGTCATGTTCAACCGTGCGGACGTCCAGCGCGTCATCCAGGATGCCAACCGTCTGAGGGCCACGGGAGCCCTCGCGTCGAATCTTGGGGTCGAGGACTATATCCGCGCGCGTCTCCTGCAATCCGATGGCGAGGTTGCGGGAACGGTCCAGACGGCTGTCAACTTGCTCTCGGTGACGTCGGTCGTCGACATTCCATTGTCGCGGCTTGACGTCTTTGGCGTTCTTCCAAGGGTTGTCGGAGACATCACGATCCGTGTCGCCAATCAGCAGGCCCTTGAGTTCATGGAGATCTGACATGAAACGGCGTGAGGCGGTCGCCAGTTTCCTGGAAAGTGAAACCGGCAGTTTTACTGTCGAGGGGCTCCCCTGGATCGTCACGATCTGCGTGATCATGACGCTGATCTACGACACGGCGATGGGCTACCAATCCTACAACCGAGTGCTGCGCAGCGTTCAGGACACCAATCGGCTCGTGTCCATCGGCGCGATCCGGGACCCGCTCTCGGCCGAAGAACTCGCCATGGCCTACATCCTCGAGACCTATCCCGGGGCCACCGTGACCACGACGATCGATCAGGCCGAGGATTACGTCTGGACCAGGGCGACCATTCCCTGGTCCGCGCTGCACCTGACCGGCTGGCTGCGATTGGCCCCAGGGGAGGGAATGATCATTTCCGCGGCCCACAGACTCGAGTGGAGCTGACAGTGGGCATTTCGACCATGGCCGCGATCCGAGGCCGCATCGGAGAGTTTTGCCGCTGTGAAGGCGGGGCGATGTCCGCCTTCGGGCTCTATCTCTTCGTCATCTGTATCGCGATCGGCGGCATCGCGGTCGATTACTCGAGCGCGTTGCGAACCGAGACGCAGCTGCAGGCGGCTGCCGACAGCGCGGCGCACGCCGCCCTCGTGGCCCGGCAGAGCGCCTCCGAAGAGGAGGCGATCCTGGCCGGGATCGAGATGGCCCACGCCACCCTGCCGGCAAGCCTGCATGGTGCGATCATTCAGCCGTCGGATTTCGTTTTCGGGCAATGGGACCGGGAAACGGGAACCTTCACCCCGGTCAGCGGATCGAGGGATGCCGTCCTCGTGGACACCGCCAGGGCCGCGCAGCGCGCGAATGCACTCCAAACCCTGTTTCTCAGGATAATCGGAATCCGGGATTTCGACGTGATGCGCGAGGCGATCTACGAGACATATGTCCCGAGATGCGTGATCGAGGGCTTCATGTCGGACGTCCTGGTCGATGTGACCTCGGTGAACATCTACCGTGAGGGCTATTGCATCCATTCCAACGGTGCGGTGGAGCTGCAGAACAACAGCATCTTCGAACCGGGCACGATCGTGTCGATGCCGAGCCTCGATGATCTCGACATCCCGACGGCTGGCATGACATCCAACATCGGCCTGGCGGAAGCCCTGCGCCACGCGTACTACGACATCGGCGTGTCCGAACGGATTGCCGTCGCGCTTGCGAACGTGAACAATCTCTATGCGCCGATGTATCACCCCGACCTGCTTACGTCGTCGACCTCGCTCCATGTGACAGCATCCAACAATTTTGATGAAGCCGAATGGACCGAAGGACGGGTCAACGAGGCGGAGTGCATGGGTGCGAACGGCAGGCTGCGCATCAGAAACGGGACGACGCTGCGAAATGGGGTTCTGTACACGAACTGTCGCATCGTGTTCGGCGAGGGCGTGAACCTGCAGGATGTCGTCATCATCACGACAAGCACGCACCGCGACTCGATCACGGGGGCGGCCGGCGTCGTCCTGGGGCGCGACGATGACTGCGCGCCGGGTGGCGGAGTTCAGATCTTCACACGGGGCGGAGTGAGTTTCCCCTCGAGCCTGTCGATGTTCGGCACCCGAATCATCGCGGAGCAGGAAGTCAGATTCACGGCCCTTGCGGATGCGGTGCAGGGTTCGTCGATCCTCAGCAACGGTCCGATCTACGGCACGGCGAACGGTGAAGCCGCGATCTGCGGGGGGGATGCCATGCCCGCCGACATCGGGCGGCGCTACTTCCGGCTTGCCCGGTAAGGGCCCGGCTTGACCGTTCGCCCGGTGGGACGGGTCCGGCTGCCCGAGGCCTGCCTTTCGGCCGGTCCGCGGGCGCAAACGCGCCGGACCGATGGGCAAGGCGGGGCGGACATGTCGACCACGAGCAAGCCCCGGGTTCGCGCTCAAACGCCCCATCGAACGGGCAGAAGGCAGACCTCCCGCCCGCTCGACCGGCGACGGTCACATTTCCTGACCGCCAGCCGCGCCCTGTTCGGCCGCTTGCGGCGGGGCCGTTCTTCCCTCGTAGGTGATGAGTTGCGCGATGTCTCCCGACATGACGCTGACGGTCATCGGGCAGACAACACCCGGCAGGACCTCGACGTCGTAAAGTTCGGCCACAGCCCCGTCGATGCGGAACCAGTCGACGCAACTGCCGTTCGACAGGTCGATGATCTGGATGCCGCACCAGGGCTCGCTGTCCATCTCCGTCAGCTTGCCGTCCAGGGCGAGCCCTTCGAACCGCTTGTAGCGGGGCTTTGACAGGCCGACGAAAGCGAAACCGTTGTGGAAGCTCAGGCCGCGCAGGAAACCGGGGCAGAAGGCGCGTGGCTCGAACGTGGCCTTCTTCGCGCCCTTTCCCTTTCCGTCAAGACCCTTGACGACGCCAAGCTCTCCCGTTCCGGAATTCATCAGCCACAGCTCACCCTTGTACATCCGGGGCGAGTGCGGCATCGACAGCCCGTCGAGGACGATTTCATTGGTCTTGACGTCGATCACGACACCGCCATCGGCCCGACGATCCCGCCAGCCATCGATCGTGTTCGAGCGGCTCACCGCGGTCGCGTAGACCGGCACGCCGTCGTCGTCGGTTGCCATCCCGTTGAGGTGGCACCGATCCTCATCGACCAGATCCGTCACGAAGGAGGGGCGCCAGACCTCCTTGAAGCTGTGTTTCGGGTCGACCTGCGCGATGCAGTTGAAGCGCGTGTTCACGAAGATCGGCAGCCCGTCGGGCCCACGCGCGACATCGTGGGCGTCGAGGTGCCCGGTCATGTGAACCCTGCGTGGCACGTAGCAATGGTCGAAGGTGTTGTTCACCCGCTCATGCGGGGCGAGGACGTTGGACATGTCCATGATCTGGAAGCCGCCGGCGACGAGCAGTCCGCCCTTGCCGTCGTAGCTCAAGCCCATCGGCTTCGGCATCGCGGCCTGGTGCACATGGGCCCCGCCCTTCGGGCTGCGTCCCAGCATGTAGAGAATGCCCGACTGGTAGGAGGTGAAGGCAACCGAGATGCCAAGCCTTGCAAGGCGTGGGACAAGACCGCCCGACATGGAAAACTCGACCTTCGGCTTCGCGGGGCCACCAGTGTTGCCAGCGGCGGGTTGGGCTGCCGCCTGGGACTGGGGGGTGGGTGCGACACCATCCCCGGAAACGCGCTTCGATGGCTTGGACATGCTCTTCTCTTCACATTGATGCGTAAACGTTTGCTGGCGCCGAACGTCTGCGGGCTGCCCCGAAGGTCAGTGCAATTGTCAGCTATTTACGCAAATCAACAGATATCTTCCGACATAACAACCATGCTTCCCAATATTGAGCCGAGCAGGGATGGTGTGCGGCTTGGAGGCGTCATGGAACAGGGGGGCTGGGACGGGTCCTGCAGGCAACGGGGCGAGACCGCTTTCCCGGCGATGGCTGCGGCCGACCTGCTCATCCCCGGCACCCCAACCTTGCTGTCCGGCTGCAATTGGAGGCGCTTGGCATTGTTGACCACATCGGTATTCTCGGCGCTGACCAAAATCGGGTGATGCCGCTGATGCAGGAAGTCGCTAACTTTCATGGAATTTCCCTGATCGACCAATGGAGCAACCCCTCGAAAGAACTCGGGGAAAAGGTCATCGCGTTGTGGGAACGGAACGGGATCCTCCCGCCGGGCGCGGATGCCAGGGACCGCGTGAAGCAGGTCGTCCTTGTTGCACTGAATGCGGAAGGCGAGGCGATCGGCGTCAACACGGCCTATACGGGCGAGTTGCCACGTCTGAAACCGGACGATGCGCCCGTATCCTGCTATTTCTACCGTATGTTCATCCAGGCCGAGAGCCGCACACCACACTTGATGCGTATCATGACGACATCGGCCTATGATGTGTTGGACGCTCAAAGACCGGACGACGGTCCGGATGTCTTCGCCATCATCACGGACAACCTGGGTCTGACGCGACCTGGTATGCTGAAGCTTTTCCAGCGGTACGGCTACATACCGAAGATGCGGCTGCCGGGCGGCAAGCTCCTGATCGTCAAGGCGTTCTAGCCCACATGCATGGCGGGCTCGCTCAGGATGCCTTCAGAATTCGCCAAGGCGTTGCCAGCCGGCCGAAAACCCGGCCAGTGACACAGCGGCATTGACGGTTTGCCCCCCGACGAACTGGATCACGAAGGTCGCCTCATCCCCGGCACGCATGGCCGCGATCACGTCGTCCGGCAGTTCTTCGCGAATGAAACACCCGCGCGGACGGCATGTCTCGTAGCCGAGCTCGATGATGGTCTCGTCGATGGCGATGTCGACGCCTGCCGCAAGATCGACGCCGAAGGGCGTGACCGCCGTCATCAAGGGGGTTCCCGTCTGCTGGTCGAGGGCGAGGAACACCGTCAGGACGCTGCGCTGCTGACCATCGTTGCCGCGCGCCGCCAATTGCTGCTGCATGAAGCACACGCGCTGCGGCTCTTCCAGAGACTGGTCCGTTGCGCATCGGACGGTCCAGTCGCCGTAGGTCTCCATGAGCGCGTCGGGTCCGGTATCCTGCGCCGAGCCCGGCGAGGCGGCGAAGCCGAGACAGGACGCAAGGCCGAGGCCCAAGGCGCCAATCCTGCTTGTGCGGTACATGTCGTCTGCCCTTCCCTTGAGAAATCCGACCCTTGAAAAAGGACGCCCCCGCCGTGTGGCGGGGGCGCTCGTTCCGGGGCCTGACGGCTTACCAGGTGAAGTTGAAGCCGATCCGGCCGCTGACTTCCTGGCTGTTCGAGTTCGCAAGACCCTGCGAAGCCGTCACGTCGCCGTAGATGTAGGAGCCATTGCCGAGCCCGAAGCTGCCGCCCAGGCCGATCTCGGCGCGCGTCTCGTCGGGCGTGCGCATGAAGCTAATCGGATCGTAGCCCTGGGCGCCCACATCCACGCGGGTGCCGTCGCCCATCTCGTGAGTCAGGTTCAGCAGACCGTAGACGCTGTTCTGGCTCCCGTTCGAACCGGACCACTCGCGATCGACCGAGATGCCCAGGCGCGCGATGAGGCTGTCACCGTCTTCGATGGTGACCGTTTCTCCGAACGGGCCGACGAAGCTGTCGAAATCGACGTTGGTGTAGGTCAACTGTGCCTGCGGCACGACCGACCAGCCATCCTGAAGCGCGATCTCCTGGCCGACCTCGACAGAGATCGCGAAGCTTTGGCCGGAATTCCCGGTCGCGCCCATGAGGTCGGAGTCGAACCAGGTGATGCGGCCCTGCGCATCGATATAGAGACCGGACTGGGCCTCGTAGGTCAGCGTCCCGCCGAGGCTCCATCCGTCGGTATCGATCGATCCATTTCCGTGCGGCGACGCCACATGGGTGGTCCCGTTCGAGAAACTCAGGTTCACGCCGGCCGTCAGGCCGTTCTGAAGCATCATGTCGAGACCGGCGGTCACGCTGTAGAAGTCCTGGTCGACCGTGGTCTCGGAGATCGAACCCTCCTCGCCACGCTCGAGCCGCGTGCCACCGATCTGCAGCCAAAGCTCGCTGCCCCCCGTCGCGCTGGTCATCGCGACCGAGCGGTCGCCCCGACGTTCGCGATAGGTGCCGATGTCGCTCATCGACAGCAGCGCCAGCGGATAGGCCTCGTACTCCGGGATCGTCGGCAGGAACTGCGACTGGACGCGCCAGATGTCGTCCGAGCCGAGCACCAGATCGTCGTAGAGGTAGACGTTCACCTGCACCGTCTGGGCCAGCACGAAGTCCGCCGGATCTGTGCCACCGGTGTTGGAGACGTCGACCACGGCGATACCGTCATTCTGGCCGAAGCCCGTGATGTCGCCGATGCCGCCGGCCTGGAAGAGCTCGATCGTCGTCGGCGTGCCCGTGACGTTCCCGTTGATGACGAACAGGTCCGCAGGGGCCCCGTCGCCACCGGCGAAGAAGTCCATCTCGAGTTCGGACGCCCCGGAGGCGGCGAAGCCGCCCGAGGTGGTCAGCCTGTCCGAGGCGAACCCGTCGGAGAAGTCGATCCGGCCCGAGTTTTCGAAGCTCTCGAGGCTGTTGAAGACCGTCATCTGGTTGGGAGCGCCGTTCCCGACGACCACCGTGTTGGAACTGGTGTTCCTCAGAACGTCCGTGCCGCCACCGAAGTCGTTGGTGCCACCCGATGTGTCCCAGAGGCCGCCGTTGTTGAAGGTGTCGCTCTGGTCGGTGAGGTCGACGGTGCCGATGATCGTACCGGTCGCCCCGGTCGTCAGGGTCAGACCCGTTCCCGTGCTCTCGGCATTGACCGCGAGATCGGAGGCATAGCCGGAGCGGTTGCCCACGACCCCGTAGCCGTTGACGTCGATCGTGAAGGCAGACCCCGAACTGTGCGACGCGTAGATGCCCTGGGTGCCACCAGTAACGGTTGTGCGGCTCTCGACATCGATGTTCGTCGCCCCGCTGCCGCGGTTGGTCGCCGTGATACCGGAGCCCGACACACCGGAAACGAAGGTCCGGGCACCCCCATCATCGGAGGTTGTCACGGTCAGGCTGTCTGAAACCGATCCGCCGTAGAGATAGGCATTCACGCCGTTCACGGATCCACCGACGTCCGCAACGGCGATCTGAACCGCCCCACCGGAGTAGTTCCGCGCACGGATGCCATCACCGCCATTCGCGACCACGTTGCCCGCGGTGCTGTTGATGTCGATCGTACCATCGGGTCCCGAGAAGTTCACCGCCACAATGCCGGACCCCGAGGCCGTCACGTCCGCCACGTCGATATCGATATCCGTGTCGGTGGGGGTGCCGGTGACATTGCTGACCGCGAAAACGCCGTCTCCTGCCTGACCGACGACCGCACCGGCAGTCGTGTTGATGGTCAGGTCAGCCGCTCCGAAGGCGAGGGCATAGTTGTAGGCCCGGATGCCGGATGCAGCACCTGTGACGTTCCCGGTGGTGATGCTCACCACCGAATTGCCGTTGTAGCCGTAACCGGTCGTTGTGCCTGCCCGGTTTTCGGCGAGGATACCGGTGCCGCCTTGACCGACCACGGTGCCGCCGGTGGTGTTGATGATGATGCTCGAGTTCACACCAAACGCGTCACCGGCGTTGTAGGCCGAGATGCCGACACCGGCGCCGGTCACGTCGCCTGTCGTGATCTCGATGTTCGAGTTCCCGTTGATCGGCGGGGCCGCCACATTGCCGGAGACACCCGAGTTCTGAGCATAGATGCCGTAGCTTCCCAAGCCATTGACGGCACCAACGGCGTTGATGTCGATGCCGGTGTTGCCATATTTGGAGTACGACTTGTTGTAGGCCACGATCCCGTTGGTCTGGCCCGTCACGATCCCCGAGTTGATCGTGAGGAGGGCAGAGCCATCTGCAAGGGAATCGTGCACCGCCAGGATGCCGGCGCCACCTTGACCGACAACGGTCGCACCGGTCGTCGTGATCACGAGGTCCGACGTTCCTCCATACGCATATCCGTAATTCAGCGCGCGGATACCCTCGTAGGACCCGGTCACATTGGCCGTTTGCACGGTCAGATTGGAGTCATAGCCAAAACTGTCATTCCAGGCATAGATGCCGGTGCCGCCTTGTCCGGTCACGGCGCCGCCGGTGGAATTGATGGTGAGGCTGCTTCCGGTTGCGGAGACCCCGCCATTGAAGGCGAAGATGCCGCCCGTTGCGCCGGTCACGATGCCGGTCGTTATCTCGACATTCGAGGAGCCGCCAACCGAATACCCGTAATTCCAGACCTGGATGCCACGCGCGGATTGCCCGACCACGGTGCCGGCGGTCGTGTTCACGTTGATGTCGCTGGACCCGTATGCAAAGTTCCCGGGACCGTTTCGGACGCCGATACCATAGGTCGATCCGGTGACGTTGCCGGTATAGAGGTCGATATCCACGGACCCCGCCCCGCTGGAGGCATAGTAGTTGCGAATGCCGACCCCGAAGCCCCCTTGGCCCGTGATCGCCCCGCCGCGGGTATCCACCATGACCGATGCGCCCTGGTACCCGCTCGCGCGGTTGTAGACATAGACGCCATTCGTGCTGCCGGTGACGATGCCCGTGGTGACGGTGGTGTCCGTGTAGCCGTTGCCAGCGAACGAGTAGTTCCGCGCCTCGATCCCCGTACCTCCGAACGCAACCACCGTGGCACCGGTCGTAGTCACGTCGAGATTTGCGTTTCCGTCGCGCGCAAACGAGGAGTTATAGGCAAAGATGCCCGCGCCACCGGCCGTCACGTTGCTGGTCGTGATCGCGAGGTTGGTATCTTCGTAGTAGGCATAAGCGCCGCTCCGGGCGTAGATGCCGGTGCCATTGGTGCTCACCACGCTGCCCAGGACCGTGTTGATGGTCAGGTTGCTTCCAACATAGCCGTAGCCGAAATTCCTGGCATACACGGCGTCCGTCGCGTTGGCAGTCACGCCGGCCGTGGTGATCGTCAAATGCGACGTGCCGCCATAGCCGTAGCCGAAATTCTCGGCACCGATGCCGGTATCGTAACCGTAGACCGATCCGGCCGTCGTATTGATGGTCAGATCGGAGCTTCCATAGCTCGAACGGCCCCAGTTCCGACCGCCCACGCCGAGATAGCCGCTCGACACATCGGCCGTGGTGATGCTGACCGAGCTGTCGCCAAGGACGGCATAGCCATAGTTGGCGCCCGCGACACCGTACATGCCGTTGTTCGCCGTGACCGTACCCGCACTGGTGTCGATGGTCAGGTTGCTGCCGAGGTATCCGTAGGGACGGTAGGTGTTGAAGCCGTCAAAATACCCGTTCCGCGCGACCACGCCGTCACCGATGACGGACGAGACATCCGCCGTCGTCACCGTCAGGTTCGACGTACCGCCGTAGGATGTGCCGAGGTTGTAGGCGTAAACGCCGGAGTAGTAGGTCGTGACAGACCCGGCTGTCGTATCGATGGTCAAGTTGGAGTTTCCGGTCCCGGGCAAGCCGAGAACATAGGAACCGCTTGTCGACAGGTTAACACCGGTCACACCGACGCCATAGGTATCCACATCGCCCGTCGTGATGGTAAGATTGGTGTTCCCATAGAGCGCAAAGGAGTCGTTCAGACCGAAGATGCCATCGCCCGCGTAGCCGGATACCGTACCAGCGGTCGTATTGATCGTCAGGTTCGAGTTTCCGGGCGTGCCGTACGCGGCGTACGGGTTGATCTGAAGGAAATCGTAGCCGCTGATCCCATAGTTCCTAGCGTCGATGGCAGTCTGCCCACCATACCCGGCAGTGACATCCGCCGTTGTCACGGTCAGGTTTGTATCGCCGTTCACAGCCAGCGTTCGGCTCTGGACTACGATCCCGGATTCGCCGCTTACGATCGTTCCTGCCGTGGTGTCGATCTCGGTGGTCGCGTCGCCAAGTGCGCTGAATGCGTTGTTGTAGGCTTGGATGCCATGCCCACCTGCATCGACATCAGCTGTCGTTATCACAAGATTGGCATTGCCAAACAGTGCCACCCCGTCGTGGTCGATCTGGATACCGTTGTCACCGGCCGTAGCTGTTCCGCCCGTCGTGTCGATCGTGAGGTTGCTGCTATACTTGCCGTGACCGTTGTGATTGACGTCGATAGCGTCATCACCGAAGCCCGTAACATCTCCCGTCCGGATAGTCGTGTCGGCCTGAAGGTCGAACTCCGGCCCCAAAATGCCATACTTAGGATCGTTGTCAACCCGAATGCCGTCTTCGCCACCGTATACGTAGCCTCCCGTCGTGATGATCACGACGTTGCCTTCCTGGTTGTCGGCATTGATGCCGTCTTCGTAGCCAAGAACTTGCGACGAGCCGTTCCCATCCATGAAGAAATTGATGCCTTCCTCACCGTCGAGGGTGAAGGCATTGCCACCACTTGATGTCGTGTCAATACCGAAGCCCGGCACCACGATCACATCCAAGGGACTGTCGGAAAGGGACTCGGTGGTCGTGTTCCCGGTTCCCACGCAGAGATACGTTCCGAGCAGCGGCGCACACTGCGCGTAAGCGCTGCGGCCGTAGCCGATCACCGCAAGACCACCCAGCGCCGTACTCAGCGCCAGTCGGTTCAGCGCCCGCTTCGAAACCCTCTTCTTCGCAAGATCATGCTCGGCCATCTAAAAAATCCCCGTCGTGAAGAATGATTGCGCACACGATTGCCGTGCGCACACCTTGTCAGGGTTAACGGTTAACCGGTGACCCGATACATGCAACACTATATTCGCGGATTAATGATGCCCGGTGTTATTGTTGCGCACAGACAACAACTGTCCGCCCGGTCGGCGCCCCGGGTCTACCGCCGGTGGACGGAAGATGGCGCCGCCGGCAAGGCCCCGGCGCGCGAAGTCATTGTTTTGTTGGGAAAAGGGTCTCTCAGCCGACGGCCTGGTGGACCTCGATCACGTTGCCTTCGGGGTCGTGAAAGAAGACCTGGTGCCACTCTTTCGCGAAGGCCGTACCGTAATCCGAGTAGGGGATTCCCCGCGCGTCCAGAAGCGCCTTGAAGGCGTCGATGTCATCGGTCCGAAACGCGATGTGGCCACGCTCCACCGGGTTGATCACCGCCCCGTTCCGAAAGGCGACCCCGAGGTCCCTTTCGGCGAGGTGCATCTGCATCCGGCCGTCCGTCGCGAACCTGATCCTGCCGGCATAGCCGCTCTGCCGCGTGGCCTCGGGCCGGGGGAAGGACTGGACGGGAATGTCGTCGAGGCCCAGGACCTCGGTGTAGAAACGGTGCAGCCGCTCGACGTCTTCGGACACGAAGTTGATGTGGTGAAACTCGAGCTTCATCTGCGGGGTCCTTGTGCGGGTTGCGGGCGGCGCCGGTCCCGATGCGGCGCATTGTCGGCGAGGATGTCGTGCCGGACGCACCCGGGCAAGCGTCTCCGATCCTCGCGCGGCGGCAGTACCGAGACGGCGAATGTCCCGTCAGCCCAACTCCATCGTCGCGATGGCCTGAAGCGATTGACCGGCCTCCGGAACCCGTCCGCGATACATTCGGGCCGTCACGAAGGGCACGGTGAAGCCCGCGTCTTCCAGCTCACGGCGCAGGTCCAGGTTGCCCTCGGGAACGTCCACGACAAGCGGGCCCTCCGGCCGTTGCCGCGCGATGTCCGACAGCAGTTCGAGCGCGCCGGACAGGTCCGGGGCGACGATCGGACCGATCTTGGTGCCCGTCCGGCAGGCGCGCCAGGTGGCGAAACCGCTGATCGCCCCGTCGCCCAGCAGAACGTGGGTCTCCCGCGTCCCGGAATCGGTCTCCAGCCAGGCGGTCATGAACGCGGGTCTCACGAAGCCGTTCGCGCCTCCGTCGAGCGCGACAAGCCGTGCCGTCTCGTCTGGCGCCGCAGGTCGCACCCTGGGCGACCTCCGTGCTTCGACCCGGCCCTCGTGCCTGAGACTCGAGCCCGTCTTCACAAAACCCGAGGCGCAGTAGTTGCCCTCTTGCGCCGGGACGCCGTCCAGGCCGATCGAACGCGCTCCGGCATGCTCGATCCCGACATGCCAGGTCGACAGGCCCAGGCCCTTGCCCCGCCACTCCGGGCGGCAGAGATAGAGGCCGAGAAAGGTGTTCTCCGCATCGTGGTTCACCACGGACACGGCAGCGACCGGAGCACCGTCGATGCTGGTCAGGAAGAACCCGCCTGGATCAGCGGCATGGAAGGCGCCTGCGTCCGCCAGACCGGGGTTCCACCCCTCGTCGGCGGCCCAGGACAGGACGGTCTCCAGCTCCGAGCGGTCCATGGCTCGTATCTCGGCATTGGCAGGCATTGGGGCCCTCCGTCGCAGGTCACTGTGTGACTATCTGAGCATCCTGCGGAGTGATCAACGCCAGACGGCCGGAAAGCCAGCGCGTCGCAGGGCTGACCGCGCACGGTCGGGCTTCCGGATAGCGGGGCCGCACATCGTCGAGGGCCCGCAGGTCACTCCTCGGCCCGAGGAAGCGCCCTTCTGTAGAGATGCCATGTGGTATGGCCAAGAATAGGCAGGGTGAAGATCAGGCCCAGGAACGCCGGAACAAGCGACACCAGCATGACCGCCGAGATGATGGCCGCCCAGACCAGCATGACCACCGGGTTTTCCGCGACGACACGGATCGACGTGAGCATCGCGGTCACGACATCGGCCTCCCGGTCGAGCAGCATGGGCATCGAGACGACCGTGACCGTGAAGAGCACGGCCGACAGAAGCGCCCCGACGAGCGTACCGATCGCGAGGAACGTCCAACCCTCGGGCGTGAAGAACACGGCGTTCAGGAACCCGTCGAAATCCGAGAAGGACGCATCCTGCAGGATGATCGCCAGCCACAGCCGGACCTGGTAGAACCACACCCAGAGGATGAACAGCGTGACGAAGGCCATCCAGCCAAGTTCGCGCTTCCTCTGGTCGGCCATGACGGTGAGAATCTCGGGCCAGCCGAACGGCTCTTGCCGCTGCAGGCGGCGGGACATCTCGTAGAGCCCCGCGGCGGCGAAGGGCGCAACCAGCGGGAAGCCCACGATGGCGGGTATGATCATCCAGATCTTTTCCAGCCAGACGAGGCTCCAGACGAGCAGGATGCCGAAGGCCGCGTAGAAGAGCCCGAAGAAGCCACTCATGACGGGGCGCGCCAGGAAGTCGGAAAGCCCTTCTTTCAGGGATTGGGCAATATCATCCGCAGTCACCGTGTTGACGGTGAGCCTCGCGTGGCCCCGTGGGGTGGGCTCTTCCGGTGGTGTCGAACCTTCGACCGTGGGTGTCATGACATGTCCTCCCCCGGGGAGGTCGACGCGCCGATCGCTGTCCAGGGACCCGGCGGCCAGGAATGCCCCCCTCGTCGTCACAGGCTCGCATCAGCTGAGGCGTCAGGGTAAGAGGCGAGTCGCGGCACCGGGTCCCCGAAGCCCGCCGGGGGTTGCCGTGGCAGCAGGTCATCGCAGTCGGCGCCGGGATAGAGCGCGCGCCGCCGGACGAGAGAGCGCCGCACACCTGGCGTCCAATGCCGGCATGTGGCCCGGAACCCGCCATTTCCGAGGTCGGGAAAGACGGCGCCGGGCCCGTTCGTCCCGCCCTTCTCGACAGGGCGACCTGTCGGAATACCTTCACCGCCTCGGCAGCCCGTATGCCGTACCCAGCTCCAAAGGTGACCCATGTCGATCAAGCGCCGCTCTCTTCTCCTTGGTTCCCTTGCCCTCGCCGCCTGCGCGCGCGTGCCCGCCTCGCCCGTCGGGCCACGCGAACCGATCACGCTGGACCAGGCCTTCTCCGGGAGATCGACCGGCGCGGGTGTGTTTCGAGTTGACCTGACAGGCACCGAGCGGCGCTTCACGGCCCGTCTCGACAGCCGTCTTGTCGGAGATCGCCTCACCATCGTGGAGGATTTCTACTACGATGATGGCGAACAGAACCGCCTCACATGGGTTTTCGACAGGGCCGGCCCCGGCAGATGGACGGGCCGACGGGAAGACACCGTCGGTGTGGCGACCGCCATCGAAACAGGAAATGAAATCCGGCTGTCCTACCTGGCGGACTTCCGGTCGGGGACCGACGTCACGAGGCTGGGTTTCGAAGATGTCATCTACTTCGACCCGGCAGGCCGAGTGATCAACGATGCGATCGTGACACGGTTCGGCATTCCGGTCGGTCGGGTGCGGTTCGAGATGCAAAGGGAATGAGGCCGCCGGCAGGCCCCTGGTGAACCCGAGGGCGGTGGCGATATTCAACAGTGCCGACCCTTCATTCGCATTGTGAATTCGAGGATGGGGACCTACGCTCGAAAAAAAGGGCGCGGAGCCTGCATGCCCCAGGAAAATGCCGACCTTGCAAGAACCCTTGCGCGACGCGTCGCGGGTGAGGTGCTGACCGACCCGTTTTCGCGCGGTCGCTATGCAACCGATGCCTCCTTCTACCAGGTGATGCCCCGGGCCATCCTGGTTCCGCGCAGCGAGGACGATATCCTCGCGGCGGTCGATCTTGCACGCGCTGCGGGTGTGCCGATCCTGCCCCGTGGGGCCGGGACATCGCAATGCGGGCAGACGGTCAACGACGCCCTCGTGATCGACAACACGGTGCACTTCAACGAGCTTCTGGAGCTTGACGTCGAGGGGCGACGCTGCGTCGTGCGTCCGGGCATCGTGCTTGACGACCTGAACCGCCTGCTCAGGCCGCATGGGCTCTGGTTTCCGGTCGATGTCTCGACAGCGTCGCGCGCGACCATCGGCGGAATGGCGGGCAACAATTCCTGCGGCGGGCGGTCGCTGCGTTACGGCATCATGCGCGACAACGTGCTGTCGATCGATGCCATCCTCGCGGACGGTTCGCGGCGGCGCTTCGGGCCGATCGGCCATTCAGGCGATCCGCTGGAGGCGGACCTGATGGCGCTCGGCGCGCGTGATGCGGCCGAGATCGACGCGCGCTTTCCGAAGCTCATGCGTCGGGTGGGCGGCTACAACATCGACGCGCTCGTGCCCGGTCGCGGACGGCTGAACCTTGCCGAGCTGCTCGTGGGCTCCGAAGGGACGCTCGCCTATTCCACCGCCATCGAGCTGAAACTCTCGCCGCTGCCGGGCGTGGTCGGCCTTGGCGTCTGCCATTTCCCGACCTTCCACCAGGCGATGCAGGCCGCCCAGCACCTCGTCACGCTGGGCCCGCAGGCGGTGGAGCTGGTGGACGCCACGATGATCGCGCTGGCCCGCGACATCCCCATGTTCCAGGCGACCGTCGAGGAGGTCGTGACCGGCGATCCCGACGCGCTTCTCCTTGTGGAATTCGCCGAAGGCGGGGCGGCGGCGAACGCCGAGAAGCTGCGCCAACTCGGCGAGATGATGGGCGACCTCGGCTATGCCTGGTCTGGGAAGGGGCCGCGCTGGGGCGGCGTGACCGAGGTGACCGATGCAGGGCTCCAGGGTCGCATCGCCCATCTCAGAAGCGCCGGCCTCAACATCATGATGTCCATGAAGGAGGCGGGAAAGCCCGTCTCCTTCGTCGAGGATTGCGCCGTGGCCCTGCCGGACCTCGCCGACTACACCGCCGGGCTGACCGAGATCTTCGCGCGTCACGGCACCCGTGGAACCTGGTACGCCCATGCCTCGGTCGGGTGTCTGCATGTTCGTCCCGTCCTGAACCTCAGGCAGGACAAGGACGTGGCCGCGATGCGCGCCATCGCCGAGGAATGCTTCGATCTGGTCGCGCGCTACAAGGGCTCGCATTCGGGCGAGCACGGCGACGGCATCCTGCGCTCGGAGTTTCACGAGCGCATGTTCGGCCCGCGCATGGTGCGGACCTTTGGAGAGGTGAAGCGCCGTTTCGATCCGGGCGGGCTGTTCAACCCCGGTCGGATCGTCGACGCGCCGCGCATGGATGATCGCAGCCTGTTCCGCTACCCGCCGGACTACGCCACCTCCGGCCACCGGCCCGCGCTCGACTGGTCGGACTGGCCGGGCGGTGCGGGCGGGTTCCAGGGCGCGGTCGAGATGTGCAACAACAACGGGGCCTGCCGCGCCTTGAAGGGGGGCGTGATGTGCCCCTCCTTCCGTGTGACGCGGAACGAACGCGACCTGACGCGCGGACGGGCGAACACGCTGCGCCTTGCGCTCTCGGGCCAGCTGGGACCGGACGCGCTGGGCTCGGAGTCGATGGCCGAGTCGATGAAGCTCTGCGTTTCCTGCAAGGGGTGCAAGCGGGACTGCCCGACCGGTGTGGACATGGCGCGGATGAAGATCGAGGTGCAGGCCGCGCGGGTCGCCGCGCATGGGCTGAGCCTCCACGACCGTCTGGTGGCCTACCTGCCGCGCTACGCGCCGGTCCTGTCGCGCGCGCCCTGGCTGATCGCCCTGCGCAACCGTCTTCCGGGCCTTGCACGCCTGGCCGAGGCGGCAACCGGCTTCACGGCGAGCCGCCCCCTGCCCGAATGGAGCCGCAGACCCTTTCGCGATGCCGAGGGGATGGACGGGGAGCCGCGCGCGATCCTGTTCGCCGATTGCTTCGACCGGTATCTCGAGCCCGAGAACCTTCGCGCCGCGCTCAAGGTGCTGCGCGCCGCTGGCGTACCGGTGGCGACCGCCACGGCCGCCGCAGGGGATCGCCCGCTCTGTTGCGGGCGGACGTTCCTTTCGGCCGGGCTTGTGGAGGAAGCGAGAGCCGAGGCGAAGCGCCTTCTCGCCACGCTCCTGCCCAGCGCGGAGGCGGGGCTGCCGATCATCGGATTGGAACCCAGCTGCCTTCTGACGCTGCGCGACGAGATCCCGGCGCTTCTGCCGGGGCCCGAGGCCGACCTGCTGGCGCGGCAGGCGATGCTGCTCGAGGAATTCATCGCCGCGCGCGCCGAGGCGGGCGACCTGAACCTGCCACTCAAGTCCCCGGCGCGCCGGGTGCTTCTGCACGGTCACTGCCACCAGAAGGCAATGGGCGTGATGCCGGCGATCCAGCGGGTGCTGGCGCTGCTGCCCGACACCGAAGTGCAGGTGGTCGAAAGCAGCTGTTGCGGCATGGCCGGGGCTTTTGGCTACGGCGTCGAAACCCACCAGGTCTCGCATCGCATGGCCGAGCTGGACCTGCTGCCCGCGATCCGCGCCGAGGACGCCGACACGCTCATCCTGGCCGACGGCACATCCTGCCGCCATCAGATCGACGACCTGGCCGACAGGCCGGCGCTGCACGTGGCAAGGGTGCTCGAACGCGCGCTGGCCTAGCCGCCTTCGCCGGGAAACGGCGGATCGATCCCGCAATCACCCGCCAGGACGTTCAGGTCGCGCCGCAACGCAGGGTTGAGCATGAGGCCATCTCGCCGCCGTGCCTCGGCCCTCGCCGTCCTGCCGTCGCCCGGCAGGCGCACCGGATCATGCCCGGGAAGCGGAGGCGATGCGCGGAACTCGGCGAAGACCCGCGCGGCAGCCTCGGCGAAATCGTCGCCGAGCCCGAAGGCCGCGGGATCCAGGGCCGCGACGAACTGGCCGGTGTTCGTTTCGGATGTCGTGTCGGTCGTAAAATCGACGACGTCCGAACCGAAGGCGGCACCGTTCAGCAGGCCCGCGAGAAGGCCGATGGCGACCGACAGGCCGTAGCCCTTGGCCCCCCCGATCGGAAGAAGGAACCCGTCGCCCCGGCGCGCGGGATCGGTCAGCGGCTGCCCGTCGCGCCCGATCATCCAGCCCTCGGGCATCAGCAGACCCTGCTGGGCGAGCGTCTTGATCTTGCCCATCGCGGCCACGGTCGTGGCCATGTCGAAGACGAAGGGATCGGGTCCTTCTACAGGCGCGGAAAAGGCGATCGGATTGGTTCCGAGAAGCAGGTCGGAACCGCCCCAGGGAGGAAGGTGGTTCGCGCTGCCGACGGCAGCGGCCATGCCGAGAAGCCCCGCCTCGGCCTGCGGCCGGACGTAGAGCGCAAGCGGCCCCGCGTGATTGCCGCGGCGCACGCCGACCCAGCCGATCCCGACCGCCCGCGCCTTTTCGATGGCAAGGTCGCGCGCCGCAGCCATCGCGAGGTGGCCAAGCCCGTTGTCGCCATCGATCAGCGCGGTGGCCACGGTTTCGCGATCCACCCCGATGCGAGGCGCCGGGTTGCAGCCGCCCCCCGCCAGTCTTGCGAGATACTGGCGCAGGCGGAACACACCGTGCGTGCCGTAGCCCTGGATATCAGCCTCGACCATCAGGTCCGCGACCGTCCGGGCATCGGCGAGAGGCACACCCCTGCTTTCCAGCGCCCCGGCCACGAAGGACGCGAGGCGCTGGGACGGGATCGGACCAGCGTCAGGCATCGTGGGCGCCCACGCGTTCCTTGTGCCAGAACACCACCTTTCGCTGCGTCCATGTCACCAGCGCGTAAAGCGCGAGGCCGACGAGGCTGAGATAGAGGATCAGCGAAAAGACCCGGGGCGTGTTCAGCTGCGAGGCCGCGACCCGGATCAGTTCGCCGAAGCCGCGCCCCCCGCCGAGGAACTCGCCGGTGATGGCACCGGCCATCACGCCCACGGCCCCGATCTTCAGCCCCGTGAAGATCTGCGGCAGGCCGGTCGGCAGCTTCATCTTGATGAGCGTCTGCCAGCGGCTCGCGCCCATCGTCTTGAACAGCATCCGTGCGTTCTCGTCGGCCGAGTGCAGTCCCGCCGCCGTGCCCACCACGATCGGAAAGGTCGCGATGAAAGCGGCCAGCGCCACCTTGCTGTCGATGTCGAAGCCCAGCCATGCCACGAAGAGCGGGGCAAAGGCGACCTTTGGCATCGTGTCTATCGCTACGAGATAGGGCATTACCGCCTTCTCGCCGAAGGCCGTCTCTCCCACCAGCACGCCGAGCGAGAAGCCGATCGCGATGGCCAGCGCGAAGCCGTAGATCACCTCCTTAATGGTGATCCAGAGCGCACCCAGCATGTAGCCGCCGGTCAGAAGATTCTGGCCGACGAAGATCATGTCCTCAAGCGTTTCCCACGGTGTCGGAAGGATGATCGGCGACACGAGGCCGAGGCCGGTGACCAGTTGCCAGGTGCCGATGAAAACCAGGAACACGAAACTCATTGCGGCCCAGCGCGGGACCGAGTCGATGAAGGCGACTTCCTGGACCCAGACGGTGTCCTGCCCGTCGTTGTCGTCGGACCGGTTCATCTGAACGTCGCTCACATGTCCTCTCCCTTGTCCAGCAGGCTGCGGATGTAGTCGACGATGTCGCCGAACTCCGGCGTCGTCATCATGTGCAGGGTGCGCGGGCGCGGCAGGTCGACCTTGACGATCTCGGCGATGCGGCCCGGCCGGGGCTTCATCACGACGACCTCGTCCGAAAGGATCACCGCCTCCTGGATCGAGTGGGTCACGAGAAAGGCCGTCGCGTCCTGTTCCCGGCAGATCCGCTGCAACTCCATGTTCATCATGTCCCGCGACAGCTCGTCGAGCGCGCTGAAGGGCTCGTCCAGAAGAAGGACGGCGGGCTCGGTGATCAGCATACGGCAGATCGACGTCCGCTGCGCCATGCCACCCGACAATTCGTTGGGATAGACGTTCTCGAAGCCCTTCAGGCCCACGATGTCCATCAGCTCGTGCGCCTTTTCGAGCGCTGCCTTCGCGGCCGCCTTGCCGTCGCGGATCTCGATCGGAAGCACGATGTTCTGTACCGCCGTCTTCCACGGGAAAAGCGTCGCCTGCTGGAACATCATGCCGATGTCGCGGCGCGGCCCGGTGACCGGGCGGCCCTGCAGAATCACGCGCCCCTTGGTCGGCGGGATCAGGCCGGCCATGATCTTCAGAAGCGTCGACTTCCCGCAGCCGCTCGACCCGATGACCGAGGTGAAGCTGCCCTTGCGCAGCGTGAGGCTCACGTCATCCAGAGCAACGACGAGATTGCGCGCGTAGGTCTTGCTGACGCGGGTCAGTTCGTAGACCGGCACGCCAGAAGGCGTGCCGGAAACTTCTTGTGCAAGGGTCGCGCTCATCTACCGAGCGCCGCGTTGGCCGCGATCACGAAGTCGTTCGTCCAGGCCGCGCTGAGATCGTCGAGCGGACCCGGGATCTCGCCGCCTGCAACCAGTGCGTCCTGCCACTCTTCCCAGACCTCGGCGGGATAAAGGCCGAGCGGCCCGCCTTCCTCGACCGGCAGGGTCTTGGACCGCACGGCGTCGAAGAGCGCCGCCTGGAACTCGCGGTCCTCGCCTTCCTGCGGGTTGCCCGCAGCGAGGTGAGCGAGCGATGCCTCGCGGTTGGCGTCATCGAGCGCGAAGGCGTGCCCGCGCATGTGCGCCCGTACCCAGGCCTCGACCAGTTCACGGTCATCCCGGATGAGATCGCCCATGGTGGCGATGCCGTTGCCGAAGAAGCGCGCGAATTCCGCCGGGGTGATGTCGCGCACCGCCATCCCGCGCTGGTTCAGGATCGCCGCGTCGGCCGTGGAGGCCGAGTATGCGCTGATCTCGCCGTTCAGGAAGGCCGCCGTGGCCGGGCCGCCGTCCCCGACTGTGAGGAAGGTGTAATCGGTGCCCTCCACCATGCCGGCGCCGGTCAGGACGTTGCGCGCGAAGCCGACCTCCGCGCCGTCCGCCGTGCCGGTTCCGATCACCGTGCCGCGCAGGCTTTCGATGTCCTGGAAGTCGGATCCGTCCTGCACGACGATGCCGAAGTTCGACCGCGCCGCGACGTTGTAGATGTGCACTGCGTCCACGCCGCGCGACCGCGCCGCGATGAGGGGGCCGGGGCCCGGGCGGCCGAACTGCGCCTGTCCCGCCGACAGGGCCTGCAGCACCGCTCCGGACCCGTTGATGGCTTCGACGCGAACGTTCAGGCCCTCTTCCTCGAAGTAGCCTTCCCCGATCGCGATGAAGACGGGGAAGGAGTTGATCGCGGAGGGGCTCGGCTGCACGAAGGTGATGTCGCGCAGTCCCTGGGCCCGGCCCACGCCCCCCAACAACCCGAACGCCGGCACCGACGCCAGCGCCGAGGCGGTGAATGTTCTTCTGGTAATCATCTCTGGTCTCTCCTCCCTGGATGTGCGGCCCGTCGGTCACGCCTTGGCGCGGCGTGGAGGGCCTCAGACGGCACGCACGGGGTTCCTGAGCGTGCCGATGCCGGAAATCTCACAGACCACCTCATCGCCATCCTTGAGGAAGCGGGGCGGCTCCATCGCGTAGCCGACGCCGGACGGCGTCCCGGTCGCGAGGATATCTCCCGGCTCCAGGGTTAGCCCTTCCGAAAGCGACGCGATGAGGGTCGGGATGTCGAAGATCATGTCGCCCGTGTTGCCGTCCTGGCGCTGCTCTCCATTCACGGTCAGGCCGATCGACAGGGCGTGGGGGTTCGCGATCTCGTCGGCTGTCACGATCCAGGGGCCGATCGGGCAGGATCCGTCCAGCCCCTTGCCCTTGAAATACTGGCCCCCATGCCGACGCTGGATGTCGCGGGCCGTGATGTCGTTCAGGATCGTGTAGCCGAAGACATGGTCATAGGCCTTGGCCTTGGGAATGTTGCGACCCGCCTTTCCGATCACCAGCGCAAGCTCGACCTCGTAGTCGATCGCTGTGGAGACCGTCGGGAAGACCAGCACATCACCATCCGGCGCGACCAGGGCCGTGGGCGGCTTGGTGAAGAAGACCGGATGTTCGGTGACGCCGATATTCTGATTCTGGGCACGGTTGCCTTCCGCGATATGCTCGGCGTAGTTCCGACCGACGCAGAAGATGTTCTTTCTGGGGGCCGGGATGGGGGCCATGAGGGGACCGCCCGAGGGCCGCTTCGCCTCGGCATGCGCGCCATCTTCGGCCTCGGCGACAAGGGTAGAAAGTGCCGCAAGCGCCTCGGGACCGCCCTCGATCAGGGCCTGCATCGATCCTGCCCGGAGGGTATCGCCTGCAGGCCCCGCCACCGCGCGCGCTGCCTTCGCCACGTCCAGCATCTCGCCGGAGCCGAGAACGGCGACGCAACACGCCCTCCCATTCAACGAAATCGTTGCCAGCCGCACCAGGTGCTCCTCCCCTCGACCTGATCGCGGCACGGACCGAGACTTGTTCCTCGACTCGCCGCGACTTCTCTCGTTGCGATAATTTTTCGTCGAGTTATCGTTTCGATCAATCTACCAATCGCTGAATTGGGCGAAGAATGACGGAAATGAACGACCTCTCGCATCGGCTGCGCGACCTGATCGACAGCGCAGGGTATAGCCACAATGACCGGCTGCCACCGGAGCGCGAGTTATGCGAGGCGCTCGGGACTACGCGCAGCAAACTTCGCAGGGCCCTTGCCGAACTCGAGGCGCAGGGCCTGATCTGGCGGCACGTGGGACGCGGCACCTTTGTCGGGTCACGACCGGTACTGAACCTGAAGGACCTCACCTTCCTGCGCGACCAGATCAAGCCGGTCCAGGTGGTGACGGTACGGTTCACGATCGAGCCTGAACTGTGCTGGCTGGCTGCGCAGCACGCGACGAAATCCGACCACGACCAGATGCGCTTGTGCGCCGCCCGTTGCCGTAACGCCGAAGACTGGCGTACGTATGAGGCTTGGGACTACAACCTGCACCATGCCATTGCGCGGGCGACCCACAACAAGCTTTTCCTCTACTTCTTCGAAACCCTGAACTCGGTTCGGCGCGCCGTGGTCTGGGGGCAGCCCCGAGCGACGAAGAAACCGGCCGCCAACTATTCCAGTTTCATCGAGCACGATGCGATCGTCGCATCGATCGTTCAGGCCGATGCCGAAGGCGCTGCGCAGGGGATGGTCGCACATCTCAAGTCCGTCTACTCCCGAGTTCTTCCCGCGAGCATCCCGCCGGACGCATGATTGGGTTCACCGAACCAATTCGGGAATTGGTTCTTGGCGATTGCACCGGATGCCCTTGCATTTCGCCCCTGTCCGTCTTGATCAATCGACACGGACGTGACGAAAAGGGTGGCCGCGCTTCGCCCGCTTTTCCCGGCTTGCGTCCAAGAAGGCTCAGGAGAAACAGAATGCCAGATCATGTGATCCCCGCGCCCCAGGTGCCGACAATCCCGACCGCCGATGGCGGTGCATTTCCCGTCCGCCGTGTCTACTGCATCGGACGCAACTTCGCGGCCCATGCGGTCGAGATGGGACATGATCCCGACCGGGAGCCGCCGTTCTTCTTTCAGAAGAATCCCGACAATCTGGACGCCTCGGGCGAGTTTCCCTACCCGCCGCATTCCTCCGACGTGCATCACGAGGTTGAACTGCTTGTCGCGCTCAAGTCGGGCGGCACGAACATCCCGCTCTCTTCGGCGCTCGACCACGTCTGGGGGTACGGGGTGTGCCTCGACATGACCCGGCGGGACCTGCAGGGTGAGGCGAAGAAGATGGGCCGTCCCTGGGAAATCGGGAAGGCCTTCGAACGCTCGGGCCCGGTTGGTCCGCTGCGGCCCGTGTCGGATGTCGGGCATCCCGATCAAGGCCGGATCGCGCTGGTTGTGAACGGCGAGACGCGCCAGGAGGGTGACCTCAACCAGATGATCTGGAAGGTGCCCGAGATGATCTCCTACCTGTCGGAGTACTTCGAACTGCAGGCGGGCGACGTGATCATGGCGGGAACCCCGGCCGGTGTGAACGCGGTGGAACGGGGCGACGTCATGGAAGCCACAATCGAGGGCGTGGGGGATTTGAGCGTCAAGGTCGTGTGATCCACCGGGCCGCGCGGAAAACACCTCGCCAATCGGGGGCGCGGCGGCTTAGGGTCGGGGGCATGCCTCAGCCGACGCCGCCACATCTCGATGCCGACCGCGCGCTGCTGTTTCACGGTGGCTTTCCCCGCTACCGGTCGACACCGCTTCTGAAGCGGCGACTGGGCGACCGTGACGTCCTTGTCAAGGACGAGACCGGGCGCATGGGCCTTGGCGCCTTCAAGGCGATCGGCGGAACCTACGCGGTGGCCGTTTTGCTGGCCCGCGCACTGGGGCTGGAGACGACGGAGGCCTCCTCGCTGCGTACGGCCATGTCGGCGCGAGGCGAGGCGCCTCCGACCTTCGTCTGCGCCAGCGCGGGCAATCACGGCATGGCGGTGGCCTTCGGCGCGCAGCATTTCGGCGCGCGCTGCCGCATCCACCTGTCCGACACGGTGCCGCAGGCCTTCGTCGGGCGGCTTGAGGCGCTCGGGGCCGAGGTCGTCCGCTCGGGCGCGACCTACGAGGAGAGCATCGCCGCCGCCATCGCGGACGCCGAGGCGACCGGCGCGATCCACCTCGCCGACGGGTCATGGCCCGGCTACACCGAGCCGCCGCGGCTGGTGATGGAAGGCTACACCGTCATGGCCGAGGAGATGCGCGCCGACCTGGCCGCCTCGGGCCATTGGCCCAGCCATGTCTACCTGCAGGCCGGCGTGGGCGGCATGGCCGCCGCCGTCGCCGCCATGATCCGCCGCACCTGGGCGATCCAACCCGAGATCGTCGTGGTCGAGCCCGAGGCCGCCCCCTGCCTGCGCGACAGCGCGCGGGCGGGCGAGATGGTGAAGGTCGACGGGCCGGTCTCGACCATGGGGCGGCTGGATTGCAAGGCACCCTCGATGCTGGCCTTCGAGATCCTTCGCGACGCGGCCGACCGCTTCGTGACCGTCACCGATGCCGAGGCCGGAGAGGCCGCACGGATCGCCGGCGCCGCGGGGCTGGGCGCGACCACGCCCTCGGGCGCGGCGGGGCTTGCGGCGCTCCTTGCAGACGACGCCACACTTGCGAAGCCGCCCACGGCGCCGCTGGTGATCCTCTCCGAAGGGGCGGAAGCCGCATGAGCGCCCCCGGCGCGCCCCTCTTCCCGCCTGCCGAATTCGCAGCGCGCTGCGCGCGGGCGCAGGCGATGATGGCGGCCGAGGGGCTGTCGGCGCTCTTGCTGACGCGCGAGCCCGAGGTGCGGTATTACTCGGGCTTCCTGACCCGCTTCTGGGAAAGCCCGACGCGGCCCTGGTTCCTGGTCCTGCCCGCCACCGGCGCGCCGGTCGCGGTCATCCCGGCCATCGGCGCATCGCTGATGGGCCGGACCTGGGTTGCGGACATCCGCAGCTGGGATGCGCCGGATTACGGTGATGACGGCATCGGCCTTCTGGCCGCGACCCTGCGCGAGCTGACCCCGGCGGGCGGGCGGATCGGCGTCGCCCGGCATCTCGAAAGCCACCTGCGCATGCCGCTGGAGGGGTTCGAGCGACTGGCCGAGGCCCTCGGGGACCGCCGGATCACCGGCGACGGGGCGATCACGGCCACCCTGCGGCAGGTCAAATCCCCGCGCGAGATCGCCCGGATCGAGGCCATCGTGGCCATCGCCGGGCGCGCCTTCGACCGGCTGCCCGAGATCGCGGCCGAGGGCGTGCCCCTCTCGACCGTGTTCCGCCGCTTCCAGGCGCTCTGCCTCGAGGAAGGCGCCGACTGGGTGCCCTATCTCGCCGGGGCGGCTGGGCCCGGCGGCTATGACGACGTGATCTCGCCCGCCACCGATGCGCCGCTGGCGCGGGGCGATGTGCTGATGCTGGACACGGGCGCGGTGCGCGACGGCTATTTCTGCGACTTCGACCGCAACGTCGCGGTCGGGCCGCCCTCGCCCGCGGTCGCCGCCGCCCATGCGCGGCTGATCGAGGCGGTCGCGGCGGGCCTCGAGGCCGCGCGACCCGGCGCGCGCTTCTGCGATCTGCACGCCGCGATGGAGGCGGTGGTGCGGCTCGGGCCGGGGTCGGGGCGGCTTGGGCACGGGCTGGGAATGGAGCTGACCGAGGGGCCGTCGATCATCCCCGCCGACCGCACGGTGCTGGTGCCGGGAATGGTCCTGACGCTCGAACCTTCGGTCCGGGTCGAGGGCGGGCGACTGATGGTCCATGAAGAGGACATCGTGATCGAGCCGGGTGGCGCGCGGTTCCTGACGCGCCCGGCGGGGCCGGAGTTGCAGGTGATCTGATGGATCTCGACCACGCCCCCGAGCCCGCCCGCCCGCCGCAGATCGGCGTCATCGTCCTGCAGGCCGACGAAACCCTCGAGCCCGATTTCCGCCGCCTCTTGCCCGCGCCCATCGAGGTGCTGGCAAGCCGCGTCCCCTCTGGCGAGCATGTCCTGCCCGAGACGCTTGCCGCGATGGAGGGGACGCTCTCCGAGGCGGCCGGACGGCTGCCCGCCGGGGCGCGCTTCGCCGCGGTGGGCTACGGCTGCACCTCGGCCACGGCCCAGATCGGGGCCGAGCGCGTGCACGACCGCATCCGCGCCGGCCTGAAGGCCCCCGGACTGCCCGTCAGCGACCCGGTGACCGCCTGCCTTGCGGCGGCGCGCGCACTGGGCATCTCGCGCATCGGGCTGGTCAGCCCCTATGTCGCCAGCGTCTCGGACCGGCTCAGCGCGGTCTTTGCCGCCGGTGGCATCAACGTCGCCGCCTTCGGCAGTTTCAACGTGTCCGAGGAGGCGCGGGTGGTCCGCATCTCCGGGCCTTCGATCCGCGAAGCGGGGATCCGGATCGGCGCGGCGCAGGACTGCGACGCGGTCTTCCTGTCCTGCACCAACCTGCGCACGCTCGACGAGATCACACCGATCGAGGCCGCCATCGGCAAGCCGGTGCTGGCCAGCAACCAGGTGCTGGCCTGGCACCTTGCGGCACTGGGCGGGGTCGCGGGGCAGGCCCGCATCCCCGGCGCGCTGGGGCGCGTTCAGCCGACCACGTTGAACTCGGGGCCGTAGGGATAGCCGGTGATGGTCTCGGCCCCGTCCTCGGTGATGACCAGAATGTCATGCTCGCGGTAACCCCCCGCGCCGGGCTGCCCCTCGGGGATGGTCAGCATCGGCTCCATCGAGATCACCATGCCCGGCTCAAGGACCGTGTCGATATCCTCGCGCAGCTCCAGCCCCGCCTCGCGCCCGTAGTAATGCGACAGCACGCCGAAGGAATGGCCGTAGCCGAAGGTGCGGTATTGCAACAGGTCGCGCTCGGCCAGGAAAGCGTTGATCGCCTGCGTCACGCCCGAGCAGCTGGCACCGGGTTTCAGCAGGCTCATGCCGTACTCGTGGGTGGCGACATTGGCCTCCCAGATCGCGAGGCTCGCGGCATCGACCTCGGCCGCGAAGAGCGTGCGTTCGAGCGCGGTGTAATAGCCCGAGATCATCGGGAAGGTGTTGAGGCTCAGGATATCGCCGCGCTCGATCTGCCGCGCGGTGACGGGGTTATGCGCGCCGTCGGTGTTGATGCCCGACTGGAACCAGACCCAGGTGTCGCGATACTCGGCCTCGGGGAAGCGGCGCGCGATCTCCAGCTCCATCGCGTCGCGCCCGGCCATGGCCACGTCGATCTCGCGCGCGCCGAGCGCGATGGCCTCGCGGATGGCATGACCGCCGATATCGGCGGTCTCGGCCCCGGCGCGGATCAGGGCGATCTCGGCGGGGGATTTGTGCATCCGGCGCAGCATGGTGGCCGGTGCGATGTCGCGCGTCTCGGCGGGTTCGAGGAAGCTGTCGAGCCGGGCCTTCTGCGCCAACGTCAGGTGGTCGGCCTCGAACCCGATCACGGCGCCATTGCCGGTGACCGAGCGCACCGCGCGCCAATAGTTGTCGCGCTGCCAGTCGGTGTAGGTGATCGCGTCGCCATGCGCTCGCCGCCACGGCTGCGCCGCGTCGATGCCCGCCGAGATCACGACGCTGTCGGTCGCGGTCACAACAAGCGCGTAGGGCCGCCCGAAGGCGCAGTAAAGGAACCCCGAGTGATAGGCGATGTTGTGCATCGAGGTCAGCACGGCTGCGCCGATGCCCTCGGCCTGCATGTCCTTACGCAGGCGCGCAAGGCGGGCCTCGTATTCCTCGGGCGCGAAGGGAAGGGTCTTTTCACCCTGGTGGAAGCGGTAGAATTCGGGACGGTCCATGTGACCTCCTCCTTGCAAGGATCCGCGCCGAGCGCGGCCTTGGCTCCGGGGCCGGCGCATCGGCGGGGATCACGGTTCCCGGCGTTCAGGAGGGGGGCAGGCTTGCGCCCGCGGGCGCATGTGTCGAGGACGCCATCGCCGACCCTGCACTGCGCGGAGAGGAGCAAACCGGCGCGCGGAAATCAAGAGGCGCGAAGCGTTGCGCCAAGGCGCCCCAGCATCCCGGCGCATTGGGCCAGCTGCGCTCGCTCGATGAACTCGTCCGGCGTGTGGGCCTGCGCGAGGGAGCCGGGCCCGCAGACCACCACGTCGGCGCCGAGCGACTGGAACAGCCCCGCCTCGGTCCCGAAGGGCACGAGGCCCGCCGTGGTCTGCCCGGTCAGCCGGAACACCAGGTCCCGCGCCGCGTTCTCGGGCATGGGGCGCAGCCCGGCGACCTCGCCGAGGGTCAGCCGCTCGATCAGCGCGTCCGGCTCGATCGCCTGCATCTCGGGCAAGAGCACGTCGCGCGCGAACCTGTCGATATGGTCGAGCACGAAACGCGCGTCCCCGGCGTTGACGGGGCGCATCTCCCAGTCGATTTCGGCCTGCTCGACGATGACGTTATGGGCGATGCCACCGGCGATGCGCCCGACGTTGATCGTGCTCCACGGCGGCTCGAAGCGCGAGTCATCGGGCGCACGGGCGCGCAGCGCATCGCGCAGGCGCAAGAGTTCGACCACGTAGCGGGCGGCATATTCCGCGGCGTTCACACCGATCTCGGGCCGCGATCCGTGCCCGGCCCGGCCACCGAGGTGAACGGTGTATTCATGGCAGCCCTTGTGCCCCTCGATCACCGCCATTCCGGTCGGCTCTCCCACGATGACGAGATCGGGGCGCGGGCCGGTCGCCACGAGCTCGGGCAGCAGCGCCTGCGCGCCGAGGCACCCGACCTCTTCGTCATGGGTGAAGGCGAAATGCAGGGGCCGGGCAAGCTCTGCCCCGCGCAACGTCGCGGCCAGTTCGATGCAGGCGGCGATGAAGCCCTTCATGTCGCAACTGCCGCGCCCGTGAAGCCGCCCCCCGGCCTCGGCCAGCACGAAGGGATCGCGGCTCCAGGCCTGACCCTCGACCGGCACCACGTCCATGTGCCCCGACAAAAGGATGCCACCGCGCGGCAGGTCCGGCCCGAGACTGGCCACGAGGTTCAGCTTGCCGGTTGCGGCATCGCCGCTCAGGCGGACGCGCGCGCCCGCGTCCTCCAGCCGCTCGGCCAGATGGGCGGCCATCTCCGCCGTGGGCCCGGACGAGACCGTCGGGTAGGCCACGAGCCGCGCGAGGGTCGCCTCGATCGCGGAGAGGGCCGGGGCAGTCACGGCTTGACCACCAGCGCGCGGGGCCGGTCGCAGAAGCATTCGGCCGGGCCGTCCCCGGTGATCAGGATGCTTTCCGTGATCTCGAGCCCCCAGTCGTCCATCCAGAGGCCGGGCATGAAATGGAAGGTCATGCCGGGACGGAGAACGGTCTCGTCCTTCTCGCGGAACGAGGCGGTGCGCTCGCCCCAGTCGGGCGGGTAGGAGAGGCCGATCGGGTAGCCGCAGCGCGCGCCGCGGTCGATGCCGGCCCGCTCGAGCGGCGCGGCTAGCGCGCGGGCCACGTCGCCGGCAAGGTTGCCCGCCCGCGCGGCGTCAAGCCCGGCCTCCAGCCCCTCGACCAGCGCCGCCTCGGCACGGCGCATCTCGGCGGGTGGCTCGCCCAGGAAGACGGTCCGGCAGAAGGGCACGTGGTAGCGGTGGACGCAGCCCGCGAGTTCGAAGAAGGTCGCCTCGCCTAGGCGGAAGGGGGCGCCGTCCCATGTCAGGTGCGGGGCCGCGGCATCCGGCCCGCTGGGCAGAAGCGGCACGATGGCCGGGTAGTCGCCCCATTCCTCGCCCACGCCGCGGATCAGGTCGCCGTAGATCTCGGCCACCAGCTCGTTCTTGCGCAGTCCTGGTTCGATCCGCTCGACGACGCCGTCGATCACCGCCTCCGAGATGCGGGCGGCGCGGCGCATGAGGGCGATTTCCTCGTCCGATTTCACCATCCGCTGCCAGTTGACCAGCGCGGTCGCATCGACCAGCTCGGCCTCGGGCAGGGCCTCGCGCAGGGTCAGGTAGGCCTTTGCGGAGAAGTAATAGTTGTCGAGCTCGACCCCGATCCGGGCCTTGCCGTGCCCGAGGTCGCGGATCAGCCCGGCGAGGTTCTGCATCGGGTGGCGCACGGTCGATTGCACGAATTCGTCCGTGTAGAAGCGGATGCGGTCGTCGTCCATCCAGACCGTGCGGCGAGCGCCGTTGGCATCCTGCCGACGGCCCCACCAGACGGGATCGCCGCTGGCGCCCAGCAGAACGCCCTGGTGAACGTAGAAACTCCAGCCGTCATAGCCGGTGAGCCACGCCATGTTGGACGGGTCTTCGACGAAGAGCAGGTCGATCCCCCGCTCGGCCATGGCCGCGCGCGTCAGCGAGATGCGCCTGTCGTATTCGGTCACCGAGAAGACCGGGGGCGGACGTGGCATGGCGGACCTCCTTCTCGTCGCGGCAGCATCGCGCGGACCTTGCCGAGAAGACAGCCCGGCCCTTCCAGAGGTCAAGCGAATTGTAGGTCCCGTACCGGGTCGGGCGCGCACCGCCGCGCCGAGCAATTCACCTTGAACGCGGCACGTCCTCGCGACACCTTTGGGCTGCGCCGCAGCGCCAATGGGGAACCCGACATGACCACCACGCCACCCGACGCCGAGGCCCGCCGCGCGATCACGCCGGTGATCTGCTACCCGACCGAGACGCTGCCGAAGCCCGACCTGCCGCTCTATCTCCACGCGCTCCGGTCGGCGAGCGTGGTGGAGAGCGTGACCGTCGCGCCGCGCGACGCGGCGACGTTCCGGGTGCCTGCGGGAGCGTTCTTCCGGATCGTCAGCGTGGAAGGGCCACAGGTGGGCGACCTGAACGTCTGGAACGCCGCCGACCTGTCGGAACGGTTCTACTCGGGCAAGACGCGCGCGCTGCACGGCACGCATGTCTCGACGGGCGACAGGCTCTGGTCGTCCTTCCCCGCCCTGCGGCCGATGGCGACGATCGTCGAGGACAGTCTCGACTGGTACGGCATCGACGCTTTCGGCGGATCGGTGCATGACGTGATCGGCACCCGCTGCGATCCCTACACGGGCAACCTTCTGTCGGGCAGCCAGTACCACCATTGCTGCCATTCGAACCTGACCCGGGCGCTGGCTGATGCGACCGGGCTGCCGTTGCCCGAGGCCGAGGCGCAGGTGCACGATGTGCTGAACGTGTTCATGTGCACCGGCTTCACCCGCGACACCGGGCAATATTTCATGAAGGCAAGCCCCGTTCGGCCGGGCGACCGGATCACCTTCTTCGCCGAGATCGATCTCCTCGGGGCGCTCTCGGCCTGTCCCGGCGGCGACTGCTCGAGCGAGCATTCGAGCGATGCGGCCCCTTGCCATCCCTTGCGGATCGACGTGCTGGTTCCTGCGTCCGGATCGCTCGACGGATGGCACCCGCCCAGCCCGAACGGATACGACCGCAGCCATGGCCGATGACGCGCCCATCCGGAGCGGGACGCAGGGCGGCAAGGTGAGGTTCAACCCCGGCGCGAGCGGCACCGATCAGGCAAGAAGAATCCAAGCCTCTGGATTTCATGGATTTATTCGAATTGAAACCTGACAGGAGGCTTGATTTACTGAACATCAAGTCGCGTTCGACAAGCGGCACCGAAAATGGATAACGGGGAGATGGGTTTGACCTCGAACGCGCAAGACGCATTCGTGACGTTTGATCGCGTCCAGAAAAGCTATGACGGCGAAACGCTGGTCGTCAAAGACCTGAACCTTCAGATCGGAAAGGGCGAGTTCCTGACCATGCTCGGCCCTTCCGGGTCGGGCAAGACCACCTGCCTGATGATGCTGGCCGGCTTCGAGACGGCGACGCATGGCGAGATCACGCTTGACGGGCGCCCGATCAACAACATCCCCCCGCACAAGCGCGGGATCGGCATGGTGTTCCAGAACTACGCCCTGTTCCCGCACATGACGGTGGCCGAGAATCTCTCGTTCCCGCTCGAGGTGCGCAAGATCGGCAAGTCCGACCGCGAGGCCAAGATCAAGCGGGCGCTGGACATGGTCCAGATGGGCAGCTTCGCCGGTCGGCGGCCCTCGCAGCTGTCGGGTGGCCAGCAGCAGCGGATCGCGCTGGCCCGTGCGCTGGTGTTCGAGCCTGAGCTCGTGCTGATGGACGAACCCCTCGGCGCGCTCGACAAGCAGCTGCGCGAGACGCTGCAGTTCGAGATCACGAACCTTGCCCATGAGCTCGGGATCACCGTGGTCTACGTCACCCACGACCAGACCGAGGCGCTGACCATGTCGGACCGCGTCGCGGTCTTCGACGACGGGCGGATCCAGCAGCTCGACGCGCCCGATACGCTTTACGAAGAACCCAAGAACAGCTTCGTCGCCCAGTTCATCGGTGAGAACAACACGCTGACCGGCGTGGTCTCGAAGATGAAGGGGGCCACCTGCGAAGTGCGCCTCGACGATGGCGAGATCATCGACGCGGTGCCCGTGAACGTGTCCCAGGTCGGCGAACGGACGCAGGTCTCGATCCGGCCGGAACGTGTCGAGTACAACCCCGAGCGACTGACCGAAGGCGCCCATACGATCCATGCCGAGGTGCTGGAGTTCATCTACATGGGCGACATCTACCGCACGCGGCTGCGGGTGGCCGGGCACGACACCTTCGTGATGAAGACCCGGAATGCCCCCGACCAGCGCCGGCTCACTCCCGGCGAGAAGATCGAGATCGGCTGGCGGCCCCAGGACTGTCGGGCGCTCGATGCCTGACCGGGTGGTCACCGGGATCCCGAATCCCGAGCGCGATGCGCCGGGAGGAAACGACAGCGATAACAAGAACAAGACCAAGAAACCTCATCGAATGAAAGTGACCCTTTCTTTTCCATTGAAGGAGACAAGTGGAATGAAACTCAGGACCATCCTGCTCGCGACCACCGGCAGCCTCATGGCGGCGCCGATGGCGTTTGGCGATGCACACGGCAACATGGCCAACAGCATGACCCTGGTCAGCTGGGGCGGCGCCTATCAGGCGAGCCAGATCGCGGCCTACTCGAACCCCTACCAGGAGATGCATCCTGACGTGGAGATGATCTGGGATGAAAGCTCGCCCGAGGCCGTGGCCCGCCTGCGCGCCATGGAAGAGGCCGGCAACATCACCTGGGACCTCGTCGATGTCGAGGCCGCCGACGCCATCCGCCTCTGCGATGAGGGTCTGGCGATGGAAATCGACGCCAACGAGGTTCTCGCCCCGGCGCCGGACGGCACCGAAGCCGAGGACGATTTCGGCGAAATGCTGGTGAACGACTGCTTCATCCCGCAAATCGTCTTCTCGACGGTTGCCGCGTACCGCACCGACCAGGTACCGGCCGGTGTCGAGCCGCCGAGTGGCGCCTGCGACCTCTTCGACCTCGAGACCTACCCGGGTCAGCGCGCCCTGAACCGCAACCCCATCGCCAACATGGAATGGGCGCTGCTCTGCGACGGCGTGGCCTACGAGGATGTCTACGACGCGCTCGAGACCGAAGAGGGCATCGCCCAGGCCTTCGCGATGCTCGACACGATCAAGGACCAGACGATCTGGTGGTCCTCGGCCGCAGAAGCGGTTCAGCTTCTGGCCGACGGCGAGGTCTTCATGGCCACCTCCTACAACGGCCGCTGGTTCTCGGCGATCGCCGAGCAGAACCAGCCCATCGGCATGGCGTGGGACTGGCAGATGCTCGATCTCGACGGCTGGATCATCCCCGAGGGCCTGCCCGAGGACCGTCTCGCCCGCGTGCTCGACTTCGTCTACTTCGCGACCGACACGCAGCGCCTGGCGGACCAGGCCGCCTACATCTCCTACGGTCCGGCGCGCGCGTCCTCGGCACCGCTGGTCGGCACTCATGCCGAGCTGGGGATCGAGATGGCGCCGCACATGCCGACCGATCCGGCCAATGGCGAGAACACCTTCGTCAACAACTACCTGTGGTGGGCCGACTACCGCGACGACCTGGACGCCCGCTTCCAGGCGTGGCTGGCGCAGTAAACGCGCGCCGCTGACCACCTGAACCCTGCCGGGGCGGTACATCCCAGCCGCCCCGGCGCCTCCCGAAGGCCACGGCCCTCGGCATCGCAGCTGGAGCCACGACATGACCGACGCCTCCGCCGGAAACGCCAGCCAGAACGCCGCCACCGCGCGCCGCGAGGACGCTGCCCGAACCGGGCCGATGCTGGCCGCCGACGGACGCCCCCTGAAGGCCAGCCTGAACCGGGCGCTGCGACGCCAGAAGATGCGCGCACTGCTTCTGATCGCGCCGCTGCTGATCTTCATCCTGGTCACCTTCGTCGCCCCGATCATCGACATGCTGTTCCGCTCGGTCGAGAACCAGATCGTGTCGGAGACGCTGCCGCGCACGGTCGTTGCGCTCGATGACTGGGATGCGCAGGACCTGCCGTCCGAGGACGTCTACGCAGCGCTCGCCTATGATTTCAACGAGGCGGCCGAACGTCGCCGCCACACCCGCCTCGGCTCGCGCCTGAACTACGAGACGACGGGCCTGTCCTCGACCTTCCGCCGGTCCGGTCGCGGCATCGAGGATGTCGGCGAGACCTATGCCGAGCAGTTCATCGATCTGGACGAAGCCTGGGAAGAGCCCGAGACCTGGACTGCCCTCATGGCGCACCCCGACTGGCTTTCCGCACAGGCGGAGTGGGCTGCCGAAGCCGAAGCGGCCGGGCGCGACTTCGATGAACCCGAACCGGCCTTTCGGCTTGCCCCGGGGATCGCCGACGTCCTGCCCGAAACAGCCGACGCCTATCGCTCCTTCGCGCGCACGATCCAGCAGGAGGACGAGGACAGCCCGACCGAGGAGGAGCCGTGGAACACGGTCTACCTCGCCCTCTACCGCGACCTGGCCGCCCAACCCGCGAGTGCCGTCGCCGCGTATTTCGGGCCGATCGCGGCCGAGCTCGCCGCTGCCGATGCCGCTGTCGACGGGTTCGAGACCGTCAGCCTGCGCGAAGTCTTCGGCGAGATGGACGATGCCTGGGCCGAGATGCCGATGTGGGAAACCATCGACGCCTTCTCCGACCCCTACACCGCGGGGTATTTCCTTGCGGCCATCGACCTGCAGCTGACGCCCGACGGCATCGAGGCGCAGCCCGAGGACCAGCGGATCTACATCCTGCTGTTCCAGCGTACGATCTTCATGTCGCTGGTCATCACGATCAGCTGCGTCCTGCTGGGATATCCGATTGCCTACCTGCTGTCGAACCTGCCGGCGCGGACGTCGAACCTGTTGCTGATCCTCGTTCTGCTGCCCTTCTGGACCTCGCTTCTTGTGCGCACGAGCGCGTGGAAGGTGCTTCTTCAGCAGGAGGGGGTGATCAACGATATCCTCGTCTGGGTTGGCTTCATCGCGGATGACGCCAGGCTGCAGCTGATCAACAACCAGACCGGCACCATCATCGCGATGACGCATATCCTGCTGCCGTTCATGATCCTGCCGCTCTTCTCGGTGATGAAGACGATCCCGCCCTATTACGTCCGTGCCGCGAAATCGCTTGGCGCGACGAACTGGACGGCCTTCTGGCGGGTCTACTTCCCGCAATCCATCCCCGGCATCGGGGCGGGGTGCATCCTCGTCTTCATCCTGTCCATCGGCTACTACATCACCCCCGAACTGGTGGGCGGCCGCACGGGCACCTTCATCTCCAACCGGATCGCCTTCCACATCTCGGAAAGCCTCAACTGGGGCCTCGCCGCGGCGCTCGGGTCGATCCTGCTGGCGCTGGTTCTGGTGCTCTACTGGATCTACGACCGCATGGTCGGCATCGACAACGTGAAACTGGGGTAAGACACATGGATCACAAGCTTCCCCCCTATGCCACGCTCGGCCAGCGGATCTGGTTCTACGCCTTTCGCGTGATCTGCGGGCTGATCTTCTTCTTCCTGATCGCGCCGATCCTCACGATCATCCCGCTCAGCTTCAACGCCGAGTCCTTCTTCACCTTCACGCCCGGCATGCTGGCGCTGGACCCCGAGGCCTACAGCCTGCGCCACTATGTCGATTTCTTCACCAATCCCGACTGGCAGCAGGCCCTGCGCAACTCGGTCATGATCGCGCCCGTGGCGACGATCCTGTCGGTGTCGCTGGGCACGCTGGCCGCCATCGGCCTCAGCCAGAGCCACGTGCCCTTCAAGGGCGCGATCATGGCGATCCTGATCTCTCCGATGATCGTGCCGCTCATCATCTCGGCGGCGGGCATGTACTTCTTCTACAGCAGGATCGGCCTGCAGGGGACGTACTGGGGCGTCGTGCTGGCCCATGCCGCGCTGGGTATTCCCTTCGTCATCATCACCGTGACGGCGACGCTGGTCGGCTTCGACCGGTCGCTGACGCGGGCGGCGGCCTCGCTCGGGGCGAACCCGGTCACGACCTTCTTCCGCATCCAGATGCCGCTGATCCTGCCCGGCGTGATCTCGGGGGGGCTCTTTGCCTTCATCACCTCTTTCGATGAGGTCGTCGTGGTGATCTTCGTCGGCTCGGCGGCACAGCAGACGCTTCCGTGGCAGATGTTCACCGGCCTGCGCGAGCAGATCAGCCCGACGATCCTTGCCGTGGCGACGATCCTGGTGGTGATCTCGATCGGGCTCCTGACCGTGGTCGAGTTGCTACGGCGCCGATCGGAACGTTTGCGCGGCATGAGCCCCGGCTGAACGGCGGTTGATCGGCTTGGGCCTTCCTTCAAGACCCTTTCCGATCGTTTCACCATTCTTGAAGGCATTCCCGCCGACTCATTGACCGCGTTGAAGCATAGCCTTCGCGCGGCCAAGGCGCCCTCGACACGCCAACTCGGTCCGGGCTGATCCATCACAAAAGGGAGATCATCAGCGAGAATTGCGAGGGGCGGACCGACGCTTTGCCGTTTGCTAGCGGCAGACGAGAAAGGTCACAGCACAGCTTGATCGGTGCAAGTGGGCGGCAACGAGAACTTCACTCTTGTGCCCACCGCTACGCATCAATTGCCGTTTCGGTTGCCGTTTCCGTTCCCGTTGCCATTTCCATTGTTTCCGCCTTGATCACGGCCTGGTCCACCTTGTCCTGGCCCGCCTACACCGTTCCCGGGATTGTTTTCGGCATACCCGTCAGAGGCATCGCCATGGCCAAAGCTTGCCTCCTCCGGCTGCGGTTCGGGTTGCGGCTGCGGTTGTTGTTGCGGCTGCGGCTGTGGTTGCGGCTGCGGCGCTCCTTGTGGAGTCGGGGCGGGAGCCTCCGAGCGGATCTGCCTGGTGTACTGGTCGCAACCACCTGACGAGACACGGAAGTTTGGTCTGAGGGCACGCTGTCCGCGGACGAGCGGGAAGGCCGCTTCCAGCAATTCCGCGGCCTCAGCGCCGCCTACGCCGGAAATGCGCGACCCTTCCGTGCGGGCTATGGCGCAGGATCCCTGGACCAACGCGCAATTTCCCCGGGAGCGGCACATCTGGACGCCCCCGCTGAAAAGGGCAAGGGCCGTCGATCGGCGCGCGACCGCTATGTCGAACTCGGTCCCGCGTATACCCATCGTGGCCGTCGGTGTCGTGATCTCGTAGGCGTCCCGGGCGCTGTTGCCCGAGATGAACCGGAAGCCCCCAGCGACGGCGTTCACCGCGAAGCGGCTGGCCCTGTTGCCTCCGCCCATCAGGACGGCGGTGATCTCGAGCTGTGAATTGGGACCGATCACCATGTTGGTGGCATCGTCGAAGGTAAGCTGGACGACACCGCTGCCACCCGTGGCGATCGTGCTGCCTTGTTCGACCCGGACACCACTGCGCAGCGCCCCGCTTCTGCCGTTCAATGTGATGGTGGCGGCTCCATCGACTTGAACCGCCGTCGCGATCGGCTGTGCCATCGCCGATGACGTCGCCATGACCAGCGCGACCAGTCCTGCGATAAATGAAAAAACCGGTTTCGCCCCGATCCTCCAGGACGATCGAACGCTGGGTCGTGCAACCATAGGCAATCCCTCAAGAACGGAAATTTCCGTTCACCCCGAGCAGTGAGGAAGAGAACAGCTGCAATGCACAATAGTTGGCAAATCAATCCCATATTCAGGGGCAGGACCAGCCTGACCGCACAAATCTGGTCAGGGAGTCAACGACAGATCTCGGCGCTTGACCGAGGCCAGCAAGGCGCGCACCCGCAAGGCACGGGCCATCCGGCCACCTGTGGGGCCAGGCGGCCGGATGGCCCGTTTGATGAACACCAGAAGAAACGCCGGCTTCACGGGCATTGCAGACCGGGAAGCAATGGTCCCGCGCGGGGCCCGATGCGCCACGGGACAGGCACGGCCTGCCCGCGCGCAAGGAGGGAACCATGCAACGGGAGGAACGTCCGACGGTGTGGCGGAACGGTCAGTGGGTCGCGGCGAGGACGAAGATCACGAAGAGCGCCGGAACCAAAAGATGACCGCTGTTGGACGAGGTATCCTCGATGATGACCGCGGGCGGCGTGACCGGCTCCACAATGCCTCCGGCGTGGCTTGCTCCCGTTGCGAGAGCGATGACGACGGCAGCAGATGCGACGAGCTTCTTCATTTCTGTTCTCCTTGGCAGCTAAGGAACGAACGCCAACTATGGCTGACGTCAACGAACGGCAATCGGTGGAATCACGCCAAGCTGACAAGCCCTCGGCGCACTCTTGGGATGACGAGTCACTCAAAAGCCACGCTCGTCACCGGGGACCCGGACAAGGACCGAGGTATCGTCCATGTCACCTCGCCACGTGCGATCTGACACACGCCAGTCCGTCCCGCGAAGGCCCCATCCCTTCCGGGGCGCGCCTCTCCATGCGGCCGTCCGCATCGCTCGGGCGTCGAGAGTGGCTGACGGGATTACCATCGACCTGCGCGCCGGTGACGTGCATCCTGCACGGCAAGGTCACGCTTCGGAGTGCAGGCATGATGACCCCGAGAGGCATCGAAAAGATGGCCGCCGGCCACACGGCGGCCCGGAACTCGAAATCAGAGAACCCAAGGGAGACGGAGCATGGCGATCAAACTGGAGTGGGAAGACTGGGCCCGCGACCCGACCGACTGGAAGGGGCGTTTTGAAGGAAGACGGATCGGCACGGGGATCACGGTTCTCTTCTTCTCGAACGAGCGTATCGGCTCGGGCCCGGTCCTGCACAGGCATCCCTACGACGAGGTCTTCATCATCCGGCAGGGGCACGCCCGTTTCACCATCGGCGACGAGATCGTTGAGGCAAAAGCCGGCGACATCCTGCTCGCCCCAGCGGGCACGCCTCACAAGTTCGAGAACATTGGACCCGGACGGCTAGAGAGCACCGACATCCACGTGTCCCCCGAGTTCATCCAAGAAGACCTTGAATAGGGCTCGCGGTCGAACGAGCATTTCCATCATTGGTCTTCCGGACACTGCTACGGCGTACCGGACCCGCTCACAGCCGAGCGACGAGGCGCAACAGCAATCTCCTTCCCGCGATTGCCGCGCCCCGACATTCTGACCCCAATCCCCACTAGTCGGAAGCTTATATCGTATCTTGAGATGCCGGCCTGCGCCGAGAAGTGCAGACCTCCAACCACATTCGGAGGCCCCTTTCCTTACCATCTCTAACTAGAAATCGAGGGACTTCGGCCCGTGAACGCTGAACGACGCCTCCTCGTGGAAGATCGGCTGCTGTCGGAGGACGAGCGTCGCGACGAGATGGGCGTATTCCCGCGTCATGGTGCTCCTGAACTTTCACCCCTCCATTCAGTCGAGGAGCGCGACAGATGCACCGCTTCAACACAAAGCTTGCACTGCGTAGCGCGTGCCTTAGGGTAAAACAGCGTGAGCATGGGCCAAGTCTCTGAACCGTCACGTCATAATTTCCGGCTGGCCCGAGAAGACGGGAGTTCGATGTGGCAGAAGAGCGTCGAAAAGTTGCGGTTTTGGGTGGGGGCGTTGGCGCGATGGTGGCCGCCTTCGCGCTGACGGCCGATCCGAAATGGCGAGAGAAGCTCGACCTCACGGTCTACCAGATGGGCTGGCGGCTTGGAGGAAAAGGGGCGAGCGGGCGCCGCGCTTCTGCGGGACAGCGCATCGAGGAGCACGGCCTGCACGTGTGGTCCGGCTTTTACGACAACGCCATCCACCAGATGAAGGCCTGCCTGAACGAGCTGAACGTTTCCGGGGTCGACGGCGTCTATCCGTCATTCGAAGACGCCTTCATTCCTCACAACAACATCGCTCTCGGCGAGAAGGCCCTTCCTGATTGGACGCTCATCCCCATCCGCCCACCCTTCGACGATGAAGCCACGCCCGGCGACGGCGGCGAGTTCCTGAGTCCGTGGGACTATCTCCTCATCCTGTCGCGCTCTGTTCGCGATCTCATCGAAGGGCTTGCAGGTGGCAAGGTCGGGGAAACGCCTGCGCCCGCCGCGCTTCCGGGCAAGGGCTCGCAGAGTGCGGCGCATGAGTTGCACGATCTTGTTCGATCCCTGCCCGATGCGCCTTCCTTGCACGGGCCCGATGCGCACGCGTCCTTGACCGACACGTCGCGGCGCGCTCATGCCGAGATCAAGGCGGCATACTCGGAGGCCGTTGGCGGCGCGAGCCCGCTGTCGGCCGACATGCAGCTGGCATACGAGGCGCTTGATCTGGGTGGGGCCGTCATGCGCGGCATGGTTGCAGACGGTGTCTACCGCCACGGGTTTGACCGGATCGACGCCTACGAGATCTCTCACTGGCTCACGCGGCATGGTGCGAAACCGACGACTGTCGATGGGGCGCTTGTGCGCGCGGTCTATGATTATGCGTTCGGCTTCAGCCACGGAATCTGCGATCACAACCACCGTGCCATCGGTGCCGGAACATTCGTGAAGGGCAGCATAAGGCTGTTCTTCACCTACAAGGGTGCGATCTTCTTCAAGATGCGCGCGGGCATGGGCGACACGATCTTCACGCCCTATTACAAGGCCCTGAAACGCAGAGGAGTCAAATTCGAATTCTTCCACAAGGTGAGCGACCTCAAGCTCGACCCCTCCGGTCGTCACATCGACCGTATCGAGATAGACCGACAGGCGACGCCCCGAGGCGAGTACGATCCCCTCGTCCGCGTGGGCGATATCGACTGTTGGCCCGCAGAGCCGGATTACGATCAGCTCGAGGAGGGCGACACCCTCAAGGATCGCAAGATCGACCTGGAAAGCTCCTGGACCGACTGGGCGCCGGTCGAGCACCGCACGCTCCGCCGCGGCGTCGAATTCGACGATGTCGTGCTCGGGATCTCCCTCGGCGCGCTGCCGCTGATCGCCGGGGACCTAATTGCGGCGGATCCCGCATGGCGGCGGATGGTGGACAAGGTCGAGACCGCTGCGACGCAGGCAATGCAGCTCTGGCTGAAGCCGACCGTCAGCGAGTTGGGCTGGCCAGACGGGGATACGATCCTCACCGCCTACGCCGATGAGATGAATACCTGGGCGGACATGAGCCACCTGAAGGCCTCCGAGGCCTGGCCGGAAAACGCCGACCCGGGCAGCATCGCGTATTTCTGTGGCCCGCTGCCCGACCCCGAGAGGATCCCGCCATTTTCTGACACCGGTTTTCCGGCCCGCGCGCGCGCAGAGGTCCGCGAGAGAAGCCGGAAATGGCTGGAATCCAACGGTCCCCGGCTCTGGCCCAAGGCCTTCTCGGTCAAGGGGGGCTTTGACGACAGCCTGCTCGTCGTCGCCGATACGGCCAAGGATGCGGACCCTTGGGAGGGGCAATATTTCCGCGCGAACTATGAACCAAGTGAACGCTATGTGCTCTCAGTCCCCGGTTCCACGACCGCGCGGCTTCGCGCCGATCGGTCCGGCTTCGACAACCTCTGGCTGGCAGGTGACTGGACCTATACCGGCATCAACGCCGGCTGTGTCGAGGCCGCGGCCATGTCGGGACTGCGTGCGGCGGCGGGGTTGATGGGTGTCACGCCGGAGATCGTGGGCGAAGAGGCCGACCCCATCCCCGGTGGCGTCGACGACATCATTAACGCTGATGTGCCAAAGGCACCGGTGCTGCGTTCGATCCGGTCACAGAATGCGTCCTGGCCCTGGTCGTCAGTCTACGGCATGGCGCAGACAACGGGGGCAACCGTCGTCCTTCCCTTCGCGCGGCAAACCGTGGAGGGCATGCTGCCGAAGGGCCTCGTGCTTGCCGAGCAGGACCTGACGCCGACCGACATGCACCCTGTCATCCTGCTGTTTGCCCGCCAAAGGGATGTGCGACCCAACCTCGCGCCTGTCGGGATGAATTACAGCGAGTTCATCTGCGCGGTGCCCTGGGTCAAGCACGCGGATCCGGGCCTCTCCGATCTGCCGCCCATGATTACACCGACGAAGCTCTATCTCGACAGCCTGCCGCCAATCCTGCTGGGCATCTACGGCTACGGCTTCCCCAAGGAACGCGCGTCGATGCAGGTGGATATGGACACCTACATCATACGCGAGGCACAGGGCGATGCCGAGATCATTTCCGCCAGCTTCCATCGCACCGGTCCCAAGGTCCGGGCATGGCAACTCGCCAATTTCGATGCGATCCGTCCCGCCTACGAGATGGCGATGGTCACCCGGAACCGCTTGGGACAGTGGCAATACTCCGTCTACGACTTTTCGCTCGGTCAGGCCGAACTCGAGCCCCTCGAGATGGAGGTCCGGATCGCCTCGGATGCACTGAGCCTGCCGCAGGGCGTCACGCAGGCGCCAAGCCTCGACCAATCGCCCTTCGGCGCCTTCTTCCTGACCGCCGACGCCACGATCAACAATCCGCTGCAATCCTTCGAACTGCGCCGGATTCTGCGTGAGATGAACCGGTGAACCGGACCTGCGGCCGTTGCTCTGCGGACCTCGCCGAGGGAGCGCGCTTCTGCCATGCCTGCGGAGCAAGGGTGACGCAGGAACGGCCGGCCCATTCGCTCTACATGACAGTGCTGTTCTGCGACCTTGCCAGGTCGACCGAGCTTGCAAACAAACTCGGTGACGAGGTCATGTTCGACATCGTGACCCGCTACCAGGACATCTGCAACACGGCCGTCAGTGAACATGGCGGCTACGTTGCGAAGTTCATGGGCGACGGGATGCTGGCCTATTTCGGCTACCCGGAAACGTTGAAGAATTCGGCCGCGCCTGCCGTGCGCGCGGCCCAGGACATCATCAGTCGAACCCAGGAGATCACCGTTTCGGGTGAGACGATGTCAGCCAGCGCCGGTGTCGCCACCGGGTGGATGGTGGTGGCAGATGCCAATATGGGTGCCGCCTCGGCCGAGACCATGGCGATTGGAGGGACGGTCAACCTTGCTGCACGCCTGCAACCCGAAGCGGGCCGTGGCCGCATCGCGGTATCGATGGAGACCAGCCAAAGACTGGACCCCAACCAATTTTCGTTGTCGCCCTTGGGAACTCGGAACCTGCGCGGCTTCGCGGCGCCGATGGACGTCTGGGTGGCGCAACCCTCCGTGCAGGGTCGCAGCTCATCGCTCTTTATCGGTCGTGCAGCGATGTTGGAAAAACTTGACGCCGTCTGGGGCCGCGCCCAAGCCGGCGAGACGGCCTGCGCCGTCCTTTCCGCTCCAGGCGGTTTCGGCAAAACGTCTCTCGCCGAGCACTTCCTGCAGCGGGTTCTCGACGAGAGCGACGTGTTCATCATCCGTGGCGAGATCCACCGACGTGATCAAAGCTTTCGGGCATTCCGCCCCTTCGTTGAAAGTCTAGCAGGGGTCGCGGGCACCCATGACGCCGAGACCCGGCGTGCAACGCTCGCCGCCTGGGCGCCGGAAGACGCACTGCCGGGGCTGGAAGTGCTCTGCGCGTTGAATGACACACCCGTGCCCCCCGTCCTACGCACCGAGATGATCCAGGCTGCCCTCCGCATGACGCTCGCGGCGCGCCTGCCCCGGACGCCGTCCATCTTGCTGGTCGATGACGCGCATTGGCTAGACGCAGACAGCGCGAGCCTCATCGCGGCGCTGCCTGACGCTCTCACGGAGCACAAACTGATGGTGCTCGCCGCACGGCGCCCCGAGGGAACGGCGTTGGCCTTGCCGGATGCCGAAACCATCCATCTGGGTTCGATGCAGACGGACGAGGTCGACCGGGTGATAGACGCCTTGGACACGGATGGAAGCCTCGATGCTGCCGCGCGCGCCCAGATCGCGGAGCGGGCCGAGGGCGTGCCCCTCTTTATTCAGCAGATTACAAGGGCGGTGCTCGAACGAAGCGATCGCGCGCTTGGCGAGAACATACCACCAACCATGGTCGAAGCCCTTCTGGAGCGGATCGGCAATCTGGTGGACGCCCGGCCCCTGGTGGAAGCGGCCGCGATCCTTGGAACCGAGGTCCGGATCGACATTCTGGCCCAGATGCTGGGCATCGATCAGGAGCAGGTGGCCCAGCAGGTCGCCAACCTCGTCCGCCGAAGCCTGTTTCGGCCGGCCGCAGACGGGTCGGTGCGGTTCGATCATGCCCTCGTCCGGGATGCGGTGCTTGAAACGCTGCTCGCTGCTCGCGTCCGGAAACTGCACGGGGAAGCCCTGCGCGCCTACGAAACCGTCGCCCCCGAGCGCCTGGCATCGTCGCCCGTGACCCGTGCAACGCATCTCATGGGGGCGGATCGTGTTGCCGAGGCAATCCCACGGCTCATAGAGGCCGCGCAGGCCGCGCTTGCCATCGGTGAAATCGCCGAATCCGTCCGGCTTCTGCGCTGGGCAGAAAATCGACTTGTAGACGTGCCGGCAGACAACTCCCTGCGCGAAGATCTCGAGCTCTCGTTGCACTTCACCCTTGGTCTGTCGCTCGTCCAACATCGCGGTTTTTCAGATGCCGCCGTGGCAGAGGCCTATGAACGCGCGCTCGAGCTCTGCCTGAAGGGCAAACGGAGCGGCGAAACGGAATTCCAGATCGCATGGGGGATTTGGGCTCACTACATGGTGACGGGCGACATTGAGCAAATGACTGCCATGTCGCGGAGAATGGACGAGATCGCCAGGGCGGACCCCGCTCTTGCCGTTCTGGCAGCCTCTGTCCGATGCCTCGTCTGCTGCAACAGGGGAGACTTGGAGGGACAGGAAGCGGCCTATGCCGAGACACGGCGTCTTTATGTTCCTGAATTGCATCGCCTGCAGGCGGTAACGTATTCGATGGACAGCCTGGAGATGGCGACGCTGTTTCGGGTGCATGGGCGCTACATTGCTGGAGATCTCGAAGGATGGCGTGCCGCCTTCGACTTCTCGCGCGAACATGAAGACGCCTTAGCGCTTCCCTTCCTGCGGCCATACATCCACGTCTATTCCACGGCGCCCTACACGTACGCCCACAGTGACGTCGCCTACCGGCATGAACTGGAAGAGGCCGTAGAGTTGGCGGGCGCAACGGGGCAGCCGTTCTGGGTCGTCGCGGGGCATGTCTGGCTCGCCCACGAGCATGTGCGCAATGGCCCGATCGAAGAGGCAACCGAAGCGATGGAAGCGGCTGTCGAGCAGATGCGGTCGATCGGTCTCAGCCTCGGACGGGTCTATCACCTCGCCACGCTCGCGCGGTGCTATGCCCGGGTGGGCCGCATGGCCGAAGCCGAGGCGACACTTGCCGAGGCCGAGGACGGGATCACCGCCGGGCGTGACCTTCTCTATGGCCCGGAGGTTCTTCGCCTGAAGGCGGAGATCATGAACCTCAACGGCCAGCCAAGACGCGCCGCCGCCGCCAGCAGGGAGATACTCGACTGCCTTGACGCTGCTGACTCCAAAGCGCGCAAGATGGGCGCGCGCGCCTGGTCGGCGCTGATTGCCGGGTCACGCGCGCGCATCGAAGCGGCGCAGATCGGGCCCGAGGCGGCGCAAGCCCGGCTGGATGCATCCCTGGGGGCGCTTCATGAGGCGCAGGATGCCGGGCACCCCGCTTTTGTCTCGGCGCGACGGGCGCTCGAACTCGATTTCTGAACCATGGCGGTCCGTTGCCGGCCCCGCTGACAGAGATCGGTCGGACCCTCCTGCCGGGATGTCGAAGACTAGACGAGCACAGCGTCGCCCTTGCCGAGGTTTCCGAAGCGGTGAATGGCGCCCAGCCGCAAGGGGGACTGTGCGGCGCGAAGCAGCCCCAGGCGAAGTTCTCCTGCACCGGCCAGTCGACGCCGAAGGTTTCACTCGCCCACGAATCTCATCGTCCGATGCCTATTGCCCATGGCCTTCTTGTGGGTTGCTGGTCTGCGGGAAAGGTCACCAATTGTCCCATGACGGCGGTATCTTTGTCTGATGGATCAGGAGTGGCCCGGCGGCCGCTCAAACATGGCTTTCTTCTTTGGTGAAGCCTTCGAGTCCTGTAGGTTGATGTGCAGTGGTCACTGAATGGACGGGGAGGCCTTCGATGCCATTTCTTCTGAATCGCCGTGGATTTCTTGCCGCGGGCGCGGGTTTCATCGCGCTGCACCCCTTCTCTGCAAGGGCTCAGGTCGGCCAGGCGCATCTACGGATCATGGAAACCACCGACATCCACGTCCATGTCTACCCGTATGACTACTACGGGGACCGTCCGGTCGATACGGTCGGGCTTGCCCGCACCGCCGCATTGATCGACGACATCAGGGCGGAATCCACCAATTCAATCCTCTTGGACAATGGCGACTTCCTGCAGGGCAACCCGATGGGCGACTACATGGCCTACGAGCGCGGGATGTCGGAAGGTGACGTTCACCCCATGATCGCGGCCATGAACACGCTGGGTTTCGACGCCTCGACGCTCGGCAATCACGAGTTCAACTATGGCCTTCCGTTCCTCATGAATTCCGTCGCGGGTGCCACCTTCCCCGTCGTTTGCGCGAATGTGGCAACCGAGATGGCCGGAAGCGCGACCGGAGACAGGACGCTGGTCCAGGCTTACGTGATGCTCGACAGGACCCTGACCGATGGGGCGGGCCAGACACATCCGATCCGCATCGGTGTCATCGGATTCGTACCGCCCCAGATCATGACCTGGGACCGACGCCACCTGGAGGGGAATGTCCAGGTTCGCGATATCGTGGCGGCGGCACGGGCTTATGTGCCGCAGATGCGTGAAGAAGGCGCCGAGATCATCGTCGCGCTCAGCCATTCCGGACTCGGCGCGGCCGATCACAGCGACATGATGGAGAACGCGTCGATCCCGCTCGCTGCCGTGGACGGGATTGATGTCGTCCTCACCGGCCACCACCATCGCGTGTTCCCCGGCCCCGATTATGCCGAGACACCGGGCGTTGATGTCGAGGCGGGCACGATCATGGGCAAGCCGGGTGTCATGGCGGGCTTCTGGGGAAGCCATATGGGCCTGGTCGACCTGTTGCTCGAGCGCGATGGCAACACGTGGCGCATTGCCTCGCATGACGTGGAGGCTCGGCCCATCTACCGGCGCGAGGAGGATCGTTCGATCACGGCACTGGTTGGCAGTAACGAAGCGGTGCTGGCGTCCGTCGAAGAGGAACACGAGGCGACCTTGGCCTATGTCCGCGCCGAAGTCGGGCAGACCGATGCGCCGCTGCATTCCTATTTCGCGCTTGTCGCGGACGACCCCTCTGTCCAGATCGTGTCCAACGCCCAAACCTGGTACATCGCGCAGATGATGGTCGGCACCGAGCACGAGGGGTTGCCGATCCTCTCGGCGGCTGCGCCGTTCAAGGCCGGCGGCCGGGGCGGCCCGGAATACTACACCGATGTGGCCGCAGGCCCGATCGCGATCAAGAACGTGGCCGACCTCTACCTTTACCCCAACACGGTACGCGCCGTGCGCATCACCGGGGCTCAGGTGCGCGAATGGCTGGAACGCTCGGCAGGCATGTTCAACCAGATCACGCCAGGCGAGGCGGACCAGGTCCTGCTCAACCCCGATTTCCCGTCCTACAATTTCGACGTGATTGACGGGGTGACCTACCAGATCGACCTCTCGCAGCCCTCCCGCTACAACAACGATGGCGACGTGGTGGCCCCCGACGCGCATCGCATCGTCAACCTGATGTATGACGGCGCCCCGATCGACGAAGCGCAGCACTTCATTGTTGCAACGAACAATTACCGTGCGAGCAGCGGCGGCAACTTCCCTGGCGCCAATCCCTCCACGGTCATCTTCGAGGGACCTGATACCAACCGCGACGTGATCGTGCGCTACATCGTGGACCAGGGCACCGTGAGCCCGTCGGCTGATGCGAACTGGACCTTCGCGCCAATGGACGGGACCACCGTGCTGTTCGACACCGGACCGGCGGCGGCGGATTTCATCGACGCCGTGGAAGGCGTCGAGATCGAGCCGGCCGGTGAAGGCCCGGACGGCTTCGCGAGGTATCGCATTTCTCTCTAGCGCGCTTGAGACCAGCCGTCCGCGATTGACTTGCCCTGGCCGCCTTCACGGACCGGAGAGGGCCGCCCGCTCGAATGCCCCCCCCTCGAAAACGTACCAAGGAGAGGAACCATGACAGAGACGCAACCAACAATGGCCGAGACGGGTCTCGAGGCTTCCCCTGCCTTCGCGGCCCTGATGTCTGCAAATCCCGTTTTCGCAAAGGCGTGGCTTGACCTGATGTCCGAGAGCGCACGTTTCCTGACCGAGCGCCTGCACTCCGATCTCGAAACCCAGAAGGCGCTCATGGCCTGCAAGACACCCATGGACCTCATGAAGGTGCAGGCAGAGTTCCTGAACACCGCCATGCAGCAATATGCAGACGAGGTGGCGCGCTTGATGAACATGACCGTGAGAGCGTCGCGGGACATCGCCAACGATCTCAAATCCGGTCATTCACGGGGATATGACGACGTGCCGGTATAGGTTCGCAAGCGGCGTGCCACTTGTGCGGCCGGCCCTGACGATCCCGGCATTGACGTCGACATCGTTTGCGCCATTGCGAACCCTGGCGAGATCGGGACCGCGCTCGATCAGCGCGAGGGTTGCCTCGTTCGGGTCGATCCAGCGGTCTCCTCGGTCTGGATGAAACAGGACAGCGATCTCGACCCGTAGCGCGACGTCCCGCGATGTCTGCGCCTCGCGCCCGACCTCCACGTTCGAGCGGCGACCCTCAGACGAGAGGCCCGCACCGGATGCCGAACCGATCGGCGACACGGTCCAGGACCCAGCGACAATGTGCGATATCTTGGGCGGCCGATGCCTTCATCCGGAACAGGCCGGCCATTCGGCGCGGCAAAGGGGACCAGCGGTCAAGATCGGGTCCGCAGCGGTCCAGGAGGCTCAGGGGCAATGTCTGCACCGCGATGGCCTGGTTCATGTAAGCCTGTGCCGCAGATGCGCCGACCCATGCATTTCGGTTCTGCCGGAACAGCGCCTCGTGATCGAGGCAATGGAACCCGTTTCCGAATAGATCATCCCGATAGAACAGATGCGTCAGGAAGAACGCCGAGACGCTGGTCAGGAAGTGAAACCCGTCCCTTGCATTGATACTGATCAGGGTCCGTTGAGGTGCAATGCAGGGCAAGTCTTCCGCCATGTCGGGGGTCCGAAAGAAGCTCCCCGTGCAGTTCACGAAAATGCGCGATGGTGTGATCCTCGTTGTCGCCATCGAAATCCAGGGCCAGGTCACGAAAGATGCGCGACGGGAGTTCCCCGGACGTCCATCGCTGGAGCCCGGTGGGAAGATACCTGGTCCTGTTCAGGAAGTTCGTCCCTCGCCCGTTAATGAGGGTCACTTTTCGATCGGGGTTCTCGGCCAGTGCAGCAAGGACAGTGTCCATACCCGTCTTTCCGCCGACCCGTTCGAGGTTTGATCAAGCATGCTGCCCTCCAACCTGACCGTGCATGGAGAGGATAGCACGGATTCCGGACCCAGCCGGGTACACTCTGCCGCCGTTCTGTCCCGGGGCCTCGCGACCGTCGTCTGATGTTCAGGAGGGCTCGTGTTTGAATTGCGCCTCCGGCAGGTCAGGTGACGCGTTATCGGACCGCCCCGTTGGCGTCAGGACAGGAGCCTGCGTTCCCGCGCGAGGACGAGGTTCTTGCGTTCCATTTCGTGAATGGCCGCGGCACTGATCCCCTGAAGCATCCGGTAGGACAATCGGGACGTCGGACTGAGAAGGGTCTCGAAGTCGTCCCGGCGCAACTCGAGCAGGGTCGCACGTTCACGCACGCGGACCGTCGTCTGTTGGGGGACGCCGATCAGCCCTTCCAGAAGACCGGCTTGCGCGCCCGGGCCAAGCACGGCGAGCCGGATCCTGCTTGCCGGACAGATCGCCTCGAGCGCGCCTCTCACGACGATCCAGCAAGATGTGCCCGTCTCGCCCGCGCGCAGCAGCGTCGAGGTGTCCGGAGCCTCGAAGACCCGTGCGAGCTTGACGAACTCCTCCCTGTCGCGCCGCGCGCAGGAGGAGAACAGCGGGAACGCACCGAGGTAGGGCAGCGGGTCGAAATCGGACCTGCGGGGCGGCGCACCCGCGTCACAGGGCCGAACGGCGCGGCCGGCAGGGCGCTGGTCCAGAAGATCGAGGATCGCGCGCTCCGTTTCGTAGACCCTCCTCGCAACGAGGGAGGCAACCTCCTTCAGCAGCATGAAGGCAGAGGGTCTGTTTCCATTGAGAAGCGACCGGAAATCGACGGCATCGAGATATTTCGCGCGCACCTTTCCCACCGCGACCGCCGTCAGAGTCCTGTGCGCATCCTGGAGCAATGCGACCTCGCCGACGAAGGACCCGGGGCCAACGCGCGCGATCGGGACGGTCTCCGCGCCGGGCAAGGTCATGGTCAGTTCGATGGTGCCTTCCTCGACTAGAAACGCCCCTTCGGTCACGTCGCCCTGGTGAAAAAGGGCCTCGCCCGGCTCGAAGGCGATCGGGTCGAGATAGTCATCCAGCTCAGCGCGGTCTTCGGGCCGCAGGGCATCGTAGAAGGACGTCACGTCAGAATTCCACCTCGTGAACGGTTGTCTCGACCCTGCTGCCGGAGCGCGTGGCGATCACCGCACTGTATTCCGGGACTTCGACCCAGCCGGTCGTGTCACGGGTCAAAGGCTCCGACGACAAGAGAATGGCGCGGTGTTCCTGGTCACCGTTGACCATGCGCCATCCACGTTCGCCGCATTCGAAGACATGTCCGCTGGTAAACCACAGGCCCAGGTAGGGGGAGTAGATGTCCTCGGCGCTGTCGGACGGGAGGGGGTAGACCCCGTAATCGAGCGTCAGGCGCGCGCCGACAAGCACGTCGCGGTCGCAGATGACGAGATTGAGCGAGCTCCGGGTCTCGGCGCCGACTTCGGATCGAACCTGTCGCAGCACCTTCAGCGTGGCGGAGAGGGCGCGCACGATCTCCTCGGCCTCCGCGTCCTGGGTCCAGTCGGGCAGTTGGGACAGGAACAGCGCATAGACGTATTCACTGTCGGTGGTGCCCCGGATCTGGGCGGCCAGGCGGGGATCGATGTGAGCGAGAAGCGGAACGCGGATCTTTCCGAAATCGCTGACATCCCCGTTGTGGGCCAGTGCCAGACGGGCGCCGGCAAACTGGAAGGGGTGAAGGTTCTGGGGGCCGTAGCCCGACCCGGGCAGGTAGGGTATGCCGCGCACATGCGCCAGGACGGTCGTTGCCGAGACCTTTCTGCTCAGGCTGTCGAGGTTCGCGTCGTAGATCGGGACGGTCGTCGACCGGTAGGCGAGCGGTTCGTCGGTCTCGGCGTCGTCGTTCCAGGCCAGCATTCCGAAACCGGCCAGGTTCAGCATCGCATGCTGCTGGGGCATGAACTGGCGGATCAGGCCGTTGTCGGGCTCGGAGAGCAGTTTGTTCAATCGGATCTCGGGGCCGATATACGCCGTGACGCGACACATTCAGGCAGGCTCCCTGAAGGGCCCGACCGAAGCGTCCGGTCGGTCTGCATGTCCGTTCATGTGTCGCAGCCAGGCGGCTTGCTCGCCGGGAAGCGGGAACCAGCGCCACTTGGCCTCCTTTTCCGAGAGGGCCGGCATCGCCACGGGATCGGGGACGCCCTGGGCAGCCGCCTCGAGGATGCGCCTTCCTTCGGCCAGTTGGGCGGAGAGCACGTCGTCGCCCAGCAGATCGACGCCGCGCGACCAGGTGGGCGCCTCTCCCGAGAGATCGAGATCGCCAAGGCTCGCGGGGCGGAACCTCTCGCCGCCACGGTGCGACCAGATCCCCGTTGCGGGGTCGATTTCATACTGCGGCAGCATCGCGTATCCGTGGATCGCCACGAGGTGAACGGCATCGAGGATGTAGCGGAATTCCTCCTCGCTGATGAAGTAGTTGAAGTTCACGCGCACCCATCCTGGCTTGTAGCAGGTGAGCCCGTCGCGGGCGAGGTCGAGAAAGGCATTGCCTGCCGTCTCGTCCAACCCGAACAGCCTGCTGCCATAGGGGCCTGCACAGGAGCAGCCCCCGCGCGACTGCAGCCCGAACAGGTCGTTCAGAAGCGCGACCACGAAATTGTAATGGAGGTATCCGCGCCCGTGCCGGATGAGAAACGACACGATCGAAATGCGCTCGGCGTCCAGCGGGCCAAGGATGCGGATCTTGAAGTTCTGCGTCCAGCTGTCGATCGCGGCGCGAACGAAGCGTCTTTCCATCTCGTGAATCCGATGCGGGTCAGCCTGGTCCTTCAGGCGAAACGCCAGCCCGCAGCGGATGGACTCCAGGATCGCGGGCGTCCCCGACTCTTCCCGATGGGCGATCGAAGCCGAGTAAAGGGAGTCGGTCGCCGTCACGAAATCGACGGTCCCGCCACCTGGATTGGTCGGTACCGCGCTGGTCACCAGCGCCTTCTTGAGCACAAGCAACCCCGGCGTGCCCGGGCCGCCGACGAACTTGTGCGGCGACATGAAGATCGCGTCCTTGTGGGCACCCTCTGCCGGCGGGTTCATGTCGATGGGAACATAGGGGCCGGCGGCGGCATAGTCCCAGAAGGACAGCGCGCCATGCGCGTGCAGCAATCGGGCGACCTCGTCGACCGGGGTCGCAAGGCCGGTGACATTCGAGGCCGCCGAGAAGGACCCGATGCGCAGCGGCCGATCGGCATGGCGTTCTAGCTCGGTCCGAAGGCGGTCGAGATCCAGCTCGCCGTGGTTGTCCACCGGTATCTCGACCACGTCGGCAATGCTGTGTCGCCAGGGCAGGATGTTGCTGTGGTGTTCGTAGGGCCCGATGAAGACGACCGGCCGTTCTTCCTCGGGCAGGGGGACCGCTCCCCTGGCTGCCTTGCGCAGGCCGAGGATGTCTATGATGCGGTTGATGGCCGCCGTTGCGCCGGACCCGACGAAGATCACCTCGTCGGCGTCGCTTGCATTCACGGAACTTGCGACCGACGCGCGCGCCTCTTCCCGAAGCTTTGTGGTCTGCAGGCCGCTGGCCGAGGCCTCGGTATGGGTGTTGGCGTAGAGCGGCATCACCCGATCCCGCAGGAAATCCTCGATGAAGGTCAGCGACCGACCGGAAGCCGTGTAGTCTGCATAGACCAGGCGTCGCTGGCCGAACGGCGTTTCGATGGCTGCTTCCCGGCCGATGATCGCACCCCGGATCATGCGACACAGACGGTCGAACTCCGGGTCGCGCCTCGGCAGATCAGGAGGGGAAATCAGGTCTTCGAGCCCGATCCCGGCCAGTGGATCGCCAGCCTGCCAGCCGTCCAGGTGCGAGCCGGTGTCCAGGATGGACGCGAAGTCGTCCTGCCGGGACGCCGATTTCGAGTATTCGCGGTTTGCGGCGCGCAGGTGCAATCCAAGCGCCGTCAGGGTGGCCTCGCGCAGGGCCAGCCCGGCAAGACCCGTCATCCGCCAGGCCTCGGGGCCGATCTCCAGAAGCCAGCTGTCCTGTCGGGCGACGACCGTCGCGGTCCGTTGCGTGCGGGATACGAGGCCCGAGCCCCCGATCAAGCCGCCGCGACCAAGGACGGCGCCTGGTGTGCCGGGGCCTCGGTACAGTTCCATCTCGCCCCGGGCGAGAAGGAACATGCTTGCGCCCGGATCGCCGGCGCGAAACAGGGCATGTCCCGCCGGAACGAACACGGGCGTCGTGGCTTCCATGATCTCCGACAGGACCTGGCCGCTGGACCAGAGCAGGACAGGCATGCGGCGAAGGGCCTGCACGAGATCGGCAGGCGGCGATGCAGTGGCCTGCGGAGCCCGCGGCCAGGCCTCGGCGTAGGCCGTATCGACCGAACGTGTCCAGGCGCGTCGGTCCATCTGGTCGAGCCGCGCGGCCGCATCCGTGAGCGCGGCGTCGAGGATCACGGCATAGTCGTCCGGATCGGTGTCGCGCATCTCGATGAGACGAGAACGTCCGAGTTCGAACAGCTTGCTGTCCTCGATGGCGGTAATCCGCCCGGCCCGCCGTTCCCGCGCGTAGAATGCGGAGGATTCGCCGAGCGAACCACCCGGGCCGACCCGACTGAGTTCCTTCCCGTCGACCGCGAGGCTGAGACAGCCCTCGGTGACGAGGAAAAGGCTGTCCGCGGGATCGCCCTGTTCGAACAGGACCGCGCCCTTCGGAAGATCGACCGGATGCCAGCCGCGTTTCTTGCGATCCGTCTCGCTCAGCTTCGTGAGCAGTTCAGAGAGCGTTTGCAGAGACATGAGACGCTCCTTCCGGCATGGACGAAACAAGGGCTTGCCGTACCGAGCTTAGCGAGCGTCTGGACTCCCGTGAACCCTCGTCAGTTCACTTCCGAGGATCGGGGAAGAGACATGCTCGCCCCGCGGTCTCACGTACCGGCGACCAGGATCCTTCCCCTGCCCGCCCCGAGGACTGGCCGAGCACGCCACCTGTCTCCGCGCTGGCAGTTGGAAGGTCACGGGGCGGAACGTCGCTCCATGACGTTGCCTAGCGAGATCCACGCTCGTCCGGCATGCCGGCGATGATCCAGGCTTCGATCACCGCGATCTGGTCGTCCGGCAGTGCGCGGCTGAGGAATGGCATGCGTGGGGTGCTTTCGCCGAGCAAGCGGCGCATCAGTTCACTGCGCGCGGCGTCTCCGGACAACAGGACGGGGCCCCGGTCGCTTCCTGCCAGCGCGGCGTCATAGTCGTCCAGTCGCAGCCCCCTCGACGCACCCGCGTCGACCGAATGGCACATGACGCACCGTTCCTCGAAAATCGCGCTCACATCGGACCAATCGGGAGAGGGTCGTTCCTCGCCATAGGCAGCGAGCGGCGCAAGGAGCGCAACGATCAGCACGGGGCAACAGGCCGGGATGGTTCTCCTCCACATCGGGTCTTCTCTGCCTCCGTGCCGACTCGTGACAGCATGCCGAGCATAGCAGAACCGGCAGACCAAGACGGACATAAGGCGACTCGTTCCTTTTTGTGGTAGGGAGAGAGAGCCGATTGAGACGTGATCTTCGCTCAAGTCGGCTCAGGGGAGGAAGAAAATGAGAACGACGGCAATCCTTGCGCTGCTCGCTGCCATGGCACCCATGTCGGCCGTAGCTGACGAAGTGGATCTCGACGCGTTGCGGGCAAGCGTGGAGAAGTACACGGACATCAACGTGGCTCTGGCGGATGGCTATATCACGCCGGACAACCACTGTGTCTCGGCTGAAGGCGAGGGGTTGCCTGCCGAACTTGGAGCGATGGGCATCCACTACATCCACCCGCGAATGCTGCAGATTACGGCGACCGAGCCTCGCGTCGACGGGCAATCGACACACACGGACTGGGCACAGCCTGCGATCCTCATCTACGAACCGCAGGCAGACGGTTCGCTGGAACTCGTTGCGGTCGAGAACCTCGTGTTCGAGGCGGCGTGGGAAGCCGCAGGGATGGGAGAAGCGCCCACGCTCAACGGTCGCACGTGGGATCACATGGCGGACGACCCGGAAACCGCAGGAGACGAAGCCCATGGGTTCATGCCGCACTACGACCAGCACGTCTGGCTGTTCAGGGAGAACCCGATGGGTGTCCTGATGCCGTTCAATCCCAACGTGACCTGCGAGCACGCGGAGAGCTGAGCCCCGGCGTTCACCTGCAGGCCTGCCGCCCGGCGAGACAGGCCCTGCATGCCAGGCAATGACCTTTCATCCGGACGGCATGACTCGTTGGAGCACGTGCTGGGCCGGAGGTCTGGTCATTGCCTGGTGGAATGCCGGTGGCCCCTCTGCCAATTTTGCATGGCACGTCAGCCGATGTGGGTCAGATGCGCCTCCCGGAGGCCTACGTCCCTCGCAGCCTGACCGACACGTCGCCCAACCCGCCGATCCGGCCCGTGATGTCCGCATCGGGCGTGAACCACGGCAATCCGCAGACCGACCCAGTGATGACCGTCTGCCCCACCTGCAGCCCGCCGCAATGGTCACCGAGGGAGACAAGCAGGAGCTCCAGGCTCGCCAGCGCAGACCCTCCGGGAACGGTCACAGGACCGTCCATGACGACCCGGTCCGCGCTGCGCAGGTGGGCCCGGAGGAGCCGGAAGTCGCTCCCGTCCCAGTCCTCGAGCCGAGCGCCGACGACGAGCCCGGCATTGATCTGGAAATCCGCGAGCTTCAGGTCCGGTCGCTCGGCCTCGGCGCCCTTGAGACGGGGATCGACGAGTTCCAGAACGACGCAGGGTCTTACGTGGCGCTCCGGGCGCGCCGGCAGGCCGCCCCGCGGGATCGGAGCGATGATCTCGAACCCGAGTTCAAGCTCGATGCCGAGCCTGTCCCTTACGGTGCGGGTGCCACCGTCGGCGACGACGTAACGCGCGGCGATCGGGGCGAGGGACGGGGTGCCGTCGATGGCCCGTCCGATCTTGAACCCCGCGACCGGGCCTAGCGCTGCACTGACTCGCGCCTGCACGGCGCGGATATCGGCCTGCGACAGCTGCGGCAGGTCGGGCACGAACCGGGAATTCGTGCCGTGAGCATCGATCAAGGCGGCGGCGAAGCTGTCGAGGTTCATCATGGGCGTCCGGCGGGCAGCCTCCTCTGTCGGAAGCGGTTATCCCATTTAGCAGGTATTCCTGGGGCGCACTCGCCGTGTCGATTGCCACGGACGCAACACAAAGCCCCGAGACGCGGCGTCAGGAAGCGGACACCTACGTCGCCAGGTATGCGCTCCTACAGAAACGCGGGGCCGACGTGTCCAGTATGACTGATCCCCGAGACCTTGCTACGGCTGTCGAAGCCGACCTGAGCTGAGCGGTCTACTGTAGAACCGGAAGATGACTATCCGGTCTTTGTGGGGCCGACGACCAGGCCCGACAGGATCACGAAAAGGCACATGCGCTCAGGCAACGCAAAGATCGGGCATGTGTCCCCCTGATCTTGTCCGGTAGACGAAATCTCGCGCTGTGATCGAGTTCTAACCGTTGAACCAGACTTCGTCAGCCTACGGCCTGTGTCCTCGCAGCGCGCCATTTCTCCGGTGTGCGCAGGAGTTTGGCGATCTCCTGTTCGCCCTTCACACGGTAGTCGAAAAGGGCAGGATACAAGTGCCCTTGCGTCGCCTTCGTCGTTTCATAGATCGAGATCGCAGCCGTTGCCTCGAAGAACACGAACCTGTCTTCGTTTGGCAGATACCCGAGATCGATCCCAAAAACATCCAACGAAAACTGTTCTCTTGCGACGCGAGCGATCTCCTCGACCTTCGGATGGTTACGCAACATCTGCATGCGTGCCCACTCATCCTCTGAGGCAGATCTGTCCCGGCTTGATGTGCTGACATGCACCATCCATTTGTCAGACATTAAGGCCTGTCGAACGAAGAACGTGTCACCGCAGACAAGGATTCGGAGCTTGAAATACGCGCGCGTTCCCTCAGAGGTCACGTCGGAGAACTCGACGTACTGCGTCATGTAAAAGGCCCGATCTGACCAGCGCATTCCCTCAAGCTGGCGCCACTCAATCGGGGTATTGATTTTCACGAGGTCCTTTCCGGTCTGCGAGCGCTCTGGTCGAACGAGAACCGGGTACGTGAAGGAGTTCTTCTGGAACGTCTCCTCGAAGTCGGACAGCGTCTTTGGCCTGAAGCGTACGCAAGTCGGGATTTCCAATGCCTCTATGCCCTCGAGAAGGGCCGCCGCGCGATCGCGGCGCGTCCGCAGGATGCCGTCGGGGTGATTGAAGATTGGCGTGTCCGTGAAGGTTTTTGACAGTGCAGCCATCGCATAGCCGTAATCGTCTGCGTCTGCGCACAAGTTGATCATCCAAGGCACATGTTCGAACGAGATCGGCTCCTTGGGCGGGTAAAGGAACCGCATGGCTTTTGCGGTGGCGCTTTTCAGGACCTTCGGCGGGAGCGCAAGCCGGTTGGGCCAAACATAATTGGGGCGGCCATTGTCCTCGACACGGACGAGCACCCGTCGATCTGCTGGCAGGGCCTCGAAGATCAAACCTGTATTTCTGGGGAGCTTGATCGTCTTCATGGAGCCTCAAAAGGAAAAGGGCCACGCCTCGGCGTGGCCCTTCATGCTTAGATTGACCCACTCAGAAGCGGAAGCCCCCGCGCAGGGTGAGCGTATTCAGGTCGAGATCTGGTCCACCATCAATTTCGAGCCAGCGCATCGTGTAATCCGCGCCGACGAAAAGGCTCTCAGTGACATTGTACTCGACACCGACACCTGCATTTGGACCCGACGCCGTGTCATCCATGCTCTCACAGGAGCCATAGGCGCACATTTCGCCGCTCAAGCCGGCACGGGACCAACCAGCTGCCCCGTAGATCAGAGCGTCACCTGCGGCAAAACCAGCGCGAGCGCGCAGATCGACGACATAGTCGACTTCAAGGCTCGCGGATGGAAAGTCGCCATCATAACCATTGATATAAAGTTGGTTGGTCGAAAAAAATTCGCGGTCAAAGTCATAGGTGCGACTCACGTCGTTGAACATCAGACCACGTACTTCACCGCCGAACACGACGTTTCCACGCTGTACGTTGTAGCCGACGAAGCCGCCATATGCATGACCGTCTTCGTCAAACTCGAGAAACTCCACCAGTGCTTCCATCAGGTCGCATTCATACCCATCGCACTCCTCGTCGTCCTCGAGAGGTGAATAGTCGAGTTCTGCGGAGGCCATACCGAGGGACAAACCTGCGTAGAGCCCCTCAAAAGCGAGGACCGGTGCCACGGGTGCGATGACGACGGGAGGCTCGGGTGTTTCGACGACACCACCGGCAAGGGCGGCGCTGGCGGTGACAGTGAAGCCGGCGAGAGCGGCCAAAATGTGACGAGAGATCATGTCCATAAGCTCCAATAAGACTTCGGATTTCGCCTGATATTTACAGAATGCGCTTACGGCCTGAAAGCGATTCGCTGCTGTCGAGCGACGTTTGGCAGATGTGTGCCCGTCAGGTCACGCCTCGATGGGCCGGTGACCCGGGCCTTTGACGGTCGGGCTGCCCGACACCGGTGGCAAGAGATCACATCTTTCGTGTGGAGAAGACGCGTTATCGGGCATTCGCCCCCCCTTGTCCTGACGACCGGCTTGGGACCTGGCACCGGAGACCGGGAACGCCGTCTCTCCCCGGCTTGGCGGCGGCAGAGGACAGATCGAGGCCCCGCGCGGCCCTGTCCCGGAAGACCCATCAGGAAAGACAACCCAAGGTTGCATCTGGGTTCGTTTCGGGAAATCAGGCATTTTCCAAGATCCCCCTCTCTTCTTCCTCCGCCTCGAGCCAGGCTCTGAAGGCCGCTTTGCGCGCGGATTTCGTCTCTGCGGCGTAGCGCTGGAGGAGCCGGTGGCGCTTTCCGCCCGGAGCGATCTCATCTTCGATCCGTTGGGACACCTTGGAAAAAAGATCATTGGCAAGGCGCGTCAGGCCGCGGTCGCCCTGCCCGTGTTGCGAGAGCTGCGCGAGCGTCCTGCTGAACTCGAGATCCGACAGAAGCGCTGGCGAGGGCTCCGCCTCGCCCGCCTCGAACGCCTGCAAGGCCGCGACGGCCTGCACATGGCGTGCCTCGGCCTCGGCGAGAGCGAGCGCACGGCGGACCGCGGGCCGCACCATGTCCAGCTCCGCCATGGTGAGCACGGGCCTGTTCAGAATGATGGACAGCCAGCGCAAGACCACCCGACCACCCTCTCAGGTGGCGCGGCCATCGCCCCATGACGGATCGCATTGCCCGACGCCCGGGCCTTGCCCGCCGCGCTCCTTGGCCCGGTGCTCTTTTTGGCATTGGCCAGGTTGCGCGCGGCGATGGAGGGGAGCGGGGTCATGAGGCAAGTGACCCTTCGATGGGTCGGCGGCGTTGCAAGGCCTCGAGGTCCCTCTGGATCTCACGGCGACGGCCTTCGTTGTCGCGGATGATTCCTTCGTGCCGGGCGATCGACCCGGAGACCTTGCCCCAGACCTCGACCATGAGGTCCATGCGCGACGTCCCGAGCTTCAAGAGGAGACGATCGGCCTTGGCAACCTCAGCGGGGTCACCGGAGCCCAGTTGATCCAGCAGCACCCTGGCCTCGGCCTCCACCGCGTCGGCATCGAAGCAGGGTGGCTCCTCCCAGACCTCTCCGTCTTGATCCTCGATTTCGTCTTCGTCTTCGTCCACGTCCTCGTCTACGCCCTCGTCATCCTCCTCGAACTGAGCCTCGAACGCCGTCAAGGCGCGGCCGTGTTCCGCCGTCCGAACGGCGAAAAGCCGGTCGCGGGCCGCGTCCAGCATGCCTTTCCGCAGGATTGCGTCCTGCATTCGGCGGTGCTCGAGAATGGCCCATTCAACCCGGATCAGGTTGTCGACGATCACGGCTTCGTAGGGCGTCATCGGCTGCAGGTCCTGGAACATGGCGTCGCGAAAGAGCTCGAAGGAGCCGGGGTCTTCGTTCGGCAGGGCGATGCGGCGCCAGAGCATCGCGCCGAAACTGGCGAGATCGAAGTCCTGCGGGTCAGGCATCTTTGGCAGGGTCATCGGCGCAGCTCCACACGGCGCAGGGCCGCGGTGACGCGGCGCGGAGCGCGCCTCAATCGCGTAGCCAGCGGGATCGTCACTCGGGTCGTCATGGCATGGCCTCCGTATCTGAGAATGGGGCGCGACTGTCACGCTTCAGAGCACAGACCCAACGTCCGACGCGATGCTCGACCCCGTTTGCCAAACGGATAGCAGACACGACATATTGCGTCTATCTATTTGTTTTTGTGGATAATTATCCACCTTCTGGAGCGCCTCGAATCTGGCGGGGTCGCTTCGGCGCCCGCCCCACATGGCACCTGGGCCACGCTCAGCGTTTCCTGGGGGGCGCCATCCCGCGCCGGAGCAGTCTCCAGTCCCGCAACAGGCTGCTGCGCCGCGCTTCCAGATCAAGGATCGCCTGTTCATGGTAGCGCAGAGCCTCCGATCCCTCGCGCTGGACCTCGCCAAGCAGCCGGAGCGGATTGAGGCCTGCGTCCTGCAGCTCGAGATACGCGTCCTCAAGGGCATCGGGGTCCCGGATCGCCATGACGATGTCGAGGATGCGTTCGACCTCCTGCTCGACGGCCTCCTCGTCGATGCTCTCGTCGGCGGCAGCTTCCGCCTTCGTGAGGTCGAAGCGGGCCCAGTAGCTCGCGCCGGAAGCGGCGGTCGGGGCGGGAGCTGCTGCGGCGACCTCTGCCGCCTTCTCCCGGGCGTCCTTCCGCATCCGCTCGATCACCCAGGCCCGGATCTTCGCGCGCG
>WVSO01000109.1 GCA_015689745.1 Rhodobacterales bacterium HKCCSP123 | reverse complement strand
CAGAGCCTCCGCTCGTCACACGGCCCGCATGTCCCAAATCATCTGACGACGGACACGCCGAAGGTTGCAACGTCTTTAAGAGTTCGCCAAACCCATCGTGGTCTATGGCACCGGAGTAGAGGTGTACTTGGGCATCAAACTCCAACGATATCTTGTTGGCCAGTGCTTGGATTGGTGCAACTTCTTGCTCTTGTTCCATACTGCGTAGTCCGCTCTACTGTTTGCTCGCCGCCATAACGAATGTAGGCCACAGCTGCTTTACAAATCACCCAACGCTCAGTTGCTCCGGACCGGTAGGTTGTCAACGGCCCAAGTTACTTTCATTGCTTCGTCATTTTCAGGGCTCCCCACGTTCGCGCCTTGGGCAAATCGGAGGGTCGGCCGAGGAACCATGCAAGCGGCGCGCCAAGGGACCGGCCATCCGCGGGGCTGACCCACATCGTATCGTCGTCGAAACCTGCGGCTGTGGCGGTGATCGTCATGAAAACCCTCGTTATCCTACAAGGGTAGCCAAGACTTCGGGGCATGTCACCGGGTTTGGTGGTTGCGCGCGCGTCCGGGGGACGCGCGCGTGCCGGGCTGAAGCCCGGCCTACGGTGGGGGGTGCGGGTCGGGCCTGGGCTCAGCCGTCCATCTTGAGGGCGTTGATAAACGCCGACTGCGGGATCTCCACCTTGCCGAACTGGCGCATCTTCTTCTTGCCGGCCTTCTGCTTGTCCAGAAGCTTGCGCTTCCGGGTGGCGTCGCCGCCGTAGCACTTGGCGGTCACGTCCTTGCGCAGCGCCGCGATGGTCTCGCGGGCGATGACGCGACCGCCGATGGCGGCCTGCACGGGGATCTTGAACATGTGGCGCGGGATCAGCTCTTTCAGCTTCTCGCACATGGCGCGGCCCCGCATCTCGGCCCGGTCGCGGTGGACCATGATGGAGAGCGCATCGACCGGCTCGTCATTCACCAGGATCTGCATCTTCACCAGGTAATCCTGCCGGTAGCCGATCATCTGGTAGTCGAAGGAGGCATAGCCCTTGGTCACGGATTTCAGGCGGTCGTAGAAGTCGAAGACCACCTCGTTCAGGGGCAGGTCGTAGACCACCATGGCGCGGCTGCCCGCGTAGGTCAGGTCGAGCTGTTCGCCGCGGCGGTCCTGGCAGAGTTTCAGCACGTCGCCGAGGTATTCGTCGGGGACGAGGATGGTCGCCTTGATCCGCGGCTCCTCGATATGGTCGACATGCGTCAGGTCGGGCATGTCGGCGGGGTTGTGCAGCTCGATCATCGAGCCGTCGCGCATGTGGATGTGGTAGATCACCGAGGGCGCGGTGGTGATGAGCTCGATGTCATACTCGCGTTCCAGCCGGTCGCGGACGACCTCGAGGTGCAAGAGCCCGAGGAAGCCGCAGCGGAAGCCGAAGCCGAGGGCCGCCGAGGTTTCCATCTCGAAGGTGAAGCTCGCGTCGTTCAGCGCCAGCTTCTCGATCGCGTCGCGGAGGTCTTCGAACTCGTTGGTGTCGACGGGGAAGAGGCCGCAGAAGACGACCGGCACGGAGGGCTTGAAGCCCGGCAGCGGCTCGGCGCAGGGGCGGCGTTCGTGTGTGATGGTGTCGCCGACGCGGGTGTCGCGGACCTGCTTGATCGAGGCGTTGAGGTAGCCGATTTCGCCGGGGCCGAGGGATTTGACGGGCGTCATGGCGGGTCGGTAGACGCCGACATCATCCACGTCATAGGTGCCCCCCGTCTTCATCATGCGGATGCGGTCGCCTTTCTTCAGGGTGCCGTCGATGATGCGGACGATACAGATGACGCCGAGGTACTGGTCGTACTTGCTGTCGACCAGCATGGCCTTGAGGGGTGCGTCGGGGTCGCCGCCCTGGGGCGGGGGGAGGCGGGTGACGATGGCCTCGAGCACCTCGGGGATGCCGAGGCCGGTCTTGGCGCTGATCTCGACGGCGTCATGGGCCTCGATGCCGATGACGTCCTCGATCTGGCTGCGGACGCGGTCGGGTTCGGCGGCGGGAAGGTCGATCTTGTTGAGGACGGGGACGATCTCGTGATCGGCCTCGATCGCGGTGTAGACATTGGCGAGGGTCTGCGCCTCGACCCCCTGGGAGGCATCGACGACCAGGAGCGAACCTTCGACCGCCTGCATGGAGCGGGAGACCTCGTAGCCGAAGTCGACATGGCCGGGGGTGTCGATGAGGTTGAGGATGTAGGTCTTGCCGTCCTTGGCGGGGTACTCGATGCGGACGGTGTTGGCCTTGATGGTGATGCCGCGCTCGCGCTCGATGTCCATGGCGTCGAGAAGCTGCTCCTTCATGTCGCGCTCGGCCACCGTTCCGGTCATCTGGATGAGCCGGTCGGCGAGGGTGGATTTCCCATGGTCGATATGGGCGACGATGGAGAAGTTGCGGATGCGGGAGAGGTCGGTCATGCGCGGCCTGCTGAGGGTAGGGTCGCAGGGGGAGATAGCCGAAGGGGGGAGGGGAGGAAAGGGGATGCGGGGTCTGGACGCGGCCTGTCGTCGTGTCGCCCCAAGCGGGAGGGCGGTGCACCACATGGTTCACACTGCGCTGCAACGAAAAAAATGTGTGTCCCCCTACACGTTCGGGAGGACATGCCATGACGCGCCTGCTGACCAGCGAGATCGCCTCGATCACCGAACTGCGCGAACCGCAGAAGGTTCTGGCGCGGGCGAGGACGAGGTGCGTTACGCGACGCGGGAGGAGTCATGGCCGTGCTGCGCGACCGTTTGCCGGATAACCAGCCGGTCCTCGACCACCTGAAGGACAAATGAGCTGGGTTCCGATCCCTGCCGACCTCGTCATCCTCATCCATGACACGGTGCTGAACCCCGGCGAATTGCAGGGGCCGGCGCGGGACAAATCCACCGAGGGGGCACTCGGGCGTGTCGAGAACCGCGTGAACCATGGGAGGATCGGGGATGTCTTCGACCTCGGTGCGGCCTATGCCGAAGCCGTGTCGCAGGGGCATCGCTTCGACGATGCGAACAAGCGGACCGCCTACGCGGTGATGGTCGTCGCGATGCAGGCGAACGGGCTGCGGATGACCCTCGCCCCCGACATCATCGGCCCGCGCATCATCGACCTCGCCCAAGGGCGGCTGGCGGCCGGGGACCTTGCGGCCCGGCTCCGGCGGGCGGCCGAAACCTAGGCGGGGTCAGAAGTTGCCGCGGAAGACGGTGCGGGTTGCGCTCTGCTCTTCCAGCGCCATCACGAGCGCAAGGCCCTCTTCCGTCACCTCGCCCTCGGGCGAGAGCCAGTTGCGGCGCCGGGCCGTCACCTCGGGCGATTCCGGGTCTGCCCGCCCGACATGGGCGGCGAAGGCGAGGATGCGGGTGCGGGCTTCGGACGATGGCACGGATCTTCTCCCACCGGGTTGCTGTGTCGAGGGCAAAGGTAGGGCGCGGCGGGCTGCGTCAAGCCGCCGCAGCGATCACGGGTGGTTGAGGAGGTGCAGGGCGGCGCGGAATTGAACGGGCCAGCGTTTTGCGGCATCATGGCAGGACAGGCGAGCGACAGACTCGCCACCCCGAGCAGTTCCGCATCCCGAGGCATGATCCCATGACCGTCCTACGTCTGTTGCCCGTTCTCGCCCTGGCCGCGGCGAGCGTCGTCGCGCCGCTTCCCGCCTCTGCCAATCCGATCGAGCGCGCCTGCAACGCGTCGAACCGAGCCGCCGCCACGCGCGCCTTGTGTTCCTGCATCGGCTCGGCCGCCGAGCGCACGCTGACGCGCAGCCAGATGCGCGAAGGCGCGCGGTTCTTCGAGGACCCGCAGCGCGCGCAGGATGTGCGCCAGTCCGATCGCCGCGGGGACGAGGAGCTGTGGCGCGCCTGGCGCAATTTCGGCGAGACTGCCGAGGCGATGTGCAGCTAGAGCCGTGAGGCCCAGGCGCGGGCGGCCCGGAGGACCAGGTCGAGGGCGCCGTCGAAATCCCGCGTGTAATAGGGGTCGGGCACGTCGCCGCCGCCGAGCGGTTCGAGATACATCGCCAGCCGCGCGGCCCCGCCGGGGTCCATCGCGGCGAGGTCGGCGTGGTTCGTGGCATCCATCGCGAGGATCAGGTCGAAGCGTTGGAAATCGGCGGGCCGCACCTGCCGGGCGCGGAGCGCGGACAGGTCGAGGCCGCGGGTGAGGGCGGCGGCCTGCATCGGGCCGTAGGGCGGTTTGCCGACATGCCAGTTGCCTGTGCCCGCGCTGTCGATCGTCGCGCGCCCGCCCAGTTCGGCGCGGAGCGCCGCCTCGGCCGTGGGAGAGCGGCAGATGTTGCCGAGACAGACGCAGAGGATACGGTGGGTCATGGGGCAAGGGGTGCCATGACCGGGAGGGGGTGTCCACATGCGGCGGATCGTGATCCTGACGGGGGCAGGGGTGTCGGCAGACAGCGGGCTTGGCACGTTCCGCGACAAGGGCGGGCTCTGGTCGCGCTACGACCTGTCGGAGGTGGCGACGCCCGAGGGCTTCGCGCGGAACCCCGCGGCGGTGCATGACTTCTACAACCTGCGGCGGGCCAATGCGCTGGATGCCGCGCCCAATGCGGCCCATGTCGCGCTGGCGCGGTTGCAGGCGGCGCGGGACGGCGTGACGCTGGTCACGCAGAACATCGACGACCTGCACGAGCGGGGCGGGTCGGGCGCGGTGATCCACATGCACGGGCAGGTCACGCGGGCCTTGTGCAACGCCTGCGGCGCGCGGTGGGATGCGCCGCGGGTGATGGCGCCCGGGGATGCCTGCCCGGCCTGCGGCGCGGCGGCGACGCGGCCCGATGTCGTATGGTTCGGCGAGGTGCCCTACCACATGGAGCGGATCGCCGGGGCGCTGGCGTCTTGCGACCTGTTCGTGGCGATCGGCACGAGCGGCGAGGTCTACCCGGCGGCGGGTTTCGTGGAGGAGGCGGCGCGGTTCGGCGCGGAGACGCTGGAGATCAACCTGGAGCCATCCGCGCCCGGGCGCTTCGACCGGGTGATCGGCGGCCCCGCGGTCGAGGCCGTGCCGGACTGGGTCGACGAGGTGCTGGGCACCTGAGTGCGCCGCAGGAGGGGCACGCCCGCGCGATGGATGGAACCGCGGGCGTGCCCCCTGCGCCCCGTGCCGGTCGAAGGGAGAGAGCCGGCCGGGGTGCCGGTGTCAGCCGCCCGAGCCGTGCATCTGGCCGTGTTGCATGCCCATGCCCGCGCCGGGAGTCGGCATCCGCTCGAGGTCCACGGGAACGGTGACGGTGAGCGGCTCGGCGGTCTCGAACTCGAGCGTGATCTCGATCTCGTCGCCGTGGTTCAGGGGCCGCGTGAGGCCGAGGAACATCACGTGCAGCCCGCCGCGCTGGAGCATCACGGTCTCGCCCGCGGGCAGCGGGATGCCCTCTTCGACCTCGACCATGCGCATGACGCCTTCGGCGGTCTGGACGTGGGTGTGAAGCTCGACCCGCTCGGCCACGTCGGAGCGTGCGGCGACGAGGCGGTCGTCGGTGTCGGTGGGGTTGGTCACCGCCATGAAGGCCGCGCCCGAGATGGCGGCGGCGCTGGCGGCGCGGGCGTAGGGGTCTTCGACCTGCATCTGGGCAAGGGCGAACGAGGGCATCAGGGCGAAGGCGCCCGCGAAAAGAAGCGGCTTGAGGGACATGGGTCCGGTCTCCGGTCTGTCTGGTCGGGTTGGTGTCAGGCGTGTCGGGTCAGGCCGCCGGGGGCGGCGCCCGCGCCTGACCGCCGGGCGCTTCATGCGCGGGCGACCAGGGGGAGACGGAGGGAAGGAGGGGCGCCGCGACGCGCGCGAGCGGGGCCGCGAGGGCGGCCTGCTGCGGCAGGGCGAAGGCGACGGTCAGGCAGTCGAGGCAGAGGTCGCGGTCGAGCGTGACGGGATCGCCGTCGGCGTCGAAGAGCGGCAGGCCGTCATGGGCGATGGCGATCGGGGCCGGCCCGGTGACGGAACAGAGCTGCCCGTCGGCGGCCATCGCGCCGCGCGCCACGCCCACGCCGATCCCCGTGGCGAGGATCGCCACGGCCAAGAGGCTGCTCAGAAGGGCGCGCAGGGCGGTCATGGGGGATATGTGGGAAATCGCGGGCCGTGGGGGAACGCGACAAAGTGACGGGTACGGGGCGGCCCGGCGCGCGCGCGTCGCGGGTCCCCCGGCCGGTGGCGGCGGGTGCCGCCCGAAGGATATGCGTCCCGGGCACAGGGGCGCGGGATCTTTCCGAGGACCATTTCCCTTTCGGTGCGGCGGGCGGTAGGTTGGCTGCCGTGATGTGCGCCCGAAGGGCCGTAACGAGGGACAATCGACATGAATTCCGCCGCATTGATCGCTGCCGTGGCGGTGATGACCGCGGTCCCGGCATTCGCCGGTGGCATCGCGGACACAGCCGCATCTCCCCAGATCGTTCCTGCCGTGCCGGTCTCGGCCCGGCGCGATTGGAGCGGGTTCCAGGCGGGTCTCGTGCTGGGGACGGCAACCACCACGACGCGGTTTTCGCCTCAGCTGCAGTTCGACCTCGACTCGATGCGCTACGGTCTGATTGCCCGCTACCTGCAGGACACGGGTGATGTCGTCCTCGGCGGGCAGCTGATGTACGAAGAGATCCGGGTCGAGAACGACACCGTCGAAGGGATGACCCGCTTCGGCGCATCGCTTCTGGCCGGCTACGACATGGGCCGTCTTCTGCCCCATGCGCATTTGGGCATCGTGCGACTGGACACGGGCGAGATCGGCACGACGGAGACGGGATCAGCTACGGCGTCGGCGGGATGTTCGAGGCCACGGAGAGCCTGATCCTGAGCATCGACTACTCGCGGAGCTTCTACGATGACTACCTCGGCATCTCGGGCGCCGACCTGAGCGCCGACTCGATCCGCATCGCGGCGACGATCCGCTTCTGATCGCGACACCGGCACAGGGTCATGAACGCTGCGCCCTTCGGGGTGCGGCGGTTTCCGTCCTGGCCGCAGGTCGTTCGAATGGCGCGCGTCGCTTGCCCCGTAACGCCGAACGCCCCGCAAGGCCGAACCTTGCGGGGCGTTCGCTGTTCCGACGATGCGGAAGGGTCTCAGGCCTGGGCGGCCTGGGCCTTCGCGATCTCTTTCTTGATCTTCAGCGCCTTCGGCGACAGCTCGTCGTCCTTGGCCTTGGCCATGAAGGCATCGAGGCCGCCGCGGTGGTCGACGGTGCGCAGAGCCGCGTTCGACACGCGCAGCTTGAAGCGGCGGTCGAGAACGTCGGAGCCCAGCGTGACCTCGGTCAGGTTGGGCAGGAAGCGGCGGCGGGTCTTGTTGTTGGCGTGGCTGACATTGTTGCCAGTCATCGGGCCTTTGCCGGTCAGTTCGCAGACACGCGACATGGGTGTATCCTCGACAGCTCAGAAACGGAAAGGGCGTGGGGGGCTTGCCCACGCCCGGAAATCTGAGCGGGGGATAAGGGCGGGCCGGGGTGGTGTCAAGCCGAGAATCCGGGCTTTGCCTTGTCGCGATGCCCCGCGCGCGGCAGGATGGGGCGAACCCGGCGGCGGATCGGCCGGGACGGGGCAGAGGCATGCAGGAAACCGAGCTTTACCCGGCCATCAAGGCCTTTCTGCAGGAGGCGGGCTACGAGGTGAAGGCCGAGATCGGCCCCGCAGATGTCGTGGCCGTGAAGCCGGGTGAGAGCGAGCCGGTGATCGTGGAGCTGAAGACCGCGTTTTCGCTGGCGCTGTTTCACCAGGGGATCGCGCGGCTGGCGGTGAGCGACACGGTCTACCTTGCCGTCCCGCGGGGGACGGGGCGGCGATTCCTGAAGGCTTTGAAGGAGAACACCGCCCTTGCCCGGCGGCTTGGGCTGGGGCTGATGACGGTGCGGCTGGAGACGGGGCTGGTCGAGGTGCAGTGCGATCCCGGCCCCTATGCGCCGCGCAAGTCGGCGCCCAAGCGCCGCGCGCTTTTGTCGGAGTTTGCCCGGCGGCGGGGAGACCCGAACCTCGGCGGGCTGCAGGGGCAACGGGTGACCGCCTACCGGCAGGACGCGCTGGCCTGCGCCGCGGCGCTGGGCGACCACGGCCCGTGCAAGGGGGCGGCGGTGAAGGCGGCCACGGGCGTGGCCCGCGCCACGACGATCATGCGCGACAACCATTACGGATGGTTCGAGAAGGTCGAGACGGGGGTCTATGCCCTGTCCGAGACGGGCCGCGCGATGCTGGAGGAAAGCGCATGCAGACCGAGTTCGTGATCGAGACGCGGGGGCCGGGCCTGACCGAGTTCACCGGCGAGGTGGCGGGCTGGCTGGCGGGGGCGGGGGATGGCCTCGTGACGCTGATGGTGCGCCATACCTCGGCCAGCCTGCTCATCCAGGAGAACGCCGACCCGGAGGTCCGGACGGATCTCGTGGCGTATCTCGACCGGCTGGTGCCGCCTGCGGATCACCCCTCGTTGGCGTATCTGCGCCACACCTACGAAGGGCCGGACGACATGCCGGCGCATATCAAGGCGGCGCTCCTGCCGGTGTCGCTGCAGGTGCCCGTGGCGGGCGGGCGGATGCGGCTGGGGACCTGGCAGGGGATCTACCTGGTCGAGCACCGCCGCGCGCCGCATCGGCGGACGGTGGCCGCGCTCTTCCAGTCCACCAGGTGAGGCAGGGATGCCCCACATGCTGTGGGGGTGAATTGACATCTACCCAAGCCTTGTGCGCTCGCCTATAGTGCCTGTGGATAACAGGGGCGTCAGACCCCATGGATGAGGCAGGGGTGCGCCGGTCGGGCCGCCCGAGGGACGAGAAGGGGGACGCCGATGCGCTGCCCGTTTTGTGGAAATGTCGATACCCAGGTGAAGGATTCGCGGCCTGCCGAGGATCATGTCGCGATCCGCCGGCGGCGGTTCTGCCCGGCCTGCGCGGGCCGGTTCACCACCTATGAGCGGGTGCAGCTGCGCGACCTCGTGGTCGTGAAATCCAACGGCAAGCGCGAGGATTTCGACCGCGACAAGCTGGAACGCTCGGTGCGCATCTCGATGCAGAAACGCCCGATCGAGCCGGAACGGATCGACCAGATGATTTCCGGCATCGTGCGGCGGCTCGAGAGCATGGGCGAGACCGACATCCCTTCGAAGCTGATCGGCGAGATCGTGATGGAGCGGCTGGCCGCGATCGACACGGTGGCCTATGTCCGCTTCGCCTCGGTCTACAAGAATTTCCAGGCGACCGACGATTTCGAGGATTTCCTCGCCGAGCTGGCGCCGCCCAAGCCCAAGACCGACGCCTGAGCGATGCCGGACGGGTCCGACGCCCGCTGGATGCGGCTGGCGCTGGGCCTCGGCGCGCGGGGGCTTGGCCGGGTCTGGCCGAACCCCGCCGTGGGCTGCGTGATCGTGGCCGGTGGCCGCGTGGTCGGGCGTGGCTGGACGCAACCGGGCGGGCGGCCCCATGCCGAGACGGTGGCGCTGGCAGAGGCGGGTGCAGCCGCTCGGGGGGCGACTGCCTATGTCACGCTGGAGCCTTGCAACCATCACGGGGCGACCGGCCCCTGTTCCGAGGCGCTGATCGCCGCGGGCGTGGCGCGGGTGGTGATCGCCTGCGCCGATCCGCATGAGCTGGCGCGGGGTGGCGCGGCGCGTTTGCGGGCCGCGGGGATCGAGGTGACGGAAGGCGTCTGCCGGGCCGGGGCCGAGGCCGCGCATCGCGGCTTCTTCGCCCGTGTGCGCCAGGGGCGGCCGATGCTGACGCTGAAGCTTGCGGTCTCGGGTGACGGGCGGATCGCAACGGCGACCGGCGAAAGCCAGTGGATCACCGGCGCGCAGGCGCGGGCCTGGGTGCATGGCGCCCGCGCGCGGCATGACGCGGTGCTGGTGGGCGCGGGAACCGCGCGGGCCGATGACCCGAGCCTGACGGTGCGCGGCCTTGGCATCGCGCACCAGCCGGTGCGGGTGGTCCTGTCGCGGCGGCTGGACCTGCCCGAGGGCAGCGCGCTGATGCGGACGGCGGGCGAGGTGCCGGTCTGGCTCTGCCAC
>WVSO01000108.1 GCA_015689745.1 Rhodobacterales bacterium HKCCSP123 | reverse complement strand
CAGCGGTCGCCGGCGCGGCGAACCCGGCCGCACGGGTGGAGCCCCCGCTGACCGCCACGCGCAGCGCCGCGGGACACCTGCCCGAACAGGCGCAACCGGCCCATGCCGAGGATCCCGACAACATGTTCCTCGACGACGAGGACGACATGGTTCAGGCCGCCCCGGTGCCGCGCCTCGCCGTGCCGCCGGTTCAGACCGAGCTTCAGCGCCGCGTCATGCAGCGCGCGGCACAGCGCAAATCCGCGCCGTCCAGGCAGGCGCAGGCCGACGCGCAGCCCTCGCTGCCGCTGCAGCAGGCGGAAGCGGCCTACGAGCCGCCTTCGCTGTCGCTTCTGTCCAACCCCGACACGATCCAGCGCCATCACCTGAGCGACGAGGCGCTCGAGGAAAACGCGCGGATGCTCGAGAACGTGCTCGACGACTACGGCGTGAAGGGCGAGATCGTCAGCGTGCGGCCCGGCCCCGTCGTCACCATGTACGAACTCGAACCGGCGCCGGGCCTCAAGGCCAGCCGCGTCATCGGCCTTGCCGACGACATCGCGCGCAGCATGAGCGCGCTCTCGGCCCGCGTCTCGACCGTGCCGGGGCGCTCCGTCATCGGCATCGAACTGCCCAACCAGCACCGCGAAAAGGTGGTGCTGCGCGAGATCCTGAGCCACCGCAGCTTCGGCGACGGCAACCACCGCCTGCCGCTGGCGCTGGGCAAGGACATCGGCGGCGACCCGATCGTCGCCAACCTGGCAAAGATGCCCCACCTGCTGATCGCGGGCACCACCGGCTCGGGCAAATCGGTGGCCATCAACACCATGATCCTGTCGCTCCTCTACAAGCTCAGCCCGGAAGAATGCCGGATGATCATGATCGACCCGAAGATGCTGGAACTCAGCGTCTATGACGGCATCCCGCATCTCCTGTCGCCCGTGGTGACCGATCCGAAAAAGGCGGTCGTGGCCCTCAAGTGGGTCGTGGGCGAGATGGAGGAACGCTACCGCAAGATGTCCAAGATGGGCGTGCGCAACATCGAGGGCTACAACGGCCGCGTCGCCGACGCGCTCGCCAAGGGCGAGATGTTCAAGCGCACCTACCAGACCGGCTTCGACGACGAGACCGGCGACCCCGTCTTCGAGACCGAGGAATTCCTGCCCGAGAAGATGCCCTTCATCGTCGTCATCGTCGACGAGATGGCCGACCTCATGATGGTCGCCGGCAAGGAGATCGAGGCCTGCATCCAGCGCCTCGCGCAGATGGCGCGGGCGTCGGGCATCCACATCATCATGGCCACCCAGCGCCCCTCGGTCGACGTGATCACAGGCACGATCAAGGCGAACTTCCCCACGCGGATCAGCTTCCACGTCACCTCGAAGGTCGACAGCCGGACCATCCTGGGCGAACAGGGCGCCGAGCAGCTCCTGGGCATGGGCGACATGCTCTACATGGCGGGCGGCGCCAAGATCACCCGCATCCACGGCCCCTTCGTCAGCGACGAGGAGGTCGAGGAGATCGTCACCCACCTCAAGAGCTTCGGGCCGCCCGATTATGCCTCGAGCGTGCTCGACGGCCCCGACGAAGAGCGCGAAAGCGACATCGACGCGGTTCTGGGGCTGAACACCGGCGGCAACACCGACGGCGACGATGCGCTCTACGACCAGGCCGTCGCCGTGGTGGTGAAGGACCGCAAATGCTCGACCTCCTACATCCAGCGCAAGCTGGGGATCGGCTACAACAAGGCGGCGCGCCTCGTGGAGCAGATGGAGGACGCCGGGCTCGTCTCGCAGGCCAACCATGTCGGAAAGCGCGAGATCCTCGTGCCGGAGCAGGACTAGGCGGTCGATACCCGCCGGGGCGGTGACGGTTGCGTGATGGGTGTTTCTCCCCCTTCAACCGGGGCGTGAAAGGGTTATCTTGACAGCATGAAACGGTTTGCCCTGTCCTTCGCCCTTCTCGTGGCCCTCGCCGCTCCGGCGCTGGCCGACCGTGTGCCCCTGTCGCAGCTGTCGCGTTACCTCGAGGGGATCACGACGGCCGAGGGCACATTCACCCAGATCAACTCGGACGGGACGATCTCGACCGGGGATATCTACATCCAACGCCCCGGGCGCATCCGCTTCGAATACGATGCCGAGGACCTGCTGGTGATGGCCGGTGGCGGCCAGGTGGCGATCTTCGACGGCCGGTCGAACAGCCGGGGCGAACAGTATCCGCTGGCCGAGACGCCGCTGAACCTGATCCTGTCGCGCGACGTGGACCTTGCCCGGTCGGGCATGGTGATCGGACACGAGTTCGACGGCACCGCGACCCGCGTGCTGGCGCAGGACCCCGACCGCCCCGAGGTCGGGACGATCGAACTGGTCTTCACCGGGGACCCGGTCGAGCTCAGGCAATGGATCATCACCGACAGCACCGGCGCGCAGACGACCGTGGTTCTCGGCAACCTTCGGGAAGGCGGCCAAATCCCCTCGCGGCTGTTCAGCATCCCGCTGGAAATCCGGTCTCGCAACCCCGGGGACTGAGGGTCCGGAGCGTGTCGCGTTCATGCGCAGTCACGCGATCCGGCCCGGCCTGTCGATATCGCCTGTTCTAGGCGCGCAAGACCGGCTCCCGGTGTTGCGCGACAGACCCTAGCGGCAGGACAACAGCTGCACCCGGTAGACCTCGGCGCGGGCGGCGACCCGGTCGGCCACCTGCAGGAGCCATGGTTTCGCGTTGTGGCTGCCACGGGAAAAGCCCGCGTGCCCCTCGTGATAGGCAAGGTACTGGTTGCGCGCATCGTCGAGCGCGATGCCGTTGCGCTCGCGCGTCAGCACCATGTACCAGCCCATGAAATCCGCCGCGTCGTCGATATCGGTGCGCCGCGCGCTGCGGTTTCCGGTCGAGGCGCGGTATTCGTCCCATGTCCCGTCCAGCGCCTGGCTGTAGCCGAAGGCGGAGCTGAGGCGCCCCATCGGGATCACGTCGAGCGTGTAGCGGAAAGGCGGGCGTGCGTCGCCGTCGAAGCGGCTTTCCTGGTGAAAGGTCGCCATCTGCACGTGCACCGGCACGCCCCAGCGCCGCTCCGTCCGGCGCATCGCGCGATGATAGTTCGGCCGCTCGGCAGCCAGCGCACAGGCGTCATCGAGATTGCGGGGGGCCGAGAACTCCCGCTGTCCGCAGCCCGTGGCCACGACGAGAGCTGAGCCCAGGATGAAGGACCGTCGTTTCATGTGATCTGCTCGTGCCCGATTTGTTCGGTCTTGTTGCCCGAAGCATACGCGGAAACCGTGCCGGATGGAATGCCGGGGTTCCGTCCAGGTCCGACGAGGACCGACACCGTGATCCGGTCCGGCGCGACGGGCACGAAGGCGCCGGACCGCGCCCGCGCCGCTTTCCGCAGCCCGGTCGCCCCGGTCAGGGGGACGGGCGCGCGAGGACGGGACAGGCGGGGACCGATCCGACAGATTGTTTCCCGCTCCGGCGCGCGCGACTCATGGACAATCCCCCCTTCGGCGCGTTAGACCACCCATTCAAAGGGGGTTCCTCGTCATGCTGAAAAGCACGGCAAAATACAATCTCGGCCAGGTGGTCCGTCACCGCAAACACCCGTTTCGCGGCGTGATTTTCGACATCGATCCGGAGTTCGCCAACACCCAGGAATGGTACGAAGCCATCCCCGAGGAAGCGCGCCCGATCAAGGATCAGCCGTTCTACCACCTGCTCGCCGAGAACGACCAAAGCTACTACGTGGCCTACGTGTCGGAGCAGAACCTTGTCCCCGACGAGACCGGTGAGCCCGTGGATCACCCCGACCTGCCCGACCTCTTCGGCGAGTTCCAGGATGGGCGCTACCCGCTGGAATTCCAGCTGAACTGAGGGTCTGCGCGCCCGACCTAGTCGATCGGGCGGCCCGCCTTCTTCCACTCGGAAAACCCGCCCGCCATCTCGGCCACGTTCTCCAGCCCCATGTCCTGCAATGCCTTGGCCGCCAGCGCCGAGCGCTGCGCACCCGCACAGACGAGGATCAGCGTCTTGCCGGTGGCGAGCGCGGGCTTGTGATAGGGGCTTTCGGGGTCGACCCAGAACTCGAGCATGCCGCGCGGCGCGTGGATCGCGCCGGGCAGGCGCCCGTCGCGGTCCAGCTCGCGGATATCGCGGATGTCGACGAAGACGGCGCGACCCGCCGCGACCTCCTCCGCCGCGGTTTCCTGCTCCAGCGTGGTGATCGCGGCCTTGGCCGCGGCCACCAGCGTCTTCACGGGTGTGATCGCCATCTCAATACCCCAGCGCGATACCGTCCTTGCGCGGGTCCGACCCGCCCTCGAGCGTGCCCGTGTCATGGTGGATGCGGATCGCCTGCGCGCCGCCGATGCCGACATCGGGGGTCGAGACGGAATGGCCCATGTCGGCCAGCTCCTGCCGGACGCTGTCGGAATAGCCTCTCTCGATCTTCATGTCGCCGTATTCGCTGAAGCAGCGGGGCGCGTCGATCATCTCCTGCGGGCCGAGACCGTAATCGACCATGTTCGTCACCATGCGCGCATGGCCAGTCGACTGGTACTGCCCGCCCATCACGCCGAAGGGCATGATGACGCGCCCGTCCTGCTTCAGCATCGCGGGGATGATCGTGTGCATCGGGCGCTTGCCGCCATTGGCTTCGTTCGGGTGCCCTTCTTCCAGCGTGAAGCCCGCGCCGCGGTTCTGGAACAGCACGCCGAAGCGGTCCGACGCGATGCCCGAGCCGAAATCCTTGAAGACCGAGTAGATCAGCGACACCGCCATGCGGTCGCGGTCGACGACCGTCAGGTAGATGGTTTCCTTGTGCACCTCCTCGGTCAGCGGCCTGGCGCTGGCCATCGCGCGGGTCGGGTCGATCAGCGCGGCCAGCTTCTTCGCCGTCGCGGGGTCGAGCATATGCGCAAGCCGCGTCATGTGATCCATGTCGGCCAGGAACCGGTCGCGCGCGTCATAGGCGAGCTTGGTCGCCTCGGCCTCGATATGGGCGCGCAGCGTGCCGAAGGGTTCCATCGAGGGCAGGTCGAATTCCGCCAGGATGTTGTTCAGGAGGATCGCGGTCGCGCCCTGTCCGTTCGGCGGATGCTCGACAAGCTCGACGCCCTTGTAGGTGCCGCTGACCGGGGTGGTGTAGTCGCAGGCGGTGGTCGCGAAATCCTCGAGCGTGTGGACGCCGCCCAGCGCGCGCAGGCTGGCGACCATGTCCTCGGCCACCTCGCCCTCGTAGAAGCCCTTGCGCCCTTCGGCGGCGACCCGGCGCAGCACCTCGGCCTGGCCCTTGTGGACGAAGCGCTGGCCCACGCGCGGGGCCGCCCCGTCGATCAGGTAGAAGGACCGCGCGGCACCGCTGAGGTTCTCGTGGTGATGCGCCCAGTCGAAGCCCGCGCGGGGCGCGACCGGGATGCCTGCCTCGGCATAGTGGATCGTGGGGGCCAGCAGCCGGTCGATGCCGAGGCGCCCGTGATCCTCGGCAAGCCGGCAGAAGGCATCGACCGCGCCGGGGATGGTGACGGCGGCAGGGTCGCCGAAGACCGGCATCTTCTCGTGGCCCTTCGCGCGCAGGTCTGCACCGGAGAGCGCGGCGGGCGCACGGCCGGAACCGTTCAGCGCGATGACATCCTCGGTGCCCGCGGGCTTCAGAAGCACGAAGCAGTCGCCGCCGATCCCGGTCATGGCCGGCTCGCAGAGGCCCAGCAGCACCGCGCCCGCGATGGCCGCGTCCACGGCATTGCCGCCGGCCTTCAGGATCTCGATGGCGGTTTGCGCGGCCAGCGGGTGCGAGGTGGCGCACATGCCCTGGTCGGCGAAAACGGCCGACCGGCCGGGTGTATGGAAATCGCGCATGTCTGTCCCTCCCACGCGTTCACGGGTCCCGCGCGCAAGGTAACCGCGGGCGCGGCGAGGGCAAGGGCCCCCCGATGCCGGCGACGGGCGGACATCATGCGGCGAAGGGTGCCGGGACGGGATCGGTCAGGGGGAAGGGTGGTAGCTGCGAGGACCTCGACACCGGCACTGGGTGGGGGCTTTGACGCGCGGTGCCGAGGGGAGCCTCTGCAGCTACAGGTCACTGTATCGCCTCCGATACCGGCGGGATTTTGTGGGGAATCGGGCATTCACAAGGCTTTTTGCCCGCGGTTTGCGGGGGTATCCGCCATCGGCAGGCGAAAGCGCAGGATGTTCTGGCCGTTCCGGCGCGACACGCTCAGCGACCGCGCCATGCCGCGGAGAAGCGGCCAGCCGAACCCGCCCTCGGGCAGGCCGAGCATGTCGTCCGGATCGATCTCGGGAAGGTCGGGCACCGGCACGCGACCGCCGGGCATCGGGCCGCCGCGATCGCGCAAGGTGATCTGAAGACCGCCGCGGTCGGCCGCCACGTCGAGCGTGATCGCGGGATCGCTCGCCGCCGGACCGGTGGCGTAGGCGTGCTCGACGATGTTGTTGCAGGCTTCGGCCAGGGCGATCTGGGTCCGGTCCCTCAGGTCGCGCCCGACCCCCGCCGCAGCAAGCGCGGCATCGACGGATATCAGCGCGCGCCGAACCTCGCCCTGTTCGGCGGGGAAGCCCAGGCTGATGACCCGTCGTGGCCTGTCGCCGATGCCGGGCGCGCTCATGATGAGGCTCTGGCCGGGACCGCGTGGCTGGCCAGGGCGGCGGCCACGTCGGCATGGATCGGAAAGACCGTGGACATGCGCGTCAGCGTCATCACCTTGTCGACCGCGGGCGTCAGCCCCGCAAGCTCCAGCAGTCGCCCCTCCCCCAGCAGCTTGCGCGCTGCGACCACGGCGCCAAGCCCGCTCGAGTCGAGAAACTCCACCCGGCTCAGGTCGAGAATCACGTTGCCCGTGCCCTGCTCCGTCAGGTCGCGGAAGCGATCCTTGAACTGGATCGCGACGCTCGCGTCGATGCGCGACTCCTCGACCAGGAGGACGGCGACGTCGCCGCTGTCATCAAATGTCATCTTCATACGGTTATCTCCGCCTTCGGATTTGCTATGGAGGTAGGCGATAAACCTTACCAACCGGTGAGCGGCAGACGGGGAGTTCGAGATGGACGAGGTGGTGATCGCAGGGGCGTCGCGCACGCCCATGGGCGGCTTCCAGGGCGCGCTTTCGGGCGCCACGGCGGCGGAGCTTGGCGGCGTGGCCATCGCCGCGGCGCTCGAGGATGCCGGTGCGGCGGCGACCACGGTCGACGAATTGCTGATGGGCTGCGTCTTGCCCGCGGGCCAGGGCCAGGCCCCCGCGCGGCAGGCCGGCTTCGCCGCGGGCCTCCCGAAGGAGGTTCCGGCGACCACGCTCAACAAGATGTGCGGCTCCGGCATGAAGGCGGCCATGTTCGCCTGGGATGCGCTCGCGCTGGGCCGGTCCGACATCGTGGTCGCGGGCGGCATGGAATCGATGACCAACGCCCCGTACCTCTTGCCCGCCATGCGCGGCGGGGCGCGGATCGGGCACCAGTCGGCGCAGGATCACATGTTCCTCGACGGGCTCGAGGATGCCTATGACAAGGGGCGCCTCATGGGCACCTTCGCCGAGGATTGTGCCGAGGCGTTCCAGTTCACGCGGCAAGCGCAGGATGCCTATGCGCTCGGCTCGCTCGAGAACGCGCTGAAGGCCATCGAGACAGGCGCCTTCGATGCCGAGGTCGCCCCGGTGACGGTGCGTGGCCGCAAGGGCGAGGCGGTGGTGACGGTCGATGAACAGCCCGGCAACGCGCGGCCCGAGAAGATCCCGACGCTGAAGCCCGCCTTTCGCAAGGACGGGACGGTGACGCCAGCCAATTCCTCCTCGATCTCCGACGGCGCGGCGGCGTTTGTGCTCGCCCGTGCACAGGCCGCCGAGGCCCATGGCCTGAAGGTGCGTGCGCGCATCCTCGGCCATGCCTCCCACGCGCAGGAGCCGAACCTGTTTCCGACGGCCCCCGTTCCGGCCGCCCGCAAGCTGCTGGACCGGCTGGGTTGGTCGGTGGGCGACGTGGACCTGTGGGAGGTGAACGAGGCCTTCGCCGTCGTTCCCATGGCCTTCATGCACGAGATGGGCGTGCCGCGCGAGCGCATGAACATCCACGGCGGGGCCTGTGCGCTGGGCCATCCCATCGGCGCTTCGGGCGCGCGGATCATGGTGACGCTCCTCAATGCGATGGAGCGCCACGACCTGAAGCGCGGCGTCGCCGCGATCTGCATCGGGGGCGGCGAGGGCACGGCCATCGCCATCGAGCGCCTTTAGTCGGGGCGCCGTTTTCCTGCAGGAAAACGGATGGGAAAACTGCAGTTTTCCCAAGCTGTGAAACTGCAGTTTCGCGCCCCCTCCGAAGCGTTTCACGCTTCCTTAACCCTGCCGGTCTATACCCCTGCCTTGCCATGGCATGGCGGGGGTCCCACCCCCTGCCGCAAACGGGACCGGTCGCCGGTCCGGCTGCAGACAGCCCCCAAAGGGCCAAGGCCGGATCGGACGGAACAGCGCGAAACCCGGTGCGAGAATGCGCCGGGCCGACCGACCGCTTTCGAGCGGCGCCGCTCATCCTGTGTCTTCCCGATGATCGCCGGGGCACCGCAGCCCCCGCCCCAGCCAGAGACGCACGGCACACCGCCCGGAGGATCGGACCCTCCGGCGATGCGTCCTGGCCTGTTCCGATCCGTCAGGGCCGCTGCAGCGGCACCACGCCCGGGGGCGCGGCATCGGGCGCCAATTCCTCGAAATCGAAATTGTCGAGCCGCTCGGCCCGCTTGCCCGCCCGCGCCGTCGCGGTCAGGATGCCCGCCACGTCCTCACCCGCCTGCCGCAGATGCGTCTCGAGCTTGCCCGCGCGCTCCTCGACGATCTCGACGTCGCGGTGCAGCTGCTTCAGCGCCTTGCGGATCTCGCCCGCCTGTTCGCGCATCCGTGCGTCCTTCATCACCGCGCGCATGGTGTTCAGCGTCGCCATGCAGGTGGTGGGCGACACGATCCAGACCCGCGCGTCGAAGCCTGCGCGCACCACTTCGGGCAGGCGCGCGTGCAGCTCGGCGTAGACCGCTTCCGACGGCAGGAACATCAGCGCGCCATCGGCGGTCTCCCCCTCGATGATGTAGCGCTCGGCGATCGCCTTGATGTGAACCCGCACCGCCGCGCCCAGCTCGCGCGTGGCGCGCGCCTTGGCCTCCTGCCCGTCGGCATTGACCAGCGCCTCGTATGCCTCCAGCGGGAATTTCGCGTCGATCACGATGGGGCCCGGCGGGTTCGGCAGGCGGATCAGGCAATCGGCCCGCTTGCCGTTCGAGAGCGTCGTCTGGAACGAATAGGCATCCGCCGGCAGCGCCTTGGAGACGATGTCGTTCAGCTGGATCTCGCCGAAGGCCCCGCGTGTCTGCTTGTTCGACAGGATATCCTGAAGCGAGAGCACGTCGCCCGACAGCTTCTCGATCTTCGCCTGCGCGCGGTCGATCTGCTCGAGCTTCTGCTGCAGCTCGCCAAGGCTGCGCGCCGTCCGCGTGGATGTCCCGTGCAGCGTTTCGGCCATGCCCTTCTGCACGTCCTCCAGCCGTCGTTCCATTGCCTCCAGCATGCTGGCCTGCGCGCGCGCCTGCATCTCGGAGACATGGGTGAGGCCACCGGCCAGACGCTCCTGGCCCTGGCCCAGGCTTTCGACCGTGCGCCCAAGCCCGCCGAGGTGCTGGGCCAGCGGCTCGACCATCCGGGCCGAGCGGTTCGCCGCGCGCAGGGCCGAGATCACGAGGATCACCAGCAGCAGAAGCGCGGCGAAGGCCACCGCGCCGGCGAGAACGAGCGGGTCGCCGAAATCGAGGGTGATGTCGCCGACCTGGATCATGTCCGCCCGAAGAGCCTTTCGATATCGGCCAGGGACAGTGACACCCAGGTCGGCCGACCGTGGTTGCACTGGCCCGATTTCGGCGTCGCCTCCATCTCGCGCAGCAGGGCGTTCATCTCGTCCGCACTCATGCGGCGGCCCGTGCGCACGGACCCGTGGCAGGCGATGCGGCTGAGGACCGCGTCGAGCCGCGCGCGCAGGGCCTCCGATCGGCCCAGCTCGTCGATCTCGTCCAGCATGTCGCGCAGAAGCGGTTCGGCGGCGACCGTGCCGAGCAGCGCGGGCACCTCGCGCACCGCGACGGCACCGGGGCCGAAGGCCTCGATCACGAGGCCAAGCGCGGCGAGGTCTTCGGCGTGGTCGAGCAGCCGCTCGGCGTCATTGCCGAGGGTCACGATCTCGGGGATCAGCAGGGCCTGCTGCGCGATGCCGTTTTCCGCCATCTGCCGCTTGAGGCGTTCATAGACCAGCCGCTCATGGGCGGCATGGGCATCGACAAGGATCATTCCCGTCTCGGTCTGGGCCACGATGTAATTCTCGTGGATCTGCGCGCGGGCCGCGCCAAGCGGGCGGGTGACGGCCTCGGGCGGGGCCTCGGCTTCCACGCGGGCAGAGGGCGCTTGGGCCTCCCAGAGGGGCGCGGCTTCGGCCACGCCGGGGGCCT
>WVSO01000107.1 GCA_015689745.1 Rhodobacterales bacterium HKCCSP123 | reverse complement strand
CCGAGGGCACGAGCGGCTGGTTCATGTCGGTGACCAGCGCCGTGGTCATGCAGCCCGCCCGCCCCGCCGAGCCCCCGCTTCTCGACCCGCGCGACGTGCCGCGCCGCCGCCCCGGCACGCCCGAGGGGCGCATCGCGATCCTGCATGCGGTGGCCCATATCGAGCTCAATGCCGTGGACCTGCACTGGGACATCATCGCCCGCTTCACGGACACGCCGATGCCGCCGGGGTTCTACGATGACTGGGTGCGCGCGGCCGACGAGGAATCGAAACATTTCAACCTGATCGCGGATTGCCTCGAGGCGATGGGCAGCCGCTACGGCGCGCTGGCCGCCCATGCCGGGATGTGGCGCGCGGCCGAGGACACGGCCCAGGACCTGATGGGCCGGCTGGCCGTCGTTCCCATGGTGCTCGAGGCGCGCGGCCTCGACGTGACGCCCGGCATGATCGACATCTTCCGCCGCGCCAAGGACGACCCCGCCGCCGGACAGGCCATCGCCGCGATGGAGGTGATCTACGCCGAGGAGGTGCACCACGTCGCCTATGGCTCCAAGTGGTTCCACTTCCTGTGCGGTCGGCACGAGTTGGACCCCAAGGACGCCTTTCACGGGCTTGTCCGGCGTTATTTCCACGGCCAGTTGAAGCCACCCTTCAACGAGGAAAAGCGCGCCGAGGCGGGGCTGCCGCCCGATTTCTACTGGCCCCTGACCGGCTGACGCGCGTTTGCTTCCCGCAGGATCGGCGGATTTTTGCCTGAATCGAGCATTTTTCGGTGCTTTTTCGGCAACATCCCGATACTCTGTTGAGGCAGTCGGCGGCCTTAAGTATTCCCTCAGGGGGCCGCAACCGGACGGGGACACCCGGTGCGGACCATAAAGAACGAGGGGAACATGGGGCAAAGAACGTGACAGCACGTCTGATGGGCCGCCTGAACGCGGCACTCGAAACCCGCCTGCCCGAGCAGCGTCTTTTCCTGAAATCCGACCAGGGCACGCGGTTCATCCGCCTCCGGCCCGCCACGCAGGCCGCGATCCTCGCGGGCTTCGCCGTGGTGGTATCGTGGTCGGTCATCATCACGTCGGTCTTCCTGATCGATGCGATCTCGGCCGGGAATGCGCGCGACCAGGCACAGCGCGAACAGATCATGTACCAGACCCGGCTCAACGTCCTTTCCGACGAGGTCGAATTGCGGACCCTGGAGGCCGTGCAGGCGCAGGAGCGCTTCTCGGGCGCGATGGACCAGGTGGCCGCGATGCAGCTTCGGCTGCTCGACTCCGAGGAACGCCGCCGCGAGCTTGAAACCGCGGTCAACGTCATCCAGTCCACGCTCCGCCGCACCATCGACGAGCGTGACGCGGCCCGCGAACAGGTGGCGACACTGCAAACCGAGCTTCAGGCCGACACCGGCACGATGCAGACTGCCGCCGCCCGCGAGGCCGAATTGCAGACCACCGTCGAGCGCCTCGCCTCCGCGCTGGAGGCGACGGCCGGTCAGCGCGACACCTCCGCCGTGCTCGTGGCCGAGGCGTCACAGGAAATCGACCGCCTGCAATTCGAGGCCGCGTTGGCCGAGGAACGCCAGGAGCGCGTCTTCCGCCAGCTCGAGGACGCCGTCGCGATGTCGATGGAACCGCTCGATCGCCTGCTGTCGGCCTCGGGCCTGTCGACCGACAGCCTGATCGGCCAGGTGCGCGCGACCTATTCAGGACAGGGCGGCCCGCTGATGCCCATCGCCGTCTCGACCCGCGGCGACGAACCCGACGTGATGTCGCTGCGCGCCAACGAGCTTCTGGGCGCGCTGGACGAGATGAACCTCTACCGCATCGCGGCCGAGCAGCTTCCCTTCTCCATCCCGGTGAGCGGCAGCTACCGCAACACCTCCGGGTTCGGCTATCGGCGGGATCCGATCAACGGCGGTCGGCGGCTTCATGCCGGTGTGGATTTCGCCGGTGCGCGGGGCACCGACATCGTCGCCGGCGGGGACGGAACGGTGATTTTCGCTGGCCGTCAAAGCGGTTACGGCCTGATGGTCGAGATCGATCACGGCTTTGGCATCACCACCCGCTACGCCCACATGACCCGCCTCCATGTCAGCCGGGGCGAAAGGGTCTCGCGCGGGGAACATATCGGTGATATGGGCTGCACCGGACGGTGTACCGGGACCCATCTGCACTACGAGGTGCGTCGGAATGGCGACCCGGTGAACCCGATGACCTTCATCACGGCAGGACGCGATGTTTTCTAAATCCAAGATCAACGAGCCAGGGCCGAAGTCCTCCGGCGCCGACCAGAGTGCCAGCGACTCCGCCAAATCCGATCAGAAATCCAGCCCCAATGCGGGAGCAAGCATGTCGACCACTTCTTCCTCGTCCCCGAAATCCAAGCCCGCCCCCTCGGTGCTGAGTTCCGACCTCACCGTGACGGGCAACCTGCGCACCACGGGCGACATCCAGGTCGAGGGCACGGTTCAGGGCGACATCCGCGCGCATCTGCTGACGGTCGGCGAAAGCGCCAATATCGAGGGTGAGATCGTCGCCGACGATATCGTCGTGACCGGTCGCGTCGTCGGCAAGGTGCGTGGCCTGAAGGTCCGCCTGACCTCGACCGCCCGCGTCGAGGGCGACATCATCCACAAGACCATCGCGATCGAGAGCGGCGCCCATTTCGAAGGCTCCGTGCAGCGCGCCGAGGACCCGCTGTCGACCGGCGCCTCCTCCGGCATGGCGCCGCGCGCCCCCTCGGCGCCCGCGCCCTCCGTGCCGCGGCCCGCGGCCGCAGGCCCTGCCCCGGCGGACGCCAAGAGCTCCTGACCGGGGCCACCTGACGAGATCGGAAAAGCCGGGCGTCACGCCCGGCTTTTTTCATTTGGGGGTCAATCGACGCTCTGCAGGGCGCGCCGGTAGATATGCCAGGTCGCGTGCCCCAGCACGGGCAGCACGACGAAAAGCCCCAGAAGCCCCGGCAGCATGCCGAGGAAGGTCAGTGCCGCGATGGTGAAGCCCCAGGTCAGCATGACGCCCGGGTTCTTCCGAACCACGGCGATCGAGGTCAGCATCGCGGTGACGAAATCCAGTTCCTTCTCGAGGAGAAGCGGCAGCGACACCGCCGTGAGGCAGAAGAGCACGAAGGCGAAGACCGCGCCGAAGGCGGTGCCCACCAAGAGCATGCTCAGTCCCTCGCGCTGCAGCAGGTAGGCGTAGGAGGTGGTGACATTGGTCAGCGCCGAGGGCCCGAGGAACAGCGCGAAGAGCATGTGCGCGAAAAAGGACCAGAACAGGAAGTAGACGATGATCACCCAGGCCATGCTCGGAAGTTGCCTGAGCCTCTGGCGCCAGATCACGCCGAAGATGTCGTTGCGCCGCCACTCGGTCTGCCCCGCCTCGAGCCGCCGGGAGACCTCGTAAAGGCCGACCGCCAGGAACGGACCCAGCAGCGGAAAACCGAAGGTCAGCGGGATCGCCAGCCATTCCATGTGCCACAGGAAAAGCATCAGGTAGAGAAGCCAGCCCCCCACCACGTAGACATGGGAAAAGAAGAGCCCCATCATCGGCTTGCGCCAGTAATCGCGCAGCCCGGCACCAAGCGCCTGGCCGATGTCGCCCATCGACATCTCGCGCAGCTCCGGCACCTTCGAGGGCGCCAGCGGCGCCCCGGTCATGTCGCTCATGGCCCATCCTCCCCGACCAGGCCGCGTCTCCCGCGGAAAGTGTAGACCGCCCCCGGCGCTCCCGCCAAGGGGGATCAGGGATCGGCCGGCGGCCTCTGCCCCGGCCAGTCGGTCGCCGCGTGATAGGCGCGTCCCAGCGCCAGGATCGACGCATCCGCCCCCGGCGCGCCGATCAGCTGCACGCCTGCGGGCAGGCCCGCCGCACCGAAGCCCGCCGGCAGCGCCAGCGCGGGCAACCCGCCGAGGCTGGCCGGCACCACCACCTCCATCCAGCGGTGATAGCTGTCCATCGCGACATCCCCGATCCGCTCCGGCCAGCGCTCCTCGACCGGGAACGGCCAGACCTGCGTCGAGGGCAGCACCACCGCGTCATAGGTCTCGAAAAGGCCGCGCGCCGCCGCGAGCCAGGCCGCGCGCGTCTCGGTCGCCCATTGCACCTGGGCGCCCTTCAGCGCGAAGCCGTGGCTCACCTCCCAGCGCGCCTGCGCGGGCAGAAGCGCCTGCTCGGCCTCGTTGCGCCAATGCACGCCGAGATTCATCGCGACGGCGAACTGGCGCAGCGTGATCCAGGCCTCCCAGAGCGCGCGGGCCGGATAGGGCGGCGTCACCGGCTCCACCTCCCAGCCCAGCCCCTCCATCACGGCCAGCGCCGCCTCGGCCCGGGCGAGGATGCCCGCCTCCATCGGGTAGGCCCCGCCCCAGTCGCCCAGCCAGCCGATGCGCACCCGCGCGGGCGCCTTGCCCGAACCGGGGCGATAGGCCCCGTCCGAGAGCACGGCGAGAAGCCGCTCGAGATCGTCGATGTCGCGCGCCATCGGCCCGTTGGTCGACAGCCGGTGCTGGAACACGGTGTCCCGCGCCTCGCCCGGCACAAGGCCCGCCGTGGGCCGGAAGCCGTAGACGTTGTTCCATGCGGCCGGGTTGCGCAGACTGCCCATCATGTCCGACCCGTCGGCCACGGGCAGCATCCCCAGCGCCAGTGCCGCCGCCGCCCCGCCCGAGGAGCCTCCCGCGCTGCGCGACAGGTCATAGGGGTTGCGTGTCGCCCCGTAGACCTTGTTCACCGTATGCGAGCCAAGGCCGAAGGCCGGCACGTTGGTCTTGCCGATCACGATCGCACCCGCGGCCCGCAAGCGCCGCGCAAGGCCGTCATCCACCGTCGGCACATGCCCCTTCAGGATCGGCGATCCCGAGGTCGAGACCACGCCCTTCACCTCCACGAGGTCCTTGATCGCCACCGGGATGCCGTGGAGCCACCCCTCCGGCGGCATCGCCTCGGCCAGCCGCGCCTCGCCCATCAGCGCCTCGCGGTCCCTCAGCGCCACCACCGCGTTCACCGGCCCGTTCACGGCGTCGATCCGCCAGAGCACATCGCGCATCAGGTCGACCGGCGACAGCTCGCGCCGCGCGATCCTGCCGCTCAGATCCGATGCCCCCAGGCGCCACAGCTCTCCCATCGCGCACCGCTCCCCTGCTTCTCCGTTTTCCAAATATCCCCGCCGGAGGCTCCTGCAGCCGACACTCGCGCGCAGCCTGCACTGCCGGACCCGACCGCCCCACCGGGCCCCCTCGCCCGCGCGAGCGGCCCCGCAGGGGCCCGAGCAAGGGCGACGCGGGTCGGGCGCGCAGCGCCCGAGGATCAGTCCTCGGCCCGCGCCTCGGCCCGGCTCTTGCCCGACACGTCCATCGCCAGCACGCTCGCCATCACCCCGTCGAGATCCCCGTCGAGCACGCCGCCCGTGTCGCTCGTCTCGTAGCCCGTGCGCAGGTCCTTCACCATCTGGTAGGGCTGCAGCACGTAGGACCGGATCTGGTTGCCCCAGCCTGCGTCGCCCTTGTTCTCATGCGCCTCGGTGATCGCCGCGGTGCGCTTTTCCAACTCCATCTGGTAGAGCCGCGATTTCAGCGCCTTCATGGCGATGTCGCGGTTCTGGTGCTGCGATTTCTCGGAGCTTGTCACCACGATCCCCGTGGGAAGGTGCGTGATCCGCACCGCCGAGTCCGTCGTGTTCACGTGCTGGCCGCCCGCCCCCGAGGAGCGGTAGGTGTCGATCCGGATCTCGCTCGGGTTCACCTCGATCTCGATGTTGTCATCGACCACCGGATAGACCCAGACGCTCGCGAAGCTCGTCTCGCGGGTGCCCTTGCCGAAGGGCGAGATGCGAACCAGCCGGTGAACCCCGCTCTCCGACTTCAGCCAGCCATAGGCGTTCGGCCCCTTGATCTGGTAGACGACCGACTTGATCCCGGCCTCGGTGCCGGGCGAGAGGTCCTGCTGGTCCACCTCGAAGCCGCGGCCCTCGGCCCAGCGGACATACATCCGTGCCAGCATCTGCGCCCAGTCGCAGGCCTCTGTGCCGCCGGCGCCCGCGTTGATCTCAAGAAAGGCGTCGTTGCCGTCCGCCTCGCCGTCGAGCAGCGCCTCGAGTTCCTTCTTCGCCGCCATCTCGACCAGCTCGGCCAGCGCCGCCTCGGCCTCGGCCACGACCTCGGCGTCATCCTCCATCTCGCCCAGTTCGATCAGCTCGGCATTGTCCTGCAAGCCCCGCCGGATGCTGTCATAGGTGCCCATCCGGTCGACCAGCATCTGCCGGTCGCGCATCAGCTTCTGGGCGCGCGCGGGATCGTCCCAGAGCGTCGGGTCCTCCACGCGGGCGTTGAACTCTTCCAGCCGGTGCGGCGCGGTCTCGATGTCCATCCGCTGACCCAGAAGGCTCAGCGATTTCCGGATCTTCTCGATATTGGCTTGCGTCTCGGCGCGCATTGGCTCGGCCTCTTCCTGTCGCTCGGTCCCGGAGATATATCAGCCCGCCCGCGCGCCACAAGCCCGGGGGAACCGGGTGGGCACGGGCAAGCCCCGCATGTCGCGCAGGCCGGGCAATCCCGCCCAACGCGTACCGGTGTCAGTAGAGCCCGCCCGAACTGAGCGTGCCGACGCTCGTTCCGGTGGGCACCCGCGCCGCCTCGCCGGTCGAGGTGGTCACGGTCTGGTCCTCCGTCGCGGCGCCCGCGCCCTCGACACCCTCGGCCCCGCTGACGAGCGGCAGGTCCGACCCCATGCCCCATCCGCCGTCGATGATCGACAGGATGCCGAAATACGGCTCCTCGCCCTCGCGGAACAGCTCGTAGACCACGTTGTCGCCCTGGGCGCCGTCCGGCAAGCGCTGGCCCGAGAAGCGGTCGATCGGGTAGAAGACGCCGCCCTCGGGCACCGCGAAGGCACCGCCGCCGTATTCGCGGATCGCCTCCAGCATGAACTCGTTGAAGACCGGGCCGCACATCCCCCCGCCCGAGGCCCCCCGGCCCAGCGGCCGCGGCTGGTCGTAGCCGATATAGCAGCCCGCCGCGATCGACGAGGTGAAGCCGACGAACCAGACGTCGCGCGCCTCGTTGGTGGTGCCGGTCTTGCCCGCCGTGGGCACGGGAAGGTTCACCGTGCCGGCCGCGGTCCCGCGGTCCACCACGCCGCGCATCATCGAGGTCAGCTGGTAGGCGGTGATCGGGTCCATCACGCGCTCGCGGTTCGACACGATGGCCGGCGCCAGCCCCGGCTCGAGCGAGGCGAGCTCGCAATCGGGGCAAAGGCGCTGGTCGTGGCGATAGACGGTGTTTCCCCAGCGGTCCTGGATCCGGTCCACCAGCGTCGGCTCGACGCGCTCCCCGCCATTGGCGAACATCGCGTAGGCGGCCACCATGCGGAACAGCGTCGTTTCCTGGCTGCCCAGCGAATTCGCGAGGAAGGGCTGCATGTCGTCGTAGACGCCGAAGCGTTCTGCATAGCGGGCGACAGTCTCCATCCCCACGTCCTGCGCGAGCCGGACCGTCATGAGGTTCCGGCTCCGCTCGATCCCCGTGCGCAGCGGCGAGGGCCCGTAGAACTGGTTCGACGCGTTCTGCGGCCGCCAGATCCCCTCGGGCGTGCGCAGCTCGATCGGCGCGTCGATCACGATGGTGTTGGGGCTGTAGCCGCTGTCCAGCGCCGCGGCATAGACGAAGGGCTTGAAGGACGAGCCGGGCTGACGCGTGGCCTGGGTCGCGCGGTTGAAGCTCGAATGCTGGTAGGAAAAGCCGCCCTGCATCGCCAGGACGCGGCCCGTGTTCACGTCCATCGCCATGAACCCGCCCTGCACCTCGGGCACCTGCCGCAGCGTCCAGCGCAGGAAACTGCCGTCGTCGTCGCGGGTCATGGCGCGCACATGGACCACGTCGCCCACCGACAGGAGATCGCCCGCCACCCGCGCCTGCGGCCCGCGGTTGCCATCCTCGTCCACGGGGCGCGCCCAGGTCACGTCCTCGGCGGGGATGAAGTGGCCGTCATCGTCCTCGTCCACGCCCTCGATGCCGATGCGCGCGGACCTGTCGCCGACCGCCAGCACCACCGCGGCGTACCAGCCGTCGATGTCGCGCGCGATCTCGGCCTCGGCCAGGGCCTCGCGCCAGCTTGCCTCGTCGGCGAGGCGGGCCGGGTCGATCCTGTCGACCGGCCCGCGCCACAGGCCCTGGTCGCGGTCGAAGCGTTCCAGCGCGCGGCGCAACGCCTGTTCGGCCACGCGCTGCAGATCCTCGTCCATCGTGGCGCGCACGGCGTAGCCGCCGGTGAAGAACTCGTCCTCGCCGTATTGCGCGGACAGCTGGCGGCGGATCTCGTCGGTGAAGTAGTTGCGCGGCGGTCGCGCGGTGCGGAAGGGCTCGATATGGCCACCCTGCACCGTCTCGAGCGGCATGCCGGTCGCGCGCTCCATCTCCTCGCGGGAGATGTAGCCGTTCTCGAACATCTCGCGCAGCACGTAGTTGCGGCGGCTGATGGCGCGGTCGTAGTCGCGCACCGGGTGGAAGTTCGACGGCGCCTGGGGCAGCGCCGCGAGATAGGCCACCTGCTCCAGCGTCAGGTCTTCGAGATTGGCGTTGAAGTAGGTCTGCGCGGCCGCGGCCACGCCATAGGAGTTCTGCCCGAGGAAGATCTCGTTCAGGTACAGCTCGAGGATCCGATCCTTCGACAGCGCCGTCTCGATCCGGGCGGCCAGGATGATCTCGCGCACCTTGCGCTCGATGGTGCGGCTTCCGTCGAGCAGGAAATTCTTCATCACCTGCTGCGTGATGGTCGAGGCACCGCGCACGTCGCGGCCGCGGCTTCGGACCGCCTCGACGAAGGCCGCGGCGATGGCGCGCGGGTCGTAGCCGCCATGCTCGTAGAAATTGCGGTCCTCCGCGCTGACGAAGGCATGGGAGACGAGCGCCGGGATCTCATCGGCTGGGACGAAAAGGCGCCGTTCGGCGGCGAATTCATCGACGATCATCCCCTCGCGGGAATAGATCCGGCTGATCGTGGGCGGCGTGTAGTTCGCCAGCGCCTCGTGGTCCGGCAGGTCATGGGAATACATGAACAGGATGCCGCCCACGCCGATGGCCACGGCGATGATGCCGAGCGTCACGGCGGTGAAGATCGCGCCGAAGAAGCCAATGATGAATCGGATCATGCAGAACCGCCCGTTCCAGTTGCGCAGTCTATACCTGCCCCGCCCCTGCCGATCAAATCCAATGGGCGGCTTTCCGCCCCGCGCGATCTTCACCATGTTGTGTCCGTGACCGGACCCGACGACATCCTGGCCGCCTACGAGCGCGAGGCCGCCCGATGGGCCCGCGAGCGCAACCGCGCGCTGTGGGAGGAACCGGCGCTTGCGGCAAGCGTCGCGGGCCGCGCGCCGGGGCTGTCGGTGCTCGACCTGGGCTGCGGCGCGGGCCAGCCCATCGCGGCCTGGTACATCGCCCGCGGCGATCTCGTGACCGGCGTCGATGGTGCCGCCGCCATGGTGGCCGAGCTTGCGGCCCGCGTCCCGGAGGCGGAAGCGATCCATGCCGACATGCGGGGGCTCGAGCTCGGGCGTCGCTTCGACGTGATCCTCGCCTTCAATTCGCTCTTCCACCTGTCGCCCGGGGACCAGCGCGCGATGTTCCCCGTCTTCGCCGCGCATGCCGCCCCCGGCGCGCGGCTTCTGTTCACCACAGGCCCGGCGGCAGGCGAAGCCGTGGGGCGCGTCGGCGACAGCCCCGTCTACCACGCGAGCCTAGACCCGGAGGACTATCGCGGGCTTCTGGCCGATGCCGGTTTCTCGGTGACCTGGTTCCGCCCGGAAGACGCCGGGCTGCGCGGCCATTCCGTCTGGCTGGCCGAGGCGCGCTGACCCCTACTGCCGCACCAGCGCCATCCGCGCCGCATCCGCGTCGGCCCAGTCGAGAATGCCCTCGACCAGCGCCGCCTGCATCCGCGCGCGCCATTCGGGATCGAGGATGTTCTCGAGGTCCTGCGCGTCGGACATGAAGCCGATCTCGAGCAGCACCGAGGGAATGTCCGCCGCCCGCAACACGGTGAATCCCGCCTCGCCATGCGGGCGGGAATGCAGCGTCAGGTCGGACTCTCCGATTTCATCGACCAGGGTGTCCGCCAGCGCGACGCTGCGCGGCGCCGTCTCGAGGCGCGCAAGGTCCATCAGCACGCCCGCCACCACGTCGTCGGCCCCGTGCAGGTCGATGCCCTGCAGAAGGTCGGCGCGGTCATGCTGCTCGGCGAGGGCCTCGGCGGCCGCATCCGAGGCGGTTTCGGACAAGGTGTAGATCGTGGCGCCCCTGGCCACGCCCTCGGCCAGCGCATCGGCATGCAGCGAGACGAACAGGTCGGCTCCCGCGGCACGCGCCAGCGTCACGCGGGTCGGCAGCGGCACGAAAAGGTCGCTGTCGCGGGTCAGCACCACCTCGACACGGCCCGTCCGGCGCAGCGCGTCGCGCAGTTCGCGGGCGAAGGTCAGCACCAGGTTCGCCTCGGTGTGATCGCCCCGCACGGCACCCGGGTCCACACCGCCGTGGCCGGGGTCGAGCATGACGACAAGGCGCCCGGCGTCGTCCACCGGGGGCAGCTCGGCCACGGTCGGGGCCGGCGTGGCCGCCTCGCG